>NZ_QAJS01000008.1:0-90635 GCF_003852595.1 Aquitalea sp. FJL05
GCGTTGTCGGATTTGCGCTTGGGGCCACCAAGCGCTGC
Organism: Aquitalea sp. FJL05; assembly: GCF_003852595.1. Lineage (NCBI taxonomy): Bacteria > Pseudomonadati > Pseudomonadota > Betaproteobacteria > Neisseriales > Chromobacteriaceae > Aquitalea > Aquitalea sp. FJL05. Next base: position 39 of record NZ_QAJS01000008.1, read on the forward strand.
ACCCTCCGCCTTGCATTGACAACCTTTCAGGGCCTGCGCCGCAGAAAACATCGTGTTAACAGGCCCTAACCCCACACCACGCCACTGGTCAGCAGCTGCTCGGCACGCAGCAGTGCTGCGGCCAGATCCGGCTGCAGATTGTCGCTACCCAGGTCATCAGCCAGCCGCGAACCCTTGAGCATGGCCAGCACTTCATCCGCCGCGCCACATAGAATCAGCGTCTTGCCCTGCGCCCTGAGCTTGTCGTTCAGACTGTCCAGTGCCAGTAGACCGGTGGTGTCCAGCAGCACCAGCCGGTGCAATTGCAGAATGATGACCCGCGCCTGCTCGGCCTGCTGGTGGATGATTTCCACGCTGTCCGCCGCGCCAAAGAACAGGGCCCCTTCAACACGAAAGGCCGCACAGCCATCCGGCACATGCTTGCCGGCAATGGTGTGGCGCTCGAACAGCTGGGCGTATTCCGGCAACAGCCGGTTAACCGAAGTATGGCTGGCCATGCTGCGAATGAAGAACACCGCCGCCATCAGCAGGCCGATCTGCACCGCCACCGTCAGGTCGAACACCACGGTCAGTACAAAGGTAACCACCAGCACAGCCGTGTCGCGCTTGGGGAACTGGAAAGCCTTGCGGATATCCCAGTCGCCCATTTTCAGCGCCACTGAAATCAGGATGGCCGCCAGCACCGCCAGCGGGATGCTGGCGGCCAAGGGCGCGGCCACCAGCAGAATCAGCAACAGCAACAGCGCATGCACCATGGCGGCCACCGGCGTTTTACCGCCATTGCTGATATTGGTGGCGGTGCGCGCCACCGCCCCGGTGGCCGGAATGCCACCAAAGAAAGGCGCCACCATATTGGCGATGCCCTGGCCAATCAGCTCCTGATTGGAATCGTGCTTGTCCGCCGTCATGCTATCGGCCACCACCGCGCACAGCAGCGATTCGATGGCACCCAGCAGGGCAATGGTAAAAGCCGGAGCCAACAGGTCGGACAGATGGGTCGGGTCCAGATCCAGCCCGCCAAAACTGGGTAGCCCCTGCGGGATGCCGCCAAACTTGCTGCCCAGCGTCGCCACCGGCAGCCCGAATAGCGCGGTGATCAGAGTCGCCAGCACCAGTGCCACAAAAGGTGCCGGCAATACGCGGTTAAGCCGCTTCGGCCAGAACAGGATAAGCAGCAGACTGGCCGCTGACAGCAGCAAGGTGGGCCAGTGGAAATTGCCCAGTTGCTCACGCAACACCTGCATCACCGCAAAGAAACCGGCCGGCATTTTATCCACCGGCAGGCCAAAGAAATCCTTCAATTGGGTCAGGAAAATCAGCACGGCGATGCCATTGGTAAAGCCGGTAATCAGCGGTAGCGGGAAAAAGCGGATCACCTGCCCCAGCCGGAATAGCCCCATCAACACCAGCATCACCCCCGACATGAAGGTGCAGATCAGCAGATTGGCCACTCCATACTTGGCCACGATGCCATAGATGATCACGATGAAGGCCCCGGTCGGCCCGGTCACCGACAGACGGCTGCCGCCCAGCGCCGCCGCCAGGAAACCGGCAATCACGGCGGTAAAGATGCCGGCCTGCGGCGTCACTCCGCTGGCCATGGCAAAGGCCATCGCCAGTGGCAATGCGACAATGCCCACGGTGAGACCCGCCATGACGTCATCGCGCAGCAGATTGCGATTGTAGTGTTGCAGGGTATCGAGGACGCGGGGACGGAAACCCAGACTGAACATGGCGACAGCTTTCTATTGTTGTGAATGGCCGGCAGGCTCTGGCACACCGGCAGCAGGGTTATCTTGTCATCATCGACGCCAGCGCCTTGCCACGCAAGGGATGCACGACTTCATGTCGCATTCCGGCTGCGGCGCGGGCCATGGCGGAGGCATATCGACACCCTAATTCAACAGGCGTAGGATGATTTCATGACCACTTCAGCATGAGGGAAAACCATGACACAAGACAAAAATACCGACCCCACCACCCCCGCTGTCAACCCGGAAGCTCCCGCTGCCGCCCCCGCAGCCGCTGCCAGCAACACCCCGGCCCCGGCCCGCAAACCCGCTCGTAGCGGCAGCAGCCGTCAAAGCAATGTCAAACGCGTACATCAGGAATCGATCAAGGCCATCGAAACCATCAGCCAGGAGCCGGTCGCCCTGCAAGTAGCCGAAGCACCGCACGGCACCAGCGAAGACAGCACCACGGCCGAACTGCCTGCCAGTTACCCCTACCGCACCCGCCTGCGGCGCACCGAATACGAAAAAATCAAGCTTGAGCTACAAATCGAGCTGCTGAAAGTGCAGAACTGGGTAAAAGAAACCGGGCAGAAAATCGTCATCTTGTTTGAAGGCCGCGATGCCGCCGGCAAGGGTGGCACTATCAAGCGCTATATGGAACACCTCAACCCGCGCGGTGCCCGCGTGGTAGCCCTGGAGAAACCGTCCGAGCGCGAACGCACCCAGTGGTATTTCCAGCGTTATATCGAACATCTGCCGGCTTCCGGCGAAATCGTGTTCTTCGACCGCTCCTGGTATAACCGTGCTGGCGTCGAACGCGTCATGGGCTTTTGCAATCCGGATGAATATCTGGAATTCATGCGCCAGACCCCGCAGCTGGAGCGCATGCTGGTCAACAGCGGCATCCATCTGTTCAAGTTCTGGTTCTCGGTCAGCCGCGAAGAACAGCTGCGCCGCTTCATCTCGCGCCGCGACGATCCGCTCAAGCACTGGAAGCTCTCCCCCATCGACATTCAGTCGCTGGACAAGTGGGACGACTACACCGCTGCCAAACAGGCGATGTTCTTCCATACCAATACCGGCGATGCACCGTGGGTGGTGGTGAAATCGGATGACAAGAAGCGTGCCCGCCTCAATTGCATCCGCCACTTCCTGGCCAGCCTGGACTATCCCGACAAAGACCCACGCGTGGCACACAATGCCGACCCGCTGATTGTCGGCGCACCCAAGCACATGCAGAACGAAGACGAAGACAAGCTGATGCGCTTCGGCGTCTGAGTCCCCGGGCAGAAGCAGCGGCCAGCATGCTGGCCGACTGGTGGAGCCGGTCGCATCCACGGCCGGCTGCTGTGCTAGAATTCGGCATTGTTCCTGCCGATAGCACCCGATACGCCCATGAAAAAACTGCTCTCCAGCCTCGCTCTATGTGCGCTGCCGCTGCTGGCGCAAGCCGCACCGGTCGTGGAAATGACCACCAACAAAGGCGTGATCGAAATCACCCTGGATTCGGCCAAAGCACCCAAGACAGTGGCCAACTTCGTGAGTTATGCCAAAGCCGGTTTCTATAACGGCACGGTATTTCACCGCATCATCGACGGTTTCATGATCCAGGGCGGCGGCTTTGACGGCAAACTGGAACAGAAGAAAACCAACGCACCCATTCCGAATGAAGCTGCCAACGGCCTGAAAAACACCATCGGCAGCATTGCCATGGCCCGCACCGCCGATCCGAACTCGGCCACCGCACAGTTTTTCATCAATGTGGCCAACAACGAATTCCTTGACTACAAGAACCCGACACCGCAAGGCATCGGCTATGCCGTGTTCGGCAAGGTAAGCAAGGGAATGGACGTGGTCAATCGCATTGCCAAAACCCACACCGGCAACATGAAAGGCATGGACGACGTGCCGTTCGAGCCCATCGTGATTCAGAAGGTGGTAGTCAAACCCTGACCCGCCACCAGTCGGTCCGACAGGTACGGACCGCACACCACCACATCAGCAAGCATTCGCTTCAGACACAAGGATGACCCTCATGATCAAACTGACCACCAATTTTGGCGAAATCGTGCTGGAACTGTTCAGCGACAAGGCTCCGGTTACCGCAGCCAACTTTGAAGAATACGTAAAGAGCGGTCACTACGATGGCACCATCTTCCATCGCGTCATCAACGGTTTCATGATTCAGGGCGGCGGTTTTGATGCCGACATGAAGCAGAAAGACACCCGCGATCCGATCAAGAACGAAGCCAACAACGGTATCTCCAACAAGACCTACACCGTTGCCATGGCCCGTACCATGGACCCGCACTCCGCTTCGGCACAGTTCTTCATCAACGTGTCCGACAACGACTTCCTCGACTTCAAGTCCGAAACCACCCAGGGTTGGGGCTATGCAGTGTTCGGTCAGGTAGTGGAAGGTAAGGACGTGGTTGACCGTATCAAGACCGTACGCACCGGTCGCAGCGGTGGCCATCAGGACGTACCGGCAGAAGCCGTCGTGCTGGAAAAAGCCGAGATCATCTGATCCGCCGGTCCGGCTCCAGGGCCGGGCTTTGCCACACCAGCCAGCAGCCGTCAGGCAGCTGGCTTTGCTTTACCCACCTGCCCTTCATTTGCCGCTGCCGACCTACTATGAGCCATCACTTCATCTCCGACCTGCACCTGAGCGAAGACTGCCCTGCACTGTGTCAGCTGTTTGTAGAGTCCTTGCAGCAATGGCAAGGGCAGATCGACAGCCTGTTCATTCTGGGTGACCTGTTCGAATACTGGGTGGGCGATGATGATCGCAGCGCGTTCTTGCAGCCATTACTGGCGGCGATGAAGCAGTTCTCGCAGCACACTCCGCTGTATGTGATGCGCGGCAATCGCGATTTTCTGCTGGGAGACGGTTTTACCCATCGCAGTGGCGCGCAATTGCTGGCCGACCCCTATCTGTTCAACGCCTATGGCCGCCCCTATCTGCTCAGCCATGGCGATGCCCTGTGTACTGCCGATACCGCCTATCAGCAATTCCGCGCCATGAGCCGCAATCCGGCCTGGCAAGCCGCCATGCTGGCCAGGCCGCTGGCCGAGCGCCACGCCATCGCCGCACAGGCCCGCATGCAGAGTGAAGCGGCCAAGCAGCAACAAGGTCTGAGCGCCATTACCGACGTAACCGACAGTGCCGTGCTGGAACTGCTGACACAGCATGACTGGCCCACGCTGATTCACGGCCATACCCACCGCCCGGCCACCCACACGCACCAGCAAGGCAGCCACCAGGCCGAACGCTGGGTCATCCGCGACTGGCACGGTGCACAAGGGGGCTATCTGCGCCTGGATGCGTCCGGTCTCACGGCACTGCCGCTGGGCTAAGGCCCCACCAGCAACACGCTGCAAGCATTGCTGCAACAAGCCTCACCCATCCAGCATTTCTCCCCAGCCCACGCCTCCTCCAAGGGTAAACCCGCAAGGGCAAGCCCTAAATGACGATGGGCGGCGCAATCACTACAGTTGCGCCATCCGCCACCAGCACAAAAACAGGCGGAACGCTCGATAACGGGTCCGTCACACGACGCGCAGCCCGATCAACGCCAACAATCATTGGAGAGAATCATTATGTGGTCCCACGTCTACGACCCACTGGGCAACCCGTGGCTGTCTACGCTGTGCGCAGCGTTGCCGATCATCGTGCTGCTGGGCGCGCTCGGCATTTTCCATATCAAGGCACACATTGCTGCCGTGATGGGTTTGATCACCTCGCTCGTCGTCGCCATCGGCATCTTCGGCATGCCGGGCAGCATGGCGCTTAGCGCCACCCTGATGGGCGCTGCCAATGGCCTGCTGCCGATTGGCTGGATCATTCTCAACGTGATCTTCCTGTACCAGTTGACCGAGCGCAAAGGCCAGTTCGCCATCCTGCGCGAGAGCATTACCGGCGTCACGCAAGACCGTCGCCTGCAACTGCTGCTGATCGCCTTCTGCTTTGGTGCCTTCTTCGAAGGTGCTGGCGGCTTCGGTACCCCGGTTGCAGTCACCGGCGCCATGTTGATCGGCCTGGGCTTCTCGCCGCTGGCCGCATCCGGCCTGTCGCTGATCGCCAATACCGCTCCGGTCGCCTATGGCGCGCTGGGTACGCCGATCACCACCCTGGCCAAGGTAACGGGCATCGACGTGATGCTGATTTCGTCCATGGTCGGCCGTCAGATGACCATCTTCGCCATCATCGTGCCGTTCTGGCTGCTGATTGCCTTCTGTGGCTGGAAAAACACCATGCGCATCTGGCCTGCCGTACTGGTGGCCGGTCTGTCTTTCGCCGTTCCGCAACTGCTTGTGTCCAACCTCATGGGCCCGGAACTGGTAGCCGTTATCGCCTCGGTCTGCTCCATCGCAGCACTGGTGTTCTTCCTCAAGGTATGGCACCCGAAAGAGGTTTACACCTCTACCGCCGGCACCATGGCTGGCGCTGCGGCAGAAGCCGCCGGCAACACCGGCCTGCAGCCCAAGCATGGCTACAGCACCGGTGATGTAATCCGCGCCTGGCTGCCCTGGCTCATCCTGTCGGTACTGGTGTTCGCCTGGGGCTCGCCTAGCGTGAAAAAACTGCTGGACTCCATTTTCACCCTGGAAATCCAGTGGCCTGGCCTGCACAACCTGGTTCAGAAAATGCCGCCGGTAGTCGCGACACCGCATCTTGAAGCCGCCATCTACAAGCTGAACCTGCTGTCCACCACCGGCACCGGCATTCTGGTAGCCGGCATCCTGTCCGGCCTGATCATGGGCTACCGCCCGAGCGAACTGGTGAAGGTATATGGCCAGACTTTCTGGTCGCTGCGCTACTCGCTGATCACCATCGTGGCCATGCTGGCACTGGGCTACCTCACCCGCTACTCCGGCGTGGACATCACCCTGGGTCTGGCGTTCTCGCACACCGGCGTGCTCTACCCCTTCTTCGGCACCCTGCTGGGCTGGCTGGGCGTTGCACTGACTGGCTCGGACACTGCGGCCAACGTACTGTTTGGCGGCCTGCAAAAAGCCTCTGCCACCCAGCTGGGCCTGTCGCCGGTGCTGATGACCTCCGCCAACTCGGCTGGTGGTGTGATGGGCAAGATGATCGACGCCCAATCCATCGTGGTCGCCTCCACCGCGACCCAGTACTACGGCAAGGAAGGCGTGATCCTGCGCTATGTATTCTTCCATTCGCTGGCACTGGCCTGCCTGGTCGGTCTGGTGGTAACGGCCATGGCCTACCTGCCACCGTTCACCTTGTTGGTACTGCACTAAACGCATGTGTAAGCATTGAAAAAAGCTCCCGTTCGGGAGCTTTTTTCTTTTCTGCCAGAGACAATGCTCTATCGGTCAACTTGAACAGCTGACACTGATTTCCTGTGCCCAGGCCGGGGGCTCTCCGGCGAAAGCCTGGTATTGCGGCTGCTCGTCAAAGGGATGGCTCAGGCAATCATGCAGGCTGGCAATCAGGGCAAAGTCTCCCTGTTGCGCGGCTTGTATCGCCTGCTCGGCCAGGTAATTGCGCAGGATGAATTTGGGGTTAACGGCCAGCATGGCCAGCTTGCGCTCTGCCACAGACCTTGCTTCCAACTGCAGGCGCGCAGCGTAGCGTGCGGCCCATTCATCAAAAAGGCTGCGATCCACAAACAAATCCCGCAAAGCGTGGTTATCTGCGGCAATCTCAAAGTCCGCCAGCCTGCGGAAAAACAGGGTGTAATCCGTATGGTGCGCATGCATAGCCAGCAGCAGTGCTTCGATCAAGGCCTCATCGTCGTCTGTGGATTCAGCCAAACCCAGCTTGGCACGCATCAGGCTCAGCCAGTGCTGATGGTATTGCTCCCGGTAACCCGACAGCAGGGCCAACAGCGTGTCCTCGTCGACCAGCGGCAAGAAGGCAGATGCCAGACAATGCAGGTTCCACAGACCTACTTGCGGTTGCTGGTTGTAGGCATAACGCCCGGCATGATCACTGTGGTTGCACACATGTGCGGCATTGAAACCGTCCATGAAACCAAAAGGGCCGTAGTCCAGCGTCAGTCCCAGAATGGACATATTGTCGGTATTCATAACGCCATGACAGAAGCCGACAGCCTGCCAGTGAGCAATCAACTGCGCCGTTCTGGCGACAATATCGGCAAAAAGTGCCGCATAGGGCTGCTCTTCGTCGGCGCAGTGCGGAAAATGGTGGCGTATGACAAAGTCGGCCAACAGCCGGATTTCATCATGTTGTCCACGGTGGTAAAACACTTCAAAACTGCCAAAGCGGATGAAGCTTTCTGCCAGACGCGTCAACACTGCTGCGGTTTCCGGGCGCTCGCGATAAACCGGGTCGGGCGAGCCGGTCATGGCGAGGGCGCGCGTGGTGGGAATGCCCAGTCCGTGCATGGCTTCACTACACAGATATTCGCGAATGGTGGAGCGCAGCACGGCACGGCCATCGCCCATGCGCGAGAACGGGGTCAAACCGGCTCCCTTGAGTTGCCACTCCCAACGCCGTCCTGCGGTATCAACGGTATCGCCCAACGACAAGGCACGACCATCACCAAGCTGGGGAACATACACACCGAACTGGTGACCGGCGTACAGTGCTGCAAGTGCAGGCACACCCGGGACAAACTGGTTGCCGGACAGCAAGGCAAGCCCGGCGGGCTGGGACAGCTCACTGCTTGTCACACCCAATGTCTCGCACAAGCGGGCATTGCCGGCCACAAGATAGGGTTCACTCAGCGGCTGGGACTGGATGTGCCGGTAGAAGACAGGCGGCAGCTCCAGCAAGCGTTGACCAAAGGTCAGAGAAGAAAATGGGCTCATTGCCCGATTCTAGTCGGGTGTCCGGCAGATAAACACCAGCGGATGATCAGGGTTTTTGTTGCTTCCACACCCGGCGCATATCGCGGGCGGCGTTGAGCGAGGCCGATGAAAAACTGGTAGCGGCAAAATGTCCGACCTGTCGGCTCATCTTGCTGACAGCACTGCCGGAACTCTGCCCCAGTTGCAGGGCCTGCTTCATCACGGCGTAGGAAGGGTGCTGGCCGGATTGCTCCAGCTGCCGCAGCAGGTGCTTGTGCATCTCATTGAGTGATTTTTCCGTGGCCAGCATCAGGTCGCGCTGGTTGTCCGCCTGAGCCTGCAACAGCGATACCCCACTGAGCAGGCTGCCATCGATGCGGTTTTGCACCTCGCCCTCGGCCAGGGGATAGGCTGGCAGCCAGGCGGCGGTCCAGCTCAGACAGGCATCCTGCTGGGCGTCCAGCAGGCGGCGCTGACTCAGCTCCATGGCACTCAGGTAGCGCTGAAAAGCGCTGGCAAACCACTCGTAAGCCATGGATATTCCTCGTCGGTCGCTGCGGGTTAGTGTGCTACATCCGGGCTGAGCGCCCAGACACGGATCAATTCCTGCAGCAAAGCCTCCAGAATCGGATCGCCCACCCGGTCGGACGGATAGACAAACTGCAGCTCGGCCAGTTTGCGCACAGCCGGCACAACCGTCAATCGTCCGGCGGCTTCCCACTCCAGCGCCTCCTCCTCACGTGCCAGTGCCACGCCCACGCCGCAGGCCACCAGTTCCAGCACAGCGGCCAGATTGTCGCTTTCTGTCACCTTCTTCGGCGAAATATTCAGTTCGCGCCAGAGTTCGGCGGTAATTTTCGACAAACTGGAAAATTGCGACAACCCAACCCAGGGCAGGCGCCCCAGCTCCTTGGTGTTGTTCAGATCAATGCGATTTTTCCAGCCATTGGGCAGCACGATGCGGAAAGGCAGATTGGTGAGCAGCACGGTATTGACGTTGACATAGGGGTTTTTCCCCAGATAAAAGCCGGCGTCCAGCTCCTTCTTGCGCACCAGGTTGAGCACTTCGCCGGTTACTCCGTGTTGCAGCCGCAGGTCCAGCAGCGGATATTTTTCCACCAGCGCAGCCACCCACTCGCCGGCTTTCAGGGTGGCCGGCGTCAAGGTCAGCCCAATCAGCGCCTTGCCTCCGGTCTGCCCTTTCAAGCCTTTGGCGTGATTGATGATTTCACGTGCCGACGCCAGGATGGACTGTGCCTGTGGCAGCAATTCCTGCCCGGCACGCGTCATGGTGACGCCACCAGCAGTGCGTTCGAACAAGGGCATGCCCACTTCTTCTTCCAGCGCCTTGATCTGTGCCGTGACTGCCGGCTGGGATAAATGCAGCAATTCTGCTGCCTGTGTCAGATGGCCCTGCTGGGCCACGGTGACAAAGGTCCTTAACTGATAGATTTCCATGTACGACCTGTTCTCTCTGCCTGTAGCAAGGTGACTACATTTTCCTGTTTTCCGGATCTTGTCTTTGCCAACATTTTGGCGTCATTACGGTATTTACCACAAGAATTTCACGGTATTTTTGCAAAAAAAACCGCACCATCCACATGGTGAATGGAGTAAAAATACCACCGCAACCGTATGATTAATATAATTTTTTGCAATGCAACATCCGTCTGACAAATTTTATTAATCAAAAAAAGCGATTAGCAGGAGCAGCCTGTCGTCCCTTATGTTTCGAACAGCGGTCAGACGATCGTTACGACAAAGGAGGATGCAATGAACGAGGACGTACTCAAGAAAGTACAGTCCAACCCGAAGTTCAAAGAGCTTGTTCAAAAGAAGACAAGCCTGGGTTGGCAGCTCAGCATCGCAATGCTGGTCATTTACTATGGCTTCATTATGATTCTGGCATTTTCACCGTCTACGCTGGGCGCACCGCTGGCTCCCGGCATGACCATGACTGTAGGCATCCCGGTCGGGATTCTGATCATTCTCTCCGCCTTCGTGCTGACCGGCCTGTACGTGCGCAAAGCCAATGGCGAGTTTGACCAGCTCAACCGCGAGATCGTCGAGGAGGCACAAAAATGAAAAAATGCACTGGCTCTCTCGCTCTGGCAGCATTGTCGCTTTTCCCGGTACTCGCCTTTGCTTCCGGCGCCATCGAAGGTGATGTGAAGCAACAGGCAACCAACTGGCACGCCATCATCATGTTCGTGGTATTCGTAGCCTTCACCATGGGCATCACCTATTGGGCAGCCCGTCGCACCCGCTCCGCCTCGGACTTCTACACGGCCGGTGGCGGCATCAGCGGTTTCCAGAATGGACTGGCCATTGCCGGTGACTACATGTCGGCAGCGTCCTTTCTGGGTATTTCCGCCATGGTGTTCGACAAGGGCTACGATGGCCTGATCTACTCCATGGGCTTTCTGGTGGGCTGGCCGGTCATTCTGTTCCTGGTAGCAGAACGCCTGCGCAACCTGGGCAAATACACCTTTGCCGACGTGGCCTCCTACCGCCTGCAACAAACACCGGTACGCATGTTTGCCGCCACCTCCACCCTGGTCGTGGTCGCCATGTACCTGATCGCGCAAATGGTGGGTGCCGGCAAGCTGATCCAGCTGCTGTTCGGCCTGAACTACTCCTCTGCCGTGGTCATGGTAGGCATCCTGATGGTGTGCTACGTGCTGTTTGGCGGCATGCTGGCTACCACCTGGGTACAGATCATCAAGGCCGTACTGCTGCTGTGTGGTGCGTCGTTCATGGCCTTCATGGTGCTGTCCACCGTAGGCTTCAGCCCTGAGCTGATGTTCGAGAAAGCAGTCGCCGCACACGCCAAGCACGCCGCCATCATGGCACCGGGCAAAACCGACCCGATTGATGCTATTTCCTTGGGTATGGCGCTGATGTTTGGTACTGCAGGCCTGCCGCACATCCTGATGCGCTTCTTCACCGTGTCTGATGCCAAGGAAGCCCGCAAGTCGGTGTTCTACGCAACCGGCTTCATTGGCTACTTCTACATCCTGACCTTCATCATCGGCTTTGGCGCAATCATGCTGGTACTGAACCAGCCGGGCATGATGGAAACCATCACCAAGGATGGCAAGCAGATCACCCAGCTGGTTGGCGGTAGCAATATGGCTGCCATTCACCTGGCCAATGCCGTTGGCGGTGACATGTTCCTCGGCTTCATCTCTGCCGTGGCCTTCGCCACCATCCTGGCCGTTGTGGCAGGTCTGGCCCTCTCCGGTGCCTCTGCTGTCTCGCACGACCTGTACGCCTCCGTCATCATGAAGGGCAAGGCCAACGAGGCTGACGAAATCCGCGTATCCAAGATCACCACCGTGGCACTGGGTGTCATCGCCATCGTGCTGGGCCTGGTGTTCGAGAAGCAAAACATCGCCTTCATGGTGGGTCTGGCCTTCTCCATCGCGGCTTCCGCCAACTTCCCGGTCTTGTTCCTGTCGATGTTCTGGAAGGGCCTGACGACCCGTGGCGCGGTGATTGGCGGCTTCATTGGCCTGGCTACTGCCGTGGTACTGATCGTCCTCGGACCGGCAGTATGGGTTGATGTGATGAAGCACAAGGCTGCCCTGTTCCCGTACAAGAACCCGGCCATCTTCTCCATCACCCTGGCTTTCGTCAGCACCTGGCTGTTCTCGGTAACTGACAAATCCAAATCGGCTGCAGAAGAAAAAGCCAAGTTCGATGCGCAGTTTGTCCGCTCCATGACCGGTATCGGCGCAACCGGCGCTTCCAAGCACTAATCGTTTCACCTGGGGCCGCATCCTGCGGGATGCGGCTACAGCACTACAAGACTTACAAGGAGAAGGTAATGTCCACTCTCGAATCCATTCTGAAGGAAACCCGTAGTTTTCCGCCGTCCGACGACTTCCGCCACAAGGCGACCGTGTCGGGCATGGAGGCCTACAACGCACTGTGCGAGCAGGCCGACGACAGCTACCTGTCCTTCTGGGGTGATCTGGCCCGCGAGCTGATTACCTGGAAAAAACCGTTTTCCCGGGTTCTGGATGACAGCAATGCCCCCTTCTTCAAGTGGTTTGACGATGGTGTGCTGAACGTTTCCTATAACTGCCTCGACCGTCACCTGCCGCTGAATGCCAACAAGATCGCCCTGATCTTTGAAGCAGATGATGGCGAAGTCACCCGTGTTACCTATTCCGAACTGCACCGCCGTGTCTGCCAGTTTGCCAATGGCCTGAAGAGCCTGGGCATTGCCAAGGGCGACCGTGTAGTCATCTATATGCCGATGGTGATTGAAGCCATCGTTGCCATGCAGGCTTGTGCCCGTATCGGTGCCATTCACTCGGTGGTATTCGGCGGTTTCTCTGCCGGTGCCGTACGTGACCGTGTTCAGGACGCCGGAGCCAAGCTGGTGATTACCGCCAATGAAGGCCTGCGTGGTGGCAAGACCGTTCCCCTGAAGGCCACCGTTGACGAAGCAATGGCACTGGAAGGCTGCGAATCGGTACAGAACGTAGTGGTTTACCAGCGCACCAATGGCGGCGCACAGTGGACCGAAGGCCGCGATATCTGGTGGCACAAGCTGGTGGAAGGCCAGGCCGAAGCCTGCGAACCGGAATGGATGCTGGCGGACGATCCGCTGTTCATTCTGTACACCTCCGGCTCCACCGGCAAACCGAAGGGTATCCAGCACAGCAGCGCCGGCTATCTGCTGGGTGCCATCAACAGCTTCCGCTGGGCTTTCGACTACAAACCGAATGATGTGTACTGGTGCACGGCCGATGTGGGCTGGATCACCGGTCACTCCTATATCTGCTACGGCCCGCTGGGCATCGGTGCCACCCAGGTGGTATTCGAAGGGGTGCCGACCTACCCGGATGCCGGTCGTTTCTGGCGCATGATCGAGCAGCACAAGGTCAGCATCTTCTATACCGCCCCTACAGCCATCCGTTCGCTGATCAAGCTGGGCAACGACCTGCCCAAGCAATACGACCTGTCCAGCCTGCGCCTTCTGGGCACGGTGGGCGAGCCGATCAACCCGGAAGCCTGGATGTGGTATTACGAAGTGGTCGGTGGTGGCCGCTGCCCTATCGTGGATACCTGGTGGCAGACCGAAACCGGTTCGGCCATGATTGCGCCGATTCCGGGTGCGGTACCGACCAAACCGGGCTCTTGCACCCTGCCGCTGCCGGGCATCGTTGCCGACATCGTGGACGAATCCGGTGCCCAGGTGGAACCGGGCCGTGGTGGTTTCCTGGTAATCAAGAAGCCTTTCCCATCCCTGGTGCGCACCATCTGGAACGACCCGGACCGCTTCAAGAAAACCTACTTCCCGGACGAATTCAACGGCCAGTACTACCTGGCGGGTGACTCGGCCAACCGCGACGAAAACGGCTACTTCTGGATCATGGGCCGCATCGACGACGTGCTGAACGTATCCGGCCACCGTCTGGGCACCATGGAAATCGAATCGGCGCTGGTAGCCAATCCGCTGGTGGCTGAAGCCGCCGTGGTTGGCAAGCCGCACGAGGTGAAGGGTGAAGCCGTGGTGGCCTTCGTGGTACTGAAGGGTGCCCGTCCGGAGGGTGATGACGCCAAGAAGATTGCTGCCGAGCTGAAAAACTGGGTTGCCCATGAAATCGGCAAGATCGCCCAGCCGGATGACATCCGCTTTGGCGAAAACCTGCCCAAGACCCGCTCCGGCAAGATCATGCGCCGCCTGCTGCGCTCGATCGCCAAGGGCGAAGAAATCACCCAGGACGTTTCCACACTGGAAAACCCGCAGATTCTCAGCCAACTGCAGAATCCGCTGTAAATCAATTCAGGAGCACACTGACCTTGCGCCCGGTGATTTCACCGGGCTTTTTTTTGTCTGCACGACAGCAGTCAGCTTGTCCTACGCCCCCGGTGCAATACCGGGCGCAATACCGCTCAATACAGATAAATACCCTGCGGCTGCGGCGCCGTGACCGGCATCGGCTGCCCCTGCATCTCGCGCACGGCCAGTTCGATGGTGTGGCACAGCGCGGCCAGCGGCAGATCATTGCCCTCGCGGCCAAATGGTTCTTCCAGCTCCTCGCCAATCACTTCCAGTGCCAGATAGGTATAAGCGATGAACACCGCTATCGGCGGTGTCAGCCAGCCTATGCTGCTGACCAGGCCCAACGGCAACAACAAGCTATAGATGGTGACCGTGCGGTTCAGCAAAACCCGGTAGGTGTAGGGAATGGGCGTGCTGCCGATACGTTCGCAACCACCCAGCACTTCCGACATGGTATTCAGCTTTTGATCGAGCGCCTGCCATTGCCATTCGCTGATGACACCCTCGGCTTGCAGTTGCAGGATCAGCTGGCCCAGCCGACGCAGAATGATGCCCGGCCGGAAGCGCGCGCCATTCACCTCATCCAGCAGATCAGCCGGCAGCAGACGTGGCATGTGATCACACCCCTCCTCTTCGCGCAGCTGTGCCTTCAAGGCATAGGCAAAAGCACAAATCAGGTCCAGCACCTGTGCCACCTGCGGATGCTCAGGCGCGGCAGCCAGCAGCTGACGGGTAATCGAACGGTTCACCACCAGCAGGCCCCCCCACAGCTTGCGAGCCTCCCAGAAGCGCTCGTAGCTGACCGAGTTGCGGAAACCCAGGAAAATCGCCAGCGAGACCCCCAGCAGGGTAAAGGTGGGAATGCTTAATGCCGAATCGCCATGGCTGCTCAGCCACCAATGCCGCGCAGCGGTCGCCAGCAGCGAAATCAGAAAGACAAGCAGCAAGCGTGACAGAATGCGCGGCAACACCGAGCCATTCCACACGAACAGCAAACGAAACCAGGACACTGGAGAGCGGACAATCATGGGCACATATCAATCAGAACCAGAGATCTGGGCATGATAAAACATCACCGTTTTTGTTGCAGTGCAAAATAACAGCATTCCAGCTTGCACCACGCCGGCCATGATCTACAGTGGACTGATGGAATCCATGTCCCCTACCCTGCTGGCCCTGACTCTGGGCCTGCTGTTGCATGTCGGCGCGGCGCAAGCGGTCGCCATCACCATCGCCTGCGAAGACAATCTGCCGCCGTTTTCCAGCGGCCCCAGCGGGCAGGAGCACGGCATCGTGGTAGAGATCATCCGCCAGATCACCAAGGATCTCGGCCTGAGCGATGCCATCCACCTGTTTCCCTGGAGCCGGGTCTATGCCATGGGCCAAAACCAGCCCAACACCCTGGTCTGCGCCATGGCGCGCACGCCGGAACGGGAAAACCTGTTTCAGTGGGTGGGCGAGGTGATTCACTCGCCACCGGTATTACTGATGCTGGCCGACAATCGCCAGCACCTGCCCAATGACGGCCGGCTGGACGACTACCGCCGCTACACCATCGGCGTGCTGCACGGTTCCTACCAGGAAAAATACCTGCTGGCACATGGCTTTACCGCCCTGGAGCCGTTTGCCTCCTATACCCAGGGTTACCAGATGCTGCGCGCCGGGCGGATTGATCTGTGGGCCGCCAATCAGCTGACCGCCTTTTCCACGGTGCGCCAGTTACAGGACGACCCCGGCCGCCTGCTGCAAACCGCCTTTGTGTTCCGCGAGCTGCCACAGGGCATGTCCATGGCCTTCAGCCTCGGCACACCACGCGCCACGGTCGATGCCTTCCGCAAGGCGCTGGACGCCATCAAGCGCGATGGTCGCTATCAGAAGATCCTCAACCAGAACAGTTAGGCTGCTCACGGTGCACTGCGCCTGCTGCAAGCTGCGCGACGGGCGGATTTCCCCAATACCGGCCAGCCACTGCACTCACTATATTAAGGCTGCCATCTCGGCCCAGCCCTCACCGGAGCCTTACCATGCCAACCCCCTTTCCGGCCGACTGGCAGGCCCTGCTCCAGCACGAACCCTTTACCGCCATGACCGCAGACCAGCTCGCACAGCTGGCTGGACAGGCGCGCCGCCAGCACTACCCACGTGGAGCCAGCCTCACCAGCCCGCAAGCCGGCCCCGCCAGCCAGCTGTTCATCGTGCTGGAAGGCCAGGTGCTGGCCGAGGACATCTACAGCGGCCAGGCCTTTGCCCTGCTGGGGCAGGGTGAAATGTTTCCACTGGGTGCCCTGCTGGCGCAGCGGCCGGTCACCAATCACTACCGTGCCGACAGCGACTGCATGGTGCTGCAGCTACCACAAGCTGCCTTTGTGACACTGTGCCAGCAGTCTGCCGCCTTCCAGCTGTTCTGCACCCAGCGGCTGGCCAACCTGCTGTCGCGCGCCCGCCAATTACACCCGGCCGCGCTGGGCGGACAGGGGCTGAGCCTGCACACTCCGCTTGCTGCGGTGATCCAGCGCCCGGCAGTCTGCTGCCGCCCGGAAACCACGCTACGCCCCTTGCTGCAACTGATGCAGCAAGAAGGGGTAGGCTCGGTCGTCATCACCAGCCCCGAGCAGCGCCTGCTGGGCCTGTTCACCCTGCGCGACCTGCTGGACGCCCATCTGGCCGGCCACGGTGACGACACCCCGGTACAGCAACTGATGCGCCAGCCCGCCTGCCTGCTGCCGCCCAGCGCCCTGGCCAGCGAAGCCATGCTGGCCCTGGCCCAGAGCGGCGAACGCCATGTCATGGTATGTGAAGGCATGACGCTGGTAGGCATCGTGTCCGAGCACGATCTATACCGCCTGTCGCGGCTGGACATGAAGGAAATGCTGCAACGCCTGAGCCGCTGCGACAGCACGGCGGCCCTGTCCGGCGTGGCAGCCACCTTCCGTCGTCAGGTACTGGCATTGTTTCAGCAGGGCATGGATGCCAATGCCACCACCCGTCTGCTCAGCCTGTTCAATGACCAGTTGCTGACCCGGCTATGCCAGCTGCACCTGAGCGGAGCCGGGCTGGAGGAAGTGGAAATCTGCTGGCTGCAACTGGGCAGCAGCGGTCGCCAGGAAAACACCCTGACCTCGGATCAGGACAGCGCACTGGTTTTCCGCTGCAACGATGCCTTGCGCCAGCAACAACTGGCCCAACACCTGCCGGCCATCGCCCAGCGTATCGGCTCGGCCCTCAGCGCCTGCGGCATTCCGCTGTGCCGCAACGGATTGATGGCTGGCAACCCCAGTCATTGCCTGTCCTACGCCGACTGGAGCGACACGGTGATTCAGCAGTTGCAAAGTGCACCGCAGGATGCCGGGCATATCGGCCTGTATCTGGACCTGCGCCCGGCCTGGGGCCAGCACAAGCTGGGGCTGGAGTTGGCCGGACAATTACGCCAGGCGGCCAGTCAGCCAGCGGTACTGAGTGCACTCAGCCGCAGCGCCCGCCGCTATCAGCCGCCACTGGGCTGGAGTGGACGCCTGCAAACCGACCAGGATGAACAACTGGACCTGAAAGCCGCCGTCGACTTCTTCGTCGACGCCGCCCGCATTCTGGCCTTGCACGCCGGCTCGGCCGCCAGCCGTACCAGCGAACGCTTTGCTGCCGCCGCCAGTTTGCCCGGTCTGTCCACCAGCGCCTGCCAGTCTTTTGCCGACAGTGCGCAATTCCTGCAAGAGCTGCGGCTGCGCCACCAACTGGCCTGCCAGGAGGCGGCAGCGCGGCTGGACAATATGATCCGTCCGGCCGAACTGGGTGCACTGGATGCACGCATCCTGAAAGAAACCCTGCGTCAGGCACGCAAGCTGCAAGCCTGGCTGGCCCAATATATTCCTTAAGCCATCAGGCAGCGCCGCCCCGCCCTCATGGCAGCAAGGTTGTGGTCCGGGCGGGAAACCCGGATAATTTTGCGGTTTTGCTTTCTGGATTATCCGGCCATGAATTTTGGGCTTTATCTGCCGCTGCTTGCCGGGCTGGCATTCTGCAATCAATGCCGCCGCCCCGATGACAGCCAGGCGGCTGCGCTGGCGCTGCCAGCCGCCATCGCCATGGGGCTGGCCACGGCCATCATGCTGCTGCTCGGCGGCGGCCTGCTGGCGCTGGCAGACAGCGCACACCTCGATCTACCCTTGCCCTTGTCCGCCATCCTGTCGCAAGCCGCCAGTGCCCTGCTGCTGACGGGTGCACTACCGCGCCTTGCCGCTGGCGAAGCCGCCCAGCTTGGGCTGCGCTGGCCCATGCTGCTGCTGAACAGTCTGGTGGCCGGCCTGCCCTTGTCTTGCTTGCCATCCACCAGCAGCCCGCTGGCATCCCTGCTCACCGGCTTGCTGAGCGCAGCCCTGTTCACCTTGCTGCTGGCCCAGTTCGCCACGCTGCCACCACGCCTGCAACGCTGCGCCCTGCCCGTATGGCTGCGCGGCCGGCCTGCCCTGCTGCTGTGTGCCCTCATCATCGCGCTGGCCTTGCATGGCCTTGGAGCCCGCCTGTCATGACCCTTGTTCTCCGTTTGCTGCTGCTCTTGCTGGCCATCTGGCTGCTGGGAAAAATCCTGCGCAGCAGCGCACAGAAATTGCACCCTGCTGCCGCCAGCCTGCCACCGCTGGCTGAGCGCATCGATGCCCTGCTGCCGCAAACCCAGTGCGGCCAGTGCGGCCACGCCGGCTGCCAGCCTTACGCTCAGGCGCTGGCGCGCGGCGAAGACAGCATCAATCGCTGCCCGCCCGGCGGCGAGGATGGCATACGCAAGCTGGCCACGC
This sequence comes from Aquitalea sp. FJL05, assembly GCF_003852595.1. Taxonomy (NCBI): domain Bacteria; kingdom Pseudomonadati; phylum Pseudomonadota; class Betaproteobacteria; order Neisseriales; family Chromobacteriaceae; genus Aquitalea; species Aquitalea sp. FJL05. The sequence continues at coordinate 19,139 of NZ_QAJS01000008.1, forward strand.
TGCTGCAAGTCGACTACCTGCCCTTTGCCGCCGATGCCCCAGCACAAAAGCCCAAGGCGGTAGCACTGATCGATGAAGCCACCTGTATCGGCTGTACCCTGTGCATTCAGGCCTGTCCGGTGGATGCCATCCTCGGCTCTGCCAAGCAGATGCACACCGTGCTGGCTGATGAGTGCACCGGCTGTGAATTGTGCCTTGCCCCCTGTCCAGTGGACTGCATCAGCATGCGCCCGGCCACCAGCCTGCCAGCCGACTGGCGCTGGGCTTACCCGGTCATCGCCATCAAGGCCATCAAGCCAGGTAGCAGCACATGAGCCGCCAGACCATCCTGCCGGTGTACACCGCTGCCAGCAGCCAGCCATTGGCCACCCTGCCGTTGCCGGCCCAGCTAAACCTGTGGCTGCAAGGCAGTCGCTGCTGTGTCGAAGTGGGCCAGCGCGTACTGAAGCACCAGTTGCTGGCCCAGGCCGACAATGAGTTCGGCGTGGCTGTCCATGCCCCCACCTCCGGCCATATCCGTGCCATCGGCCCGCTGCCGCAGGCACTACCCGGTGCGCCACGGCTGGATGGCCTGCAACTGCAGCCAGACGGGCTGGACGAAGCGCTGCCACTGCAAGCCGATACCAGCTGGCCAGCCCTGTCACCACTGGCGCTGGCCATCCGGTTGCAAGACATGGGTGTCATGGGCCAGCACGGCCCGCTGCTGCCGCTGGCCTGGGCAGCAGCCCCGCCGCCGCTGGCACTGCTCATCATCAATGCGGCGGAAAACGAGCCTTTTCTGCAGGCCGACAGCATGCTGTTGCGCGAACAGGCCGCCGCCGTAGCCGACGCCATGACCATGCTGGGGCGCATACTGCAGCCGGCACGGCTGGTGCTGGCCGTCCAGCAAGAACAGGGAGCCGCCATCAATGCCCTGCGCAGCCTGGCCCGCAACCAAACCTGGCAGCTTGAGGTAATACAAGCCCCCTACCCGGCTGGTGATGACGCACCACTGCTGCGCTCCTTGGCGCGCCCCGAAGAAAGCGGCAACAGCCTGTGCCTGCCAGTAGCCGGCGTATATGCGGCCGGACGGGCCATCCTGCATGGCAAGCCATGTATCAGCCGCATCGTCACCGTCAGCGGCACCGTCAAGCAGCCACAAAACATCCTCGCCCTGCTCGGCAGCCCGGTCGCCGATCTACTGGCCTGCGCCGGCCTGCCGACACAGCGCCATGCCATCGTCCATGGCGGTGGACTGCGTGGCTTTGGCTTGGCGGATACGTCGATTGGCATACACCAGCACAGCAATTGCCTGCTGGCCCTACCCGCTCAGTCTGAGCTGATTGCCCAGCCCTGCATCCGTTGCGGCGATTGCGCCAGCATCTGCCCCAGCCAGTTGCAAGCGCAGGAGCTGTATTGGCATTGCAGCCAGCAACAGCTGGAACAAGCACAACACTGGCGGCTGGCCGACTGCAGCCAGTGCGGCCTGTGCAGTGCCGTTTGCCCCAGCCAGCTGCCCTTGCTCGACACCTTCCGCCAGGCCAGCCAGCAACTGCTGGCAGCAGAGCAGCAACAGACCGCCGCCGACGCAGCCCGCCAGCGCCATCGCTTCCGCCAGTTCCGCCTGGAACGCGACAAGCAGGAAAAAGCGCAGCGGCTGGCCGAACGCGCTGCACAACAAGCCGCCAAATTGGCGCAACAAGCAGCGACCGCCCCAAGCCAGAACACCACGCCAACAGCAAGCAATGCTGACAAGCAGGCGGCCATCGCTGCCGCCATGGCCCGAGCGGCGCAGCGGCAGCGTCCGGATGCCGCACCGTCCATCAGCAGCAGTGAGCGTGATGCCGCCATTGCGGCCAACCGTCAGGCAACCATCGACGCCGCCATGGCGCGCGCCGCCGCCCGCAAGGCGGCACAGGATGCAGCCAAGGCAGCGGCGGCGGAAACATCCGCCGACAACAGTGAGCAACCTGGGCTGAACCAGCAACAGCACGCGCTGATTCACGCCGCCATGCAGCGGGCCAATGCGCAGAAGTCTGCAGCCGCTACCAATAGCCCGGCAGCCATGGACGAAGACAAGAAGGCGCTGATTGCCGCCGCCATGGCTCGCGCCGCCGCCCAGAAAGCCGCACGCGATGCCGGAGAGCAGGAAAAATGATGAGCCCCCCATTAATACGACTCGCCCCCACCCTGGCAAGCCGCAACCGCCAGCACCTGCTGGCGCTGCTGCCGGCACTGGCCATCCAGTTCTGGCAACTGGGGCCGCAGGCCTTGCTGGCACTCGTGCTGGCCACGGCCAGCGCCCTGCTAGCCGACAGCGTAGGCCTGGCCTTGCGCCGACAGGCCGTATGGCCGGCCTTGCGCCAGGGTGAAGCACTGCTGTCGGCAGTGCTGCTCACCCTGCTGCTGCCCGTCACCACACTGCCGCTGCTGTGCATATCTACTTGCGCTGCCATCCTGCTGCTACGCCAGCTGTTTGGTGGCAGTGGCAGCAGCCTGTTCCATCCGGTGGCCGGCGGCCTGCTGCTGGCAGCGCCCTGGCTGCCCGCCAGCCTGCCCCATGCCAACCTCCCGCTGTCGCTGGCCTTGCTGGCCGGTGGCCTGTGGCTGCTCTGGCGCGGCCTGCTGCGCTGGCAAGCGCCGCTGGGACTGTTGCTGGTGGTGTTGATTGCCCTGCCAGTGGGCAGCGGCTGGCTGCTGGGTCAGAGTGCACTGTGGCTACTGGCCGGCTGGGTGATGAGCGATGGCAGCTGCACCCCCATCACCTCGCGTGGCCGGCTGATCTATGGCCAGGCTGCCGGCATGCTGTGCATCAGCGTTATCACGCTGACCAGCCACCCGGATGCCGCGGTGACGCTGGCGGCCAGCCTGCTGCTGCTCAGTGCCAGCGCGCCCTTGCTGGACAGCCTCACCCTGTCGCCGGGCCGCCGCACGTAGAAACCGCAACGCATACGAGCCGGCAGCGGCCTGCGTTACAATGGCGCAGGCTGCAAGCACCGGCAATACAGCCTGTCCGCAGCCGTCACCCCCGTACCGAACCAGCCCCAAGCCGACATGCCATGAACGCCACCAAGCGCTACGAGATTTTCCGCCGCCTGCGCGAGCACACTCCCAAGCCGACCACCGAGCTGGAATATCGCACGCCCTTCGAGTTGCTGATTGCGGTGTTACTGTCAGCCCAGGCGACCGATGTCAGCGTCAACAAGGCCACCCGCCCGCTGTATGCCGTGGCCAATACCCCGGCCGCCATGCTGGCGCTGGGTGAAGAGACAGTCTCCGATTACATCAAGACCATCGGTCTGTTCCGCACCAAGGCCAGAAACGTCATTGCCACCTGTCGCCTGCTGCTGGAAAAACACGGCGGCGAGGTACCGGATGACAGGGCGGCACTGGAAGCACTGCCCGGCGTGGGCCGCAAAACCGCCAATGTGGTGCTGAACACCGCCTTTGGCCACCCCACCATCGCCGTGGATACCCATATTTTCCGGGTAGCCAACCGCACCCGGCTGGCCCCCGGCAAGGATGTGCGCGAGGTGGAAGACAAGCTGCTGAAGTACGTGCCGGCCGAATTCAGGGTCGATGCCCACCACTGGCTGATCCTGCATGGCCGCTATGTCTGCAAGGCCCGCAAACCGGACTGCCAGCACTGCGTGATTGTCGATCTCTGCGAATATCCGGCAAAACCGGTATGATTGAACACAATCTGTGCCTGATGACAATTCAGGCTGGATGACCTGGAAATACAGCGGATCGCCCCTATATCCGTCTGAAAGCCTCCCCGAAAGGATAACTCTGTGACTCCGTATCTTCGCACCATTGTCGGCGCCCTTCTGGCTGCGTCGTTGCTCTCGGGTTGCGACAAGATCGAAAGCCTGTTCCACAAGCAGAACCAGCCGGCTCCGGTCGCGGTTCCTGCCCAGTCGGACGGTCGCGTCGCCATGTTGCTGCCTGACTTCACCCAACTGGTCGAACGCGACGGGCCGGCAGTGGTGAACATTCAGGCCAATCGCACCGATGCGGCGCCACAGCAAAGTGAAATGCCCTTCCCGGTGCCGGAAGACGATCCGCTATTCGATTTCTTCAAGCGCTTCATCCCCAACCAGCCCAATCAGCAGGATCAGACCCCGGAAGAAAGCATCTCTTTCGGTTCCGGCTTCATCATCAGCGATGACGGCTTCATCATGACCAATGCCCACGTGGTGAATGGCGGCAGCCAGATCAAGGTCATGCTGACCGACAAGCGCGAGCTGAAAGCCCGCCTGGTCGGCCTGGACAAGCGTACCGACGTGGCACTGCTGAAAGTGGATGCCTCCAGCCTGCCGGTGGTCAAGGTGGGTAGCCCGTCCCAGCTCAAGGTCGGGGAATGGGTGGCAGCCATCGGCGCGCCCTTCGGCTTTGAAAACACCGTCACCGCTGGCATTGTCTCGGCCAAGGGCCGTAGCCTGCCGGATGAAAACTACGTACCGTTCATCCAGACCGACGTCGCCATCAATCCGGGCAACTCCGGTGGCCCACTGTTCAACCTGAAGGGTGAAGTGGTCGGCATCAATTCGCAGATCTACAGCCGCTCCGGTGGTTTCATGGGGATTTCCTTCGCCATTCCAATCGACCTGGCCATGAATGTGGCCGAGCAGATCAAGGCCAAGGGCAAGGTCAGCCGTGGCCAGCTGGGCATCAATATCCAGGAAGTGTCGCAAGAGCTGGCGCAATCCTTCGGCCTGCCACGCCCCAGTGGTGCGCTGGTGGTGCGTGTCGATCCGCAAGGCCCGGCTGGCAAGGCCGGCCTGCAGACCGGGGACATCATCCTCAAGCTGGATGACCGTGCCATCGAAAGCTCCAAGGATCTGCCAATGATGGTGGGTTCGCTGCAGCCCGGTGCCAAGGTCAAGCTGTCGGTATGGCGCAAGGGCGAGGAGAAAACCATTCAGGCCACGCTGGGCGAACTGGCAGCGGAAGTCACACCGCAGGCCAAACAGCAAGATGAAGCTGCGCCGCAGAACTTCCAGTTTGGCAAGCTCGGCCTGACCGTCACCGAACTGACCGCCAAGCAGCGCAGCGAGCTGGGGCTGAACGGCGGCCTGCTGGTGCAGAAGGCACAGGGCGCGGCAGCCCGCTCCGGCTTGCTGCATGGCGATATCATCATGGGCCTGAATCAGAATGAAATCACCACGGTGAAGAGCTTTGAAAAGGCGCTGGCCAGTGCCCGTGGCAATATCGCCCTGCTGGTCCGCCGCCAGGACAGTACATTGTTTGTACCGCTACGCCTGGATTGATGTATGCAACAAGCCGCCGCAAGGCGGCTTTTTTGCGTCCGCCATCCAGCGCAACCATCATCTGCCAAGGAGAAAGAGCATGAGTTTTCTGACAACCGATCTGTGCGATGCCAACGAAGGCCATGTCCGCGTGGTGGAGCCGCTATTCCAGCGCTATGGCAATCATCAGCGTTTTTATGGCCAGATCGTCACCCTCAAACTGTTTGAAGACAACACCCTGGTCCGGGAAACCCTGGCGCAGGATGGCCATGGCAAGGTACTGGTGGTGGATGGCGGCGGCTCGCTGCGCTGCGCCTTGCTGGGGGATCAGATCGGCGACCTGGCAGTGGCCAATCATTGGGATGGCGTGGTGATCTACGGCTGCATCCGCGATTCGGTCGCGCTCAACCAGCTGCCGCTGGGCATTCGCGCACTGAATACCCACCCGCTCAAATCGGTAAAACGTGGCGAAGGCCAGCGCGACCTGGCGGTGACCTTTGGTGGCGTCACCTTCGTGCCGGGCGAATGGCTGTATGCCGACGAAGATGGCGTGATCGTGTCGGCCACGCCGCTGCTGTAAACACAGCGACGCAGCCGTGCTCAGTCGCGGCTGCGCGCATGTACCGGCAAGGCTGCTTGCTGTTGCGGCTCGCCCCAGCTGATATGGTCCTGCCACCAGATATGGAACTCCGGTGCCAGCAGTTCCGGCACATCCAGCGAAGCGGCCGTGAGGTCGATATCGTCCGGATCAGATTCGTGCTGATAGCTGAGCGTAGCACCGCAATGCGGGCAAAACCCGCGCATGGCGGCAGCGGAAGAATGGTAAAACAGCGGCTTCTCTCCCAGCCACTCCAGCTCGATCAGCCGGATGGTGAACCAGGTGACGAAAGCCGCACCGCTGGCCTTGCGACAACTGACGCAGTGGCAGTGGGTCACGTGAAAAGGCTGGCCATGCACCCGGTAATGCACGGCACCACACAGACAGCCTCCATGCAGAATGCTGCTCATGTCATGCTCCTGTCGTGGCAAACGAACCAGCCGGCCGGGCTGGTGCGGCAACTCATTCAGAAACTATAGACAGTTATAAACAACCATGCAAAGCATGGCCGGTGGCGGGCGGCTGAGTCAGTCGATGCCATGAAAAAAGCGATGCCGCAGCATCGCTTTCGCCAGGTTTGCCTGCTTGTCTGGTACTCAGGCCGGCTGGGTCGGGGTCTTGCTGTCCAGCGCCGTCATCTGGTTGCGCTCGTCCACGAACACCAGCTTGGGCTGGTGATTGGCCAGCTCGGCATCTTCGTACTGGGCAAAAGAGGCGATGATCAGCAAGTCGCCCGGGGCGGCACGACGCGCAGCCGAACCATTCACCGAAATCACACCGGAGCCACGCTCGGCCTTGATGGCATAAGTGGCAAAACGTTCGCCATTATTGACGTTCCAGATCTGCACTTCTTCGTATTCGCGAATATCCGCTGCTTCCAGCAGGTTTTCGTCGATGGCGCAGGAGCCGATGTAATGCAGTTCGGCGTGGGTGGTAGTAACACGATGAAGCTTGGACTTGAGCATGATGCGCTGCATGGTACGGTCTTTCCTGGCCCGGCTTAGCGGGACACTTCCACATTATCGATCAAACGGGTACGGCCCAGGCGGGCGGCAGCCAGCACCACCAGGCGCTTTTCGCCGGCATGGGCCACTTCCAGGGTATCGGCCTGACGTACTTCGACATAATCCACCACCCAGCCTGCCTGCTGCAGATCGGCACTGGCATTGGCTTCCAGCGTAGCGTAATCGCTATCGCCGGCCAGCAGGGCGGCACGCATGGCAGACAGATTGCGGTACAGGCGCGGGGCTTCGGCACGTTCCTCTGCCGTCAGATAGCCATTACGCGAGGACAAGGCCAGGCCGTCTTCGGCACGGCCGGTATCTACCGGAATGACTGCCACCGGAATATTCAGGTCGTCGACCATGGCCTTGATCACATGCAGCTGCTGGAAGTCCTTTTTGCCGAAGCAGGCCACATCAGGCTGCACAATATTGAAGAGCTTGCTGACCACGGTGGCCACACCACGGAAATGACCGGGGCGGAAAGCGCCGCACAGCTCGTCCTGAATATGCGGCGGCTCGACATTGAAATCCTGCTTCACACGCGGGTAAAGCTCGGCTTCGGTGGGAAAGAACAGCGCATTCACCCCGGCCGCCTCAAGCTTGGCACAGTCGGATTCAAAGGTGCGCGGATAAGCGTCGAAATCTTCGCCCTGACCAAATTGCAGGCGATTGACAAAAATGCTGACCACCACCTTGTCGGCGTGCTGGTGCGCCGCCTCAACCAGGGCCAGATGGCCCTCGTGCAGATTGCCCATGGTGGGTATAAAAGCCAGCTTGCCGGCCTGGCCACGCCATGCACGCATGGCTGCCACGCTACGGATGATTTCCATTTCCTTACCCTTTTGGCTTAGAAGGTGTGCTCGGCAGCGGGGAAGCTGCCGGCCTTGACTGCCTTGACATAGGCCTCGACCGCACCCTGGATGCTGCCTGCCTCATTCATGAAACTCTTGACGAAGCGGGCTTTCTTGCCCGGATAGACACCGAGGATGTCGTGCAATACCAGTACCTGGCCGCTGACCTCGGCACCGGCACCAATGCCGATGGTGGGTACGGCAAGCGTTTCGGTGACGCGGCGGGCCAGATCGGCCGGCACACATTCCATCAACACCAGGCTGGCACCGGCGTCGGCCAGTTGGCGGGCGTCATCCAGCAGGCGTTCAGCGTCGCTCTCGCTCTTGCCCTGCACCCGGTAGCCGCCAAAGGTGTTGACGAACTGCGGGGTGAGGCCGATGTGCGAACAGACCGGAATGCCGCGCTCCACCAGAAAACGGGTGGTTTCCGCCATGAAACGGCCACCTTCCAGCTTCACCATGTGCGCACCGGCCTGCATCAGGCGGGCGGCATTGGCGAAAGCCTGCTGCGGGCTTTCCTGATAGCTGCCGAAAGGCAGGTCGCTCAGCACCATGGCATCGCCGGCGCCGGCGGCGACACAGCGGGTGTGGTAAACCATTTCTTCCATGGTTACCGGCAGCGTGGAATCGCGGTTCTGGATCACCATGCCCAGTGAATCACCCACCAGCAGAATCTCCACACCCGCCTGATCAAGGAGGGTGGAAAAGCTTGCGTCATAGCTGGTGAGCATGACGATCTTCTGGCCTTCGGCGGCCATCTTCTGCAGGGTGTTGACGGTAATTTTCATACCTGTACTTCCTCGGTGTGGTCGGGAAATGCAAGGCGTCACTTGTATTCAGACGCTCTTGTTGAAATAGCTGCGCTGTCCGCGCATCTCGCTGATGCAGCGCAACAATAGCTCGAAATCCTCGTTACCATCAACCAGCTCGAGGTGGTCGGTATTGACGATGAGCAAGGGGGCTGCTTCGTATTGATGGAAGAACTCGCTGTAAGCGGCGTGCACGCGCTTCAGGTAGCCTTCCGGGAAGTTCTGTTCCAGTTCGCTGGCACGGGCGGCACTGCGATCCAGCAAGACCTGCTCGGAGGCTTGCAGGTAAATCACCAGGTCAGGTACCGGGTATTGCGGCAACAATTGCTGCGCCAGGCGCTGATACAGCGCCAGTTCCTGCTCGTCCAGGTTCACCCGGGCAAACAGGGCGTCTTTTTCGAACAGGAAATCCGATACCACCGGGCTGGCCAGGCTATCGCCCAGCAACATGCCACGTGCCATGTCGGCGCGCTGCATCAGAAAAGTCAGCTGAGTGGCCAGACCGTGCAAGGCCACATTGCGGTAAAAACGCGGCAGGAAAGGGTTGGATGCCGGGTCTTCCGCCAGCAATTGCACGCCCCAGTAGCCCGCCAGACGGCGCGCCAGCGCCGATTTGCCGGAACCGATCGGCCCTTCCACCACCACATAGCGCAAATGACTCTGACTCATGCTTGTCTCCTTGGCTGAGCAGACGACTCCAGCCGCACCACGCCGGCACAATCCAGTGCAGCAGCAATGTCGGCGGCCAGACCGTGTTCCCCCACCTGCTGGCCGGGGGCAATTTCCGCCAACGGTACCATGACAAAGGCCCGCTGGTGCATGCGCGGATGCGGCAACAGCAGTTGCGGGTCGTCCAGTACGGTGTCCTGATACAACAAAACGTCCAGATCCAGCACCCGCGGTGCGTTGCGGAAGCTGCGTTCGCGGCCGAAACCGGCCTCGATCTGCATCAGCGCATCCAGTAGCTGATAAGGCGTCAGCGCGGTTTCCAGCAGGGCAACGGCATTGATGAAGTCGGGCTGGTCGAGATAACCCACCGGCGTGGTGAGGTAGAGCGAGGAATGGCTGAGCAGCTGGCTGCCGTCAAGAGCGGCAAGGGCCGCGAGCGCGGCCCTGATCTGGTCAGCCGGTTGCTCCAGGTTACTTCCCAGAGCGACGTAGGCTAGGCTCACGCGGCCTCTCCCCCTCCGCCGGCCTGATCGGTACGGCGACGGCCGGATGGACGACGGCGACGGCGTTTTTTCGCCGGTTCTTCCTCACCGCTGTTCTTGGCGTCATTGATCAGCGCTTCACGCTCGGCCTGATCGCCACGCTGGAAGGCTTCCCACCACTCCACCAGGCTCAGCGGCAGCTCGCCGGCTTCGGCACGCAGAGCCATGAAGTCGAAGGCGGCTCGGAAACGCGGCTGTTCGAGGAAGCGGTAAGGACGCGCACCACTGCGGCTGTCGAAACGGGCCTGCAGTGTCCAGATTTCACGCATGGTCACGCTGAAACGGCGCGGAATGGCAAAATCGTTGTCCTGCTCGTTTTCCACATCAGAAATGGCCAGTTGCAAGGCGGGCAAGGGCTTTTCACCGGCGGCGATATGCTGCTGCCAGTGCTGGTTCACCTGTTGCCACAGCAAGGTGGCCAACAGGAAACCGACCGATACCGGCTTGTCGGCACGAATGCGCGCATCAGTGCTTTGCAGCCCCAGTTGCAGGAACAAGTCGTCGCCGTCCTCACCCATCACGGCATCCAGCAGCGGGAAGACACCGCGCGACAAGCCTTCGTCGCGCAATTTCTTCAGGCAGGCGTAGGCATGGCCGGACATCAGCAGCTTGAGCATTTCGTCAAACAGGCGCGCCGGCGGCTCCTTGCGCAGCAGATGGGCGTGGGCGCGAATCGGCTTGCGGGTGTCGTCGTCGATCTCGAAACCCAGCTTGGCCGCCAGGCGTACCGCGCGCAGCATGCGCACCGGATCTTCCTGATAGCGGCGTGCCGGCTGGCCTATCATCACCAGTCTCTTCGCCTTCAGGTCCTTGACCCCGTGGTGGTAGTCGATGATGGATTCGTCAGAAGGATCGAAGAACAGCGCATTGACGGTGAAGTCACGGCGATGTGCGTCCTCTTCCTGGCTACCGAAAGTATTGTCGGCCATGATGCGGCCAGACTCATTCTGATCATCGATGCCACCGCCACGGAAGGTGGTGACCTCGATGGTTTCCGGCCCCACCATCACGTGCACGATGCGGAAGCGACGGCCAATGATGCGCGAGCGGCGGAACAGATGATGCACCTGTTCCGGCGTGGCATTGGTGGCGACGTCAAAATCTTTGGGAGAAACATCCAGCAACAGGTCGCGCACGGCTCCCCCTACCACAAAGGCAGAGAAACCGGCTTCCTGTAAGCGGGAAGTCACCTTGAGCGCAGCATTGCTGAGCTGATCGCGGCGTACGCCATGCTGGGACAGCGGAATCACGCGTGGTTTGCTACGGCGTTTGCCCATGCCTGACGGCAGCTCCAATACTTTACGGATAAGCTTGCGGATCATTTAGAGGAATAAGGACGTGGAATGAAGGGATTCGCAAGAAAGGAATTCAAGCGGCAGATTATAGCCTGAATCTTCTGACAAGATACACCGCCATGGCCCATTTAATCGCGATGACCATGGCCAGACCCACGCCGCCGCGATTGCCCGCCGTGCGCAGCCGGCCTAGAATCGCACACCATTGCCGCCATTTCTGTGTGAAGACACCACGTGATTCCCTTACTCGCCCTGGATATCCAGACCCTGCCCGATGTCGCCGGCATCCGTACCCTGTATCAGCTGGATGCGCAAATCAGCGATGCCGATGTCGTCTACTTTGCCCTGCAGCGCAGCCGGGCCAGCCGGGCGGATGAATTCATGCCCTACCACCTGCATCGCGTGGTCGCGGTCAATGCCGTGCTGCATAGCCGGCAGGAAGTGGCGCTGCACCAGTCGGCAGCCGGACAGGACGAAGCGGCCATGCTGCAAGCGCTGGCGGCACTGCTGAATGAACATATGCCGCAAATTGTCAGCTGGCAGGGTTCCCAGTTGCTGTTGCCGGTATTGCGCCACCGGGCCATGTTGCACAATGTGGCGTTTCCTGGCGGCCCCACAGGCCTGTTCGGCCAGACGCTGGAGCTGAGCCGCCTGCTGTGCCAGGGCGCACAGCCCGGCTGTGTGCCGCAGCAGGAAATGGCCGGCCTGTGCGGCCTGCCGCGCATTGCCGATTACGATGCGCCGCAATCCTGGGCTGCCGCAGCGGCAGGACAGTTGCCCGGTCTGCTGGAGAGCAGCGCGCAGCGCGCTGCCTGCCATTACCTGATGTGGCTGCGCCTGGCCGCGCTGCAAGGGCAGATTTCTGCACTCACTCGCAGCCAGCATGAACAAAAACTGGCACAACTGCTGAGCCAAACCGGCGGACACTGGCAGGAATTTCTGCAACAGTGGCCCGCACACAACAGGGCTTGACAGGCTATCTGGTCAGGAATAATCTTTTCTCATGCGCCGATTTGATACAGCTTGCTGGGCGCACTATAAATGCCAGCTAAAGCGTGAGTCGGATAACCCGCTGCGCTCTTCTGGCCGGCGGGTTTTTCTTTTTCCGTCATAGTGCGCTCGCTATGCGACATCGGGCATGTTGTTTGTTGTAAGCAGTTCTGGTTTTACCGTCTCCGGCCAAGGCCGGAGCACAGGCGCCGAGTTAATCGACAACTTGCAGGGCGCCCAAAAATCCTGCTAAAGCGTCGCCTGACGGAGAGTCGGGCACGCAACAGCGCTCACTCATACCCGATGGAGTTTCACCATGTACGATTGCCTGCAAGATAGCTGTAGCGACTTTTCCTTTGCCGTATACGATGCCGTGGGAAGAAAACGCCCCTTACAAGGCAGCCTGACTGCCACCCCCCTGTGCGCCGACACTACCCTGCCGCTGCAAGCACTGATCGACTTCGCCAGCCAGCTTGGCTATGACAGCCAGCTGGACAACCGGCTGCTGACCATTCATGACGTGGGCCTGATGGACGCACTCACCATCAATAACCGTTTTGGCAAGGAGCTGATCATCAGCTGTGACCTGCGCCGCGAGACGCCGGTACGCTTCTGAGCGTGTCGTGTTGCCGCCGCCCAAGCACCGCATTGCGCGCCCGTGCTGTTGCGCGGCGTCGCCATTGGGCAAGACAGGGTAGCCGGGCGCTCCTTATAATGGAGCGCTTGCCCACCCCGCCGAATTGACGCACCGCCATGTTGCAGCAACTGAAAAGCGCCCCTCCCGGTGCCATCAGCACCGAAGCCCGCCAGATCAGCCGCCTCGCCCTGCCGATGATGATTGCCCAGATCGCCCAGGTCGCCACCGGCTTTGTCGATACCGTGATGGCTGGCCGGGTCAGCACCGATGATCTGGCTGCCGTATCACTGGGTGCCAGCATTTTCATTACCGTGTATGTCACGCTGATGGGGGTGGTGACCGCGCTCAATCCGGTACTGTCCCACCAACTGGGTGCAGGCCAGACCGATCAGCTAGGCGAAACCGGCAGACAAGGCATCTGGTTCAGCCTGTTCGTCGGCCTGCTCGGTGCGGCTGCCATGCTGTTGGCCGAGCATCCCTTGCGGCTGTGGCTGCAATTGCCCACCGATGTGGAAGACAAGGTGATGCTGTTCATCACCGGCGCTGCTGTCGGCATGCCGGCTGCCATGATGCACCGCGCCCTGCACGCCTATGCTTCCAGCCTGAACCGGCCACGCGTCATCATGGTAGTGAGCCTTATTGCCCTGGCACTGAACGTTCCGCTCAATTACGCCCTGATCCACGGCCTGTTCGGCCTGCCGCGCCTGGGGGGTGCCGGCTGCGGCTGGGCCACCGGCATCGTGTTCTGGTTCAACTGCCTCACCCTGTTTGCCTATATCTGCTGGCACCGCCATTTCCGCCCCTACGGCCTGACCCGCCAGATGAGCTGGCCGGACTGGAAGCGCTATGGCGCATTTCTCAAGCTGGGCCTACCCATCGGCCTGTCCTTCTTTGTGGAAGTGAGCCTGTTTTCCTTTATCGCCCTGCTGATTGCCAAGCTGGGCATGACGGTGGTGGCCAGCCATCAATCGGTGCTGAACTTCTCCAGCATCATTTACATGCTGCCGCAAAGCATCTCCACCGCCCTTACCGTGCGCGTGGGCCAGCGGGCCGGTGCCGGCGATTATCATGGCGCCCGTTTCGTGGCCGGCGTGGGCCTGCTGGTGGGGCTGGCCACCGCCGTGGGCACCATGTTGCTGGTGCTGTGGCTGCGCCAGGACATCATGGCGGTTTACTCGCCCGACCCGCAGGTGATCGCCATGGGCTCGGCCCTGCTGCTGTTCGCTGCGGTATTCCAGCTGACCGATGCCGCCCAGACCATCGCCTCCGGCGCGCTGCGCGGCTACAAACTGACCACGGTGCCGATGATCATTCACATCACCGCCTTCTGGGGTATCGGGCTGGGCCTGGGCATCACGCTGGGGCTAACCGACTGGCTGGTCGCCCCCATGGGTATCTACGGCTTCTGGCTGGCACTGGTATTCAGCCTGAGCATCGCCGCCCTGCTCTTGGTCAGCTATCTGGCGCGCGAAAGTCGCCGCCGCCTGCACCGTCAAACCCCATAAGAAAGCTGAAGATGACACTCGCCATTCAGTCGCATATTTCACTCAAGCCCCACAACACCTTTGGCATGGCGGTGCAGGCTACCCACTTCTGCCAACTGGATGACACGGCGCAGTTACCGGCGCTGCTGGCCAGCAGCCCCTACCAGGCGGGTCCGGTGTTGTGGCTGGGTGGTGGCAGCAATCTGCTGCTGACACGCGACTACCCCGGCCTGGTGATCAAGGTGGCGCTACGCGGCATCCGCTTGCTGGAAGAAAGCGCCGACAGCGTGCTGGTGGAAGCCGCAGCCGGCGAAAGCTGGCATGACTTCGTGCGCTACAGCCTGCAACAAGGCTGGTACGGGCTGGAAAACCTCAGCCTGATTCCCGGCACCGTGGGGGCCTGCCCGGTGCAGAACATCGGTGCCTATGGCGTGGAAGTGAAAGACCGCATTGCCCAGGTCGTATGCGCCGACCTGACCGCAAATGGCACCGCGCTGGAACTGGATAACGCGGCCTGCCGTTTCAGCTATCGCGACAGCGTTTTCAAGCACGAGGCCGCTGGCCGGCTGCTGGTGACGGCAGTGCGGTTCAGGTTGTCGCGCCAGCCGCAATTGAAAACCGGCTACGGTGACATCCAGCAGGAGCTGGAAAAACGCGGCATCCATCACCCCACGCCACTGGATGTCAGCGATGTGGTGATGGCCATCCGCGCCAGCAAACTGCCAGACCCCGCCGTACTGGGCAATGCCGGCAGCTTCTTCAAGAACCCGGTGATTGAGCAAGCCCAGGCCGATGCACTGCTGCAGCGCTTCCCGGCCCTGCCGCATTACCCGGCCGGCCCAGGCCGGGTGAAACTGGCGGCAGGCTGGCTGATCGAGCAGGCGGGCCTGAAAGGCTATCGCCAGGGCGATGCCGGTGTGCATGAACGCCAGGCCCTGGTGCTGGTCAACCATGGCCAGGCCAGTGGCAGCCAGATGTGGGCACTGGCCCGCCATGTACAGGATGCGGTGCGCCAGCGCTATGGCGTGGAACTGGAAGCCGAACCACTGGTCTGGTAAAACCCGGCCACGACAAAGCGAACCATCATGCAACAGACACATACACTGCAACACGCACCGGTACTGGTCTTCGATCTGGGTGGTGTGCTGGTGGACTGGAACGGTATCGATCCGCTGATGGCACTGTCGCAGGGCCGGCTGAGCCGCGAGCAGGCCAGGCAATTCTGGCTACATACACCAGAAGTGGCACTATTGGACAGCGGCCGGGCTACACCACGCGAATTCGCCGCACTGATGGCAGACAAGCTGCAACTGGGCATCAGTACCGAGGCCATGCTGCAGGCGCTGGACGACTGGCTGCAAGGGCCATTTGCCGGTGCCCATGAACTGCTGCAGCAGCTGGGCCAGCACTACCGGCTGGCCGTGCTGAGCAATAACAACGCCCTGCACTGGGGCAAGATCGCGCGCGAATTCGATTTGCTGCAGCACTTTGAAGCCTGCTTTGCCTCCCACCTGATCGGCCTGCGCAAGCCGGATGCCGCCGCCTATCACTACGTGCAAGAAGCACTGCAGGTAGAAGCAGGACAAATCGTGTTTTTCGATGACAACATCGAATGCGTACAGGCGGCCCAGCAAGCAGGCTGGCAGGCATTTCACACCGTGGGCCTGCCGGCGGTACGACAGGCGGTGCAGGCGCAAGGCCTGTTAAGCTGAGTACACTTAAAACACACCCGCCGCACTGACAAACAGCAGCACCACCATGGCCATGCCACCCAGCCAGCACAGCGAACGCAACGTGGCCTGATCGGCGATGTAACACAGGCCATGTCCCAGTCGTAGCAGCAGGTACAGCCCAGCCAGCAGATCCAGCCGGCCCACCGGCACCTTCATCATCCACGCCAGCAACATGGCTGCGGCATAGCTGGGAAAAGCCTCCCAGGCATTCTGCTGCGCCCAGTTGGCACGCTGGCGCCAGCCACTGGCGGCCGCCAGACCGACACGCGGCTGATGGTTGTCATACGGGATGCCCGCCTTGGCCAGCAAGGTCCACAACAGCGGCAACAACGAAACCAGCAAGATACTCCACAGGGCAAAGGGCATGACTGTTTCTCCTGAAAAGGGGTGAAGCGCCGGCAGGCAGCCGGCTCAGATTTCCGGTCCGCGCCCCAGATAGGCCGCATCATCAAAGGTCATGACCCACTGCGGCCGGTAGACGATCAGAATGGCCATCACCAGACCGCTGATGAAAGCCTCGGACCAGGACAGCAAAAAGTAGAAGGGCAGCGCCTCTTCCAGCAGATAGTCCGCAGCGTAGCCACCGCTCAAACCCAGCGCCAGCATGCCGGCCGCACCGCTCAGGAACAGGCTGAGCCCGCCAGCCACAAAGGCATTGAGGAAGACATAGACAAACAGCTGTGCCGGCAGGTGTCGCCGTGCCAGCTGCAGCAACAGGCTGCTCAGCGCTACCGGTAGTGCACCTGCCAGCAGCCAGTTCAGCCCCAGCGCCAGCACATCACCATGGCCGCCGGCCACCAGCGCCAGCAACAGCAGCGCCATGGCCAGCAAGGCCAGCCAGGGTCCCATCAACAGGGTAAGTACCGTCGCCCCCAGCAAGTGAAAGGACAGGCCGGGCTTGAGCCCGCCCTTCATCAGCCACAGGCCCAGCAGCAACACCGCCGCGCCCATCCAGGCGTTGCAGGCAGCGGCATCCAGCTGACGCCAGCGCACCCGCGTGGCGGCAAAACCCAGCGCCAGCCCGGCCACAGCCGCCGCCGTCCACAGCAGCCACAAGGGAAACAAGACAGCAGGCAAATCCATGAATACTCCAGCCCGACAAGGTGTTGCGCATGATACCACCGCGACGATAAGCCCCACAGCACCGGCATCGCTGGGTACAATAGCGCTTTTGCCATCAGGGTTCCGACATGAGCAAGCAGCCAGCCCACCACCTTATCGCCCAACAGGTCAGCATTGCGCTGGCCGAGGATATTGGTCAGGCCGACTGGACCGCCCAGCTGATCGAGCAGTCCGAGGAAGGCTGCGCCACCGTACTGCTGCGCGAAGAGGCCGTGCTGTGCGGCAAGGCGTGGTTTGAAGAGTGTTTCCGTCAGGTTGACGAACGCTGCAGCGTGATCTGGCAGGTGCGCGAAGGCCGCAAGATCGCTGCCGGCAGTGTGCTGTGCGAAATCAGCGGCCCGGCCCGCGCCCTGCTCACGGCCGAGCGCTCTGCGCTCAACTTCCTGCAAACCCTGTCGGCCGTGGCCACCCAGACCCGGCGCTATGTGGATGTGGTGGCCGGCACCCGCGCCCGCATTCTGGACACCCGCAAAACCCTGCCCGGCCTGCGACTGGCGCAGAAATACGCAGTAACCGTCGGCGGTGGCGACAACCAGCGCATCGGTTTGTACGACGGCATCCTGATCAAGGAAAACCACATCATGGCAGCTGGCGGCATCCGCCAGGCGCTGGAACAGGCTTTCCGCATCATTCCACCCGGCGTCAGCCTGCAGATCGAGGTGGAAAACCTGGACGAGCTGCAACAGGCACTGGATGGCGGTGCCAAACTCGTCCTGCTGGACAATATGTCACTGGACGACATGCGCGCCGCCGTGGCGCTGAGCGCCGGCCGTGCGCTACTGGAGGCCTCCGGCGGCGTGGACATGCACAGCGTGCGTGCCATCGCCGAAACCGGGGTCGACCGCATCTCCATCGGCAAGCTCACCAAGGATATTCAGGCCATCGACCTGTCCATGCGCTTTCAGCACTGAGGCCATAAAGGCCGGCACACCGCCGTGCTCAGCGTAAAAGTGTCCATTTGCGGATTTACGAGGTATACCGGATAGAGCACACCGGAAAGACAGCCGTACAGGCTGCGATCATTTAAACGGGGAAAACCACATCTTGCGCAAGCAACAACAGGCAAAGGGCAAGCGCGCCAAATGGCTGGCGGCGATCTTTCTGGCCAGCACCTTGCTGGTGGTCATTCTCGACCTGGCCGGAACCCGCCGTCAGGGCGAGAGTGAAGCACGCAACCAGGCTGCCGGCTTGTCCGAGCTACTGGAAGAGCGGCTATCGTCCGGCTTGCGCGAAACCAGCCTGATCCTGAAAAGTGCCAGCGACAGCAATCTGGTACAGCTGCTGCTGAACAAGCACATGCTGTCGCAGGAGCAGGAGCAGCGCATCGACGTGCAGATGCGCGGCAAGCTGCGCCAGATGCCCTATCTGAAGCAGATCGACATTCTGGATAGCTCCTGCTACGTGCTGTATTCCAGCCAGAAGCACAGCCCCTCCTCCCAGCTGAAAACCGACTACTGCCGCTGGTATCACCGCAATGGCGGCCAGGACAGCAGTTTCACCTCCACCCGCCAGGAACAGGAGCAGGATGGCATCGTGCTGGTACAGAAGCTGCTGAACCAGGATGACGAAGCCATCGGCATGGTAGTGGGCCTGCTGGACAAACATTTCTTCCAGGCCGAAGTGGCCAAGCTGCCGGTAGGTCGTTTCGGTGAAATCCTGGTGCTGGATCAGCGCCAGGTACTGCAAGCCAGCTGGCCGGCGCAGAAAGGCAGGACCGAGCAGGCCCTGAACGAGCTGCAAAGCACCGAAGTACTCGACCGCCACGACAATTATCTGCAGTTTCGTGCCCGCTCCATCCTGGATCAGGAAGTGCGGCTTTATAGCTCGCGCCTGATGGAAGGCTTTCCCTTCCATGTGGTGGTGGGCATTGCCGAACGCGACTTTACCCGCGCCTATAACGACAAGGCCACGGTGGCCATTCTGGCCTGGCTGTTTACCGCTGGCCTGACCATGCTGACCCTGCGCAACCATCTGGCCAGCATCCGCCAGAACCGCTTGCTGTCTGCCAGCGCCGCACGCATCCGCGAAAGCGAAGAGCTGGCCAGGCTCACCCTGGACACCGCCCCGGTGGCGCTGCTGCTGGTGGCCACCGACAACCTGCGCATCCTGCGCGCCAATGCACCGGCGCGCGACATGCTGCAGCTGCCAGCCGCTCCGCAGCGTGCGGATGGCCAATCGGCCATGCTGGATCTGCCGCTGCAGCTGGCGCCGGTCTGCGACTGGCTGCGTAGCGGCGAAGTCATTTCCAACCGCGAAGCCGAACTGGAGCGCGCAGACCAGAGCAAGCTGTGGGCCATCGTCTCGGTGGAGCTGATGCCGCAGCAGCAGATCCCGGCCGCACTGATAGCGCTCTACGATATTTCCGAACGCAAGGCTTTGGAAAACGAACTGGAAGACAAGAACCGCCTGCTGAACGAGATGGCCATCACCGATCCGCTGACGCGCCTGAGCAACCGCCGTCATGCCGATCAGGCCCTCAAGGAAGAATTGCAGCGCTGCGAGCGCTACAGTCAGCCGATGTCGGTAGCCGTGTTCGATATCGACCACTTCAAGCAGTTCAATGACAGTTTTGGCCATCAGGCCGGCGACAATGTGCTGCTGGCCGTGGCTAATGCCGCGGTGGACTGTACCCGTAGCACCGATGTATGTGCCCGTATCGGTGGCGAAGAATTCCTGGTGATTTTCCCCTGCACCCGCTTGCGTGATGCGGAAAAAGTCATGGCGCGCATACAGCAAGTACTGGCCGGCACGGTGTTTCCCTTTACCGACGAGAAAGTCACCTTCAGCGGGGGCATTACCGACTGGCGCCCCGGCGACACGCCATCCGGCATGCTCAGCCGCGCCGACAAATTACTCTATCAGGCCAAGATGGCCGGGCGCGACCTGATGCTGAGCGACAGCAACGCCGACTGAGTCAGTCCGCCGTGTCCAGCGCCTGCGACAGCAAGCGCAACATGGCAGCCGTCGCCCCCCAGATGGTGAACTGCTGCCACTGCATGGCCAGATAATGCCCGGCCACCCCATCGCGCACGTAGCTGTGCTTTTCATACTGCCGGCCATCCAGCGCCAGTTGCAACGGCAGCTCGAATACCTCGGCCACCTCGCCCGGCTCCAGGCTTAGCTGCAAGGGTGGCTGCACCATCGCCACCACCGGTGTCACCACAAAGCCGGTAATGGTGACGTACTGCGGCAAGACACCCAGCACATCCACCTGTTCGGAAGCCAGCCCGATCTCCTCGCGCGCCTCGCGCAGCGCGGCGGCAATGGCCGAGCTGTCCTCGGCATCCACCTTGCCACCCGGAAAGCTGACCTGGCCGGCATGCGTCGACAAGGACTCGGTACGTCGGGTCAGCAGCACCGTGGGGCCGCTGTCGTGCCAGACCAGCGGTACCAGCACGGCGGCCGGTCGCTGCCCCTCCTGCACGCCGCGCCACGGAATATCACCGGCCTGTCCATCGAAGACAAACCCGGCCAGGCACTGGCGTATCCAGTCCTGGGCTTCATCTCTGTCCGCCGGCCACATGGCTGTCATCCTTTTTTTGATTGCGGCCCTATCTTGGGCAGGGCCAGCTCACTCCAGTGCGCAAACAGACGCACCGCCAGCCCTGCCAGAAACAGCAATTGCAATAACAGGGTATTCACCCAGGTCAGCTGGTCCATCACAAACAGACCACCTGCTACCAGTATGGACACCGTGCCGTAAAAATCCTTGTGCAAGATGAAGGGAATGTCATTCACCATCATATCGCGCACCACGCCGCCCCCGACTGCGGTGATGAAACCCAGCAACACCACGCCAAAAGCGTTCAGGTCATACATCAACCCGACCTGGGCACCGGTAATGCTGAAAGCCACCAGCCCCAGCGAATCGGCAATGATGAACAAGCGCTCCAGCGTGCGGCTCTGTCGCCGGTGCAGGCGCAGCAGCGCCGAAGCCAGCAAGGTGGCGGCAATAATGGCCAGACTGGTGTAATCGAAAAACACCAACGGCACCCTGGCCACCAGCACATCGCGGATGATGCCGCCGCCAATGGCGGTGAGCAAGGCCACCACCACGATGCCCAGCAGGTCCAGTTGCTTGCGTACGCCGATCAGATAACCGGAAAAGGCAAAGGCAACCGTGCCCAGGGCGGAAAACACTTCCATCTGAAAAAAGCGGCTACTGATTTCCATCACAGACCATCATCAACAAAAACGCCAGACCTTGTCAGGCCCGGCGTCGGGTTTTGCTTATGCATTCCGCAGAATGCCGTTCTTGCTGCCGGCTTAGCGGCGCATGGAGTCGAAGAAGGCCAGATTGGACTTGGTGGCCTTGATCTTGTCCTGCAGGAATTCCATCGCCTCGATGTCGTCCATCGGGTACAGCAGCTTGCGCAATACCCAGATGCGCTGCAGCTGGTCTTGCGGCACCAGCAGCTCTTCGCGACGGGTACCGGAACGGTTGATGTTGAGTGCCGGGAAGATGCGCTTTTCCGCCATACGACGATCCAGATGGATTTCGCAGTTGCCGGTACCCTTGAATTCTTCGTAGATCACATCGTCCATGCGGCTGCCGGTATCGATCAGCGCGGTGGCGATAATGGTCAGGCTACCGCCCTCTTCCACATTACGCGCGGCACCGAAGAAACGCTTGGGGCGCTGCAGGGCGTTGGCATCCACACCACCAGTCAGCACCTTGCCGGAGGCCGGTACCACGGTGTTGTAGGCGCGGGCCAGACGGGTCACCGAGTCCAGCAGGATGACCACGTCCTTCTTGTGTTCAACCAGACGCTTGGCTTTTTCGATGACCATTTCAGCAACCTGCACGTGGCGGGTAGCCGGCTCGTCGAAGGTGGAGGATACGACCTCGCCCTTCACCGAGCGCTGCATTTCGGTCACTTCTTCCGGACGCTCGTCAATCAGCAGCACAATCATCACCGCTTCCGGGTGATTGGTGGTGATGGCATGCGCGATGTGCTGCAGCATGACCGTCTTGCCGGACTTGGGCGGTGCCACCAGCAAGGCGCGCTGGCCTTTGCCAATGGGGGCAATCAGATCGATGATGCGGCTGGTAATGTTTTCCTCGCTGCGGATGTCGCGCTCGAGCTTGAACTGCTCGGTCGGGAACAGCGGCGTGAGGTTTTCAAACAGGATCTTGTGCTTGGAGTTTTCCGGCGGCTCGCCATTGACCTTGTCCACCTTCACCAGCGCGAAGTAGCGTTCGCCATCCTTGGGGGTGCGGATCTCGCCTTCGATGGAGTCCCCGGTGTGCAGATTGAAGCGGCGAATCTGCGACGGGCTGACATAGATGTCATCCGGGCCAGCCAGATACGAGGTATCGGGGCTGCGCAGGAAACCGAAGCCGTCCGGCAGCACTTCCAGGGTGCCCTCGCCGAAGATGCTTTCGCCTTTTTTGGCCTGGTTTTTCAGAAGCGCAAAAATGAGGTCTTGTTTGCGCAGGCGGTTCGCGCCCTCGATCTCGTTGGAAATAGCCATTTCCACGAGCTGGGATACATGAAGGTGTTTGAGATCAGATAAATGCATAGCGGCCGTTGGTCGACTCGTAAAGATTGAGCAGAACGCTGTTTGTGGGGTGTAGATGCGGATACGAAACAGGCGGCTGATGCGCCGCCTGCTTGAAGAATGTTCAGTCGAGAATAGACGCTTTAGATGTGGCTGTCAATGAAGGCGGCCAGCTGGCTCTTGGCCAGTGCGCCCACCTTGGTGGCGGCCACTTGGCCGTCCTTGAAAATCATCAGCGTCGGAATGCCGCGAATGCCGAATTTCGGCGGAGTCAGCTCGTTCTGGTCGATGTTGAGCTTGGCCACTTTCAGGCGACCGGCGTATTCCTTGGCCACTTCGTCCAGGATGGGGGCGATCATCTTGCACGGACCACACCATTCCGCCCAGTAGTCGACCAGTACCGGCACATCGGCCTTCAGGACGTCTTGTTCAAAGGAGTCGTCGGTTACGTGCAGGATAAGATCGCTCATGGCTTCCTCTAGTATTCGGGGTGGTTTGCAGTGTCGTTAGCCGCTGATGTTAACAATTGACTGCCTGCGGGGCAACCGCGGTTTTGCCGCCCTGCCGGCCGGCACAGTGCGGTGATCTGCGGCTATCTATAGACAATGGGAGCGCCAGCGGCGCTTTTCAAGAGTCCGGCAAGGCCGCCGCCAGCAATTGGCGGGTATACGCCTGCTGTGGCGCAGCGAACAGCTGGCCGGCAGCGCCCTGCTCCACCACCCGCCCGGCCTGCAACACCAGCACCTGATGCGCTACCGCGCGGATCACCGCCAGATCATGACTGATGAACAGATAACTGAGGCCGTATTTGCGTTGCAGGCTGCGCAACAACTGCAGCACCTGTTTTTGCAGCGTGGCATCCAGGGCACTGGTTGGTTCGTCCAGCAGCAGCAGCTTGGGCTTGAGAATCAGTGCGCGGGCGATGGCAATGCGCTGGCGCTGGCCACCAGAGAATTCATGTGGATAGCGTTCCATGAATTCATGATGCAGGCCCACTTCGGCCAGGGTGGCCACCACCTGCTGGCGGATTTCGGCGCGGCTGAGCTGCGGCTGGTGCAGCTCCAGCCCTTCGGCCACGATCTGGCCCACGGTCAGCCGTGGCGACAGTGCGGCGAACGGGTCCTGGAATACCACCTGAAAATCCTTGCGCGCCCGGCGCAGGGCTCCACCGCGCAAGCCCTGCAAATCAACTGCATCCAGGCTGATCTCGCCCCGGCACGGCAGCAGGCGCAACAGGGCCAGGCCCAGCGTGGTTTTGCCCGAGCCCGACTCCCCGACAATGCCCAGCGTCTGCCCGGCCGGCACGCTCAGTGACACATCATGCAATACCGTCTGCTCGCGCCGGCGCAGGAGGCCGCGTTTCTGTACATAACTGACGGCCAGATTGCGTGCCAGCAGACGGGGTGGCATGGTGGAGGCGGCTTCCTCGTCCAGTACATCCGGCCGGCTGGCCAGCAATTCGGCGGTATACGGGTGAGAAGGCTGGTGGAACACCTGCGCCACCTTGCCGCTTTCCACCACCAGCCCCCCGCGCATCACCACTACCTTGTCGGCAAAACGCTGCACCAGATTGAGGTCATGGGTAATGAACAGCACGGCCATGCCCAGCTCCTGCTGCAATTCATCCAGCAGTTGCAGGATCTGTGCCTGTACCGTGACATCCAGCGCCGTCGTCGGCTCGTCGGCAATCAGCAAGCGTGGCCGGCAAGCCAGGGCCATGGCGATCATCGCGCGCTGGCGCTGGCCACCAGACAGCTGAAAGGGGTAGCTGTCGATCTTGTCGGCGGCCTCGCTGATGCCGGTGCGCAGCAACAGGCGGATGGCTTCGGCACGGGCCTCGCGTGCCGTCAGCCCCAGATGCAGGGTCAGGGTTTCGCAGATTTGCCGGCCGATGGTGAACAAGGGATTCAGCGCATGCATCGGCTCCTGGAAAATCATGGCGATATCGCGGCCGCGTATCTGGCGCAGGCGCTTTTCGCCCGCCCCCAGCAGCTCTTCGCCGGCCAGGCGGATGGAGCCGCTCAGCCGGACATCAGGATTGAGCTGCAGCAGGGCCTGGGCAGTCACGGTTTTGCCGGAGCCGGACTCGCCTACCAGCGCTACCTTCTCGCCGGCCGCCACGCTGAAGCCCACCGAGGACAGCACTTGCTGACGACCAAAGTGGGCATTCAATGCGGCAACGGTCAACAGGGTTTCCATCTCAGCCTTTCCGGGTATCCATGGCTGCGCGCAGCCCTTCGCCGATGAAAATCAGCAACAGCAGTGTGGTGGTCAGCACGGCGAATGTGGGCAGGGCAATCCACCAGGCATCCAGATTATCCTTGCCCTGCGCTAGCAGCTCGCCCAGGCTGGGCGTACTGGACGGAACCCCCAGACCGAGAAAATCCAGGCTGGTGAGTGCCAGAATCGCCCCACTCACCCGAAACGGCAGAAAGGACAACACCGGCGTCAGGCTGTTGGGCAGCAAATGCCGCCACATGATCTGCAGACTGTTCAGCCCCAGCGAGCGGGCCGCCAGCACATATTCCAGCTGGCGGTTGCGCAGGAACTCGGCGCGCACATAATCAGCCAGCCCCATCCAGCCGAACACCGTCAGCAGCAATAACAGCAGCAGCAGGCTGGGCTTGAACAGCGAGGCCAGGATGATCAGCAGGTAGAGCTCGGGCAGGCTGCCCCAGATTTCCAGCAGCCGCTGCAGAATCAGGTCGAACTTGCCGCCGAAAAAGCCCTGCAAGGCACCAAACAGCACCCCCAACAGCGTGCCGGACACAGTCAGTGCCAGCGCAAACAGTACCGACACCCTAAAGCCGTAGATCAGCCGCGCCAGCACGTCCCGACCGCGATCATCGGTGCCCAGTACATTGTCGACCGATGGTGCCGCCGGATTGGGGCTGTCGGCAAAATAATTGACGGTGTTGTAGCTGTAAGGATTGGGCGCATAGATGGCGAAATTGCCTGGCCGGGCGAACTGGTCCTGGATGAAGGGATCGAGGTAGTCGGTAGCGGTATCAAAGTCGCCACCAAAGGTGGTTTCCTGGTAATCGAACAGCAAAGGGAAATACAGCTGGTCGTGATAGCGCACCACCAGTGGCCGGTCGTTGGACAACAGCTCGGCGCCCAGCGACAGCACAAGCAGCAGCAAGAACAGCCACAGGCTGAAAAAGCCGCGCTTATGCTGGCAAAAGCGCCGCCAGGCACGCTGACCGGGGGTAAGGCTGGGCGCATGGCTCATCGCTCACCTCCATCGAAACTGACGCGCGGGTCGACCAGCACATAGCTCAGATCAGACAGCAGCTTGGCCAGCAAGCCCAGCAAGGTAAACACGTACAGGCTGCCCATCACCACCGGATAATCGCGGCGCATCACCGACTCGTAAGACAGCAGGCCCAGCCCGTCCAGCGAAAACAGGGTTTCAATCAGCAGGCTGCCGGTAAAAAACGCGCCGATAAAGGCGGCCGGAAAGCCGGTAATCAGCGGAATCAGTGCATTGCGGAATACATGGCGGTACAGGATGGTCCGCTCGGACAAGCCTTTGGCGCGAGCGGTATACACATACTGGCGGCGGATTTCCTCCAGGAACACGTTTTTGGTGAGCATGGTCATCACCGCCAGATTACCCACCACCGACGCGGTCACCGGCAGCACGATGTGCCACAGATAATCCAGCACCTTGTCGAGGAGACTGAGGCTGGACCAGTTGTCGCTCACCAGCCCACGCAACGGAAACAGCTGCCAGAAACTGCCGCCACCGAACAGCACCAGCAAGGCCACCCCCAGCACAAAACCGGGAATGGCATAACCGATCAGAATAAGCGTGCTGCTGGCCAGGTCGAACAGGCTGCCGTCACGCACCGCCTTGGCAATGCCCAGTGGAATGCACAGCAGATAGGTGATGAAAAAAGTCCACAGGCCGATGCTCATCGACACCGGCAGCTTGGACAGAATCAACTGGGCCACCGACTGGTGATGGAAAAAACTGTCACCCAGATCAAAGCGGGCAAAGCCGGCCAGCATGTGGCCAAAGCGCTGCAAGGGCGGCTGGTCAAAACCGTAGAGCTTGCGCAATGCCTGCAGCTCCTCTGGCTGCAGGCCACCACGGCTCTGAGACGGGTTGCCACTGCTGACCGTCTCGCCGGCCACACCGCTGTGCCCCAGTTGCTGCACCATCTGCTCCACCGGCCCGCCCGGTACCAGCTGGATGATGGCGAAGGTGAGTGCCAGCACACCGATCAGGGTGGGAATCATCAATAACAGGCGTTTCAGGATATAGCGCCACATGATCATTTTTTCTCCCACCAGGTTTCGATGGCCCACGTGGTCGGGCTGTAATACAAAGGCAGCTTGGCGGGCTGGCCAAAGCGGTTCCACCAGGCCATGCGGTAATAAGGCAGATACCAGTTGGGCAACAGGTAATAGCCGGCGCGCAATACCCGGTCCAGCGCCCGGCTGGCGGCCTGCAATTGGCGGCGGTCGGCAAACTGCTGGAAGTTGGGCAGCAAGGCCTCCACCGCCGGATCGCACAGTCCGGCCCAGTTTTGCGAACCGGGGGTCTGCGCCGCCTGACAGCTGTGGAAGTCCAGCTGCTCGTTACCCGGGCTGTTGCTGGCACCGTACACCACCACCGTCATGTCGTAGTCGAAATCATTCAGCCGGCGCTGGTAGATGGCCGGGTCCACCAGGCGCACCGTCAGCGTGATGCCCAGCTTGGCCAGATTCTGCTGCCAGCCGCTGGCCACCCGGTCATACACCTTGGAATAGGTCAGAAACTCGATGCGCAAGGGCCGGCCACGGTGATCGACCAGCAAACCGCCTTCGTAGCGCCAGCCAGCCTCGAACAACAGCTGGCGTGCCTGGCGCAGATTGCGGCGGATGCCATAGCGGCCATCGGTAAACGGCGGCTCCACCGGCTGGCCGAATACCAGCGGGTCCAGCTTGTCCTTGATCGGATTGAGCAGTTTCAACTCGTCCGGCCCCGGCAGACCGCTGGCGGCCAGATCGCTATTGGTGAAAAAGCTGTTGCTGCGCTGGTACTGGCCATAAAACAGATTGCGATTGGCCCATTCAAAATCAAAGGCCAGGCTGATGGCCTGACGCAAGCGCTTGTCGGCAAACTGCTGCCGCCGCAGATTGAACACAAAGCCCTGCATGCCCGCACCGCGCTGGTGCGGCAGGGCTTTCTTGATGATGCGGCCATCGTCAAACTTGGCCCCGGCATAACCGCGCGCCCACTGCTTGGCCATGTTTTCGGCCGATACATCGAACTCACCAGCCTTGAACGCCTCCAGCCGCGCGGTTTCGTCCTGGTAATAGCGGTAGCTAATACGGTCGAAATTAAACATGCCCTTGCGTACCGGCAGCTTGGCTGCCCAGTACTGCGGGTTGCGCTTGAAGCTGATGTTCTTGCCCAGATCGTAACGCTCCAGCACATAGGGGCCGGAACCGACAGGTGGCAGCAGCGCCACATCGGCCAGCGACTTGCCAGCGGCAATCCATTGCCGGGAAAACACCGGCAACTGGCACAGCGTCATGTGCAGTTCGGAATTCTTGCGCTTGAAGTCAAAGCGGACGGTGGCGGCATCCAGCGCAATCGCCTGCTTCACATCGGCCCAGTACAGGCGATATAGCGGCGTGGCGGCCGGGTCACGCGTCAGGGTATTGAAGGAGGCCACCACATCGGCCGCCTGCAGCGGACGGCCATTGGCAAAACGCGCCAGCGGGTTCAGGTGAAAGCGTACCGACAACTTGTCGGCCGCCAGCTGCATGTCGTCGGCCAGCAGGCCATAGCAGCTATAGGGTTCGTCCTCGCTGGACACCCCCAGGGTATCCAGCAGCAGCGCCTGCACGCCATCGGCCTTGTCCCCCTTCAGGGTGAAGGGGTTGAGCGTGTCAAAACTGCCCTGTGCCGGCAATACCAACTGCCCGCCCTTGGGAGCCTGCGGCTCGACATAGTCAAAATGTGTAAAACCGGCGGCGTATTTCGGGGTATAGCCCATGGCCTGAGCCGGAGCAGCCATCCCCCTGGCAGCCCACAGCAGCAGCAAAACCCCTAGCCAATGTTGTTGTTTCATATTGTTGTGACTGCTTACGCATTAATCATGACTAGCTTATCATTGCGGTTTTCCGTTTTGCGGCTAGCGGCAACAGCCTGCCACCCAGCCCGGGCAGAACGGAATAATCATGCATCGTGGACAGGATAGCCTGTTTCCGGCTGGCGGCGGAACGCTCCAGCCCGTGGCGCACGGCCTGTTACCACGATATAAACCTTTTTCCGACCGTCTGCCGGACGCGCGATTCGCGGCCTTGCCGCCGCGTGCACGACGGCTGTCGGACAATCACCACGACAGCGTAGCGCAGGCTTGGGTATAATGCCCCCCTGTTTCTACCAAGAAGGACTCCAAATGGGCTTTCTGCAAGGCAAAAAAATTCTGATTACCGGCATGATCTCCAACCGCTCCATCGCCTATGGCATCGCCCAGGCGTGCCACAAGCAAGGCGCGGAGCTGGCTTTCACCTACGTGGTGGACAAGCTGGAAGACCGTGTACGTGAAATGGCCAAGGATTTCGGCAGCGAGCTGGTTTTCCGCTGCGATGTGCAGAGTGATGATGAAATCAACCAGCTGTTTGTCGATCTGGGCAAACAGTGGGATGGGCTGGACGGCCTGGTGCATGCCATTGCCTTCGCCCCGCGCGAATCGCTGGAAGGCGACTTCCTGGACGCACTGACCCGCGAAGCTTTCCACACCGCGCATGATGTGTCCGCTTACAGCTTCCCGGCGCTGGCCAAGGCTGCACGCCCGATGATGCAAGGCCGCAATGCCGCCCTGCTGACCCTGTCCTATCTGGGTGCCATCCGCGCCATCCCGAACTACAACGTGATGGGTCTGGCCAAGGCCAGCCTGGAATCGTCGGTACGCTTCATGGCCGCCAGCCTCGGCAAGGACAATATCCGTGTCAACGGCCTGTCCGCCGGTCCGATCAAGACCCTGGCTGCCGCCGGCATTTCCGGCTTCTCCAAGCTGCTGTCGATTGCAGCCGGCCAATCCTGTCTGCGCCGCAATGTGACCACCGAGGAAGTGGGCAACACCGCCGCCTTCCTGCTGTCGGACCTGTCCTCCGGCATTACCGGTGAAATCACCTATGTTGATGCTGGCTTCAGCATCAACTCGATGAACGTACCGGACGCCTGAGCCACCTGCGCGGTATGTAGGGAAGTTGCTTGGGCGAAAGCCAAGGCATCATTCCCGACCCATTCAAGCCGCACACCAAAGCGGGGCCATCCTTCCAGCAAGGATGGCCCCGTTTTTTATTTTCGCCTCATTCCCTCTTCTCGCGACAGTTCGCCCTCCCCTGTATCAATGACGATCAGTACAACTACGCATACATGCCATTCCGCATTGTCCATCTGTTAGGAACACTTGCGCGGTACGCCTGAACAGCGGGAAGTCGTCGTGAGTTGGGTCTTGCAAAGTTGTAGCGGTACTGGCGCAGCCTGGTTGCGCTGCTGACATGGCGGCCACGGGGCGCTTTCCTTTAGCGGAAGCTGCCCGTTTTGCTATATGAGTCCGGCGGCTTCAACCAAATGGTGGATGGTGTCAGCAGCACTGCTCTCGCACACTGATCGGGCCTTTACCCCATCAGGAGAACAACATGAGCAGCCAACCCGTATTCATTCCCGTCGGCGATCTGGCCGATGGTTTCGCCCCGGATAGCCACATTCTTCCCTTCAGTACTTCCCTGCAAGGGCGGCAGTTTGTCTTGCACTTTGCCGATGGCAGCAGCGCCAGCCTGCAGGTGGGTGAGCAGGATTGCCAGCTGGAAACCATCAGCAAGGGCAGCGCCGAGGGCTTTGTCGGCCAGGGGGCTTACCGCGCCAGCAGCCTGCGTCCCGGCATCGTGCTGCTGGATTTCATCCCGCGCCAGGCACATGGCCATTCGCTCAGTCTGGTGCTGGATCTGGAACGCGCTGTGTTTACCGCCGTGGCCGGACAACTGCCCCAAGCCGAGGAGGTGGCGCAATCGGCCTTCAGTCGCGTCAATCAGGGTCAGGAGCTGACCGCAGTACGCTGCCAGTTTGCCCATGGCAGCCTCAATCAGCAGGTTACGGCCAGCACCGCTCTGCACCACGTCAGCGACGAACTGATCGGCCTGCGCAACCAGTACCGCTACAGCCCCACCGAGTGTTACGAGCATATCTATCTGAACAGCCATTTTTATACCTGGCAGTGTTTGCAAGGCGTGGAACAGGGGCTGGCTGATGTGGACCGTTGCCATTATTTCAAGCTGGACCGCGAGCTCTACCTGTTTGTCTGGCGCGAGAAAATCATTCCCACGCTGGGCGTGGTGCTGATCGACCTGCAGCAACTGAAAACCGACGGCAAGATTTTCGGCTATCAGGGCAATGACTTTACTACCATTTCCAACTTCCCGGTCGGTGCAAAAACGCAGATTCTCAATCGCACCAGCCATCCGCTGCACGACTGAGGGCTAGCCATGCTCAAGCTCGACTTTGCCAGCAAGGTGGTGTTGGTGACCGGCGGCGCGCAAGGCATAGGCGCGGCCATCTGCCAGCTGTTTGCCCAGCATGCGGCCACGGTGGTGGTGGCGGACTTGCAGGGCGAACTGGCCCAGGCTACGGCCGCAGCCTTGCGGGCGCAAGGCCTGCAGGCCAGTGCCTGCCAATGCGATCTGGCCGAGCCAGAGCAGGCGGCCGCACTGGTGGGCCGCGTGCTGGAACAACAGGGCCGGCTGGATGTGCTGATCCACAATGCCGCCTATTTCCCGCTGACGGCGTTTGCCGATATCAGCCCGGCACTGCTGCAACGCACGCTGGCGGTCAACCTGCAGGCGCTGTTCTGGCTGAGTCAGGCCGCACAGCCAGCCATGCGTCACCAGGGTGGCGGGCGCATCATTGCCACCTCATCGGTGACCGGCCCGCGGGTTGCCTATCCGGGGCTGGCGCATTACGCCGCCTCCAAGGCCGGGGTTAACGGCTTTATCCGCGCCGCCGCACTGGAACTGGCGGCTGATCACATTACCGTCAACGGGGTGGAGCCCGGGATGATACGCACACCAGCCATGGACAATCTGGGCGATGCCGGCCTGAATGCGGCCATTGCCGGCAGCATTCCGCTGGGCCGGCTGGGGGAACCGATGGATATCGCGGCGGCGATGCTGTTTCTGGCCTCCGATGCTGCGGCTTACATCACCGGACAGACCATCGTGGTGGATGGTGGAGCCACCCTGCCGGAGAGCAGCGCCGCCATGCATTGACCAAGAACGGTTCAGCCATTTCAGAGCAGTAAACAAAAGTCTCTGTGCAAGGCTCGCCGACGCAGACAGTACAAGCAGTACGGCCAGAAGGCGCAACGCCGCAGCAGGGGATTTGTTCGCAGCGCGCAACAAGACCGCCAGCCCGGCGGTCTTGTTGCTTGCATGGCATCAGAGCTGGCCATACGCCAGCGTCGGCACATCGACAATACTGGAACCACCATCAGCCACAATGGCCGCGCCGGTGATGATGCTGGCCTGTTCCGACAGCAAAAAGCGGCACACCGCGGCGATTTCCGCTGGTGCGGCAGCACGGCGCAAGGGCACATCAGCCGTCACCCGGGCATACGCCTGCTGCAGGCTGTCGCCATAGTGTTGCATCAGCGGCTGCATTTCCTGGTCGGCCATCGGCGTGGTCACCCAGCCGGGGCAGACCGCATTCACCCTCACCCCTTGCGGGCCATAGTCGCGGGCGAGCGAACGGGTGAGACCGATCAGGGCATGCTTGGCCGTGGTGTAGCCACAGACTTCCGGGCCGGCGGCGAGCGAGGCAATCGATGCCAGCAACACCACTGCCCCCCGGCTGTGAATCAGGGCTGGCAGGCAGGCGCGCGTGCTGACAAAGGCCGAATCCAGATTGGCACGCATGGCAGCCTGCCATGCCGCATCGTCGGTCGCCAGCGCACTGC
The DNA here is from genome assembly GCF_003852595.1 of Aquitalea sp. FJL05. Classification (NCBI taxonomy): domain Bacteria; kingdom Pseudomonadati; phylum Pseudomonadota; class Betaproteobacteria; order Neisseriales; family Chromobacteriaceae; genus Aquitalea; species Aquitalea sp. FJL05. Next base: position 51,562 of record NZ_QAJS01000008.1, read on the forward strand.
CCATGCCCAGACCGCCGGCACAGCACAGCAGGCCGTCAATCCGCCCGTAGCGCTGCATGATCTGTGCCAGCATCGCTTGCCAATCGGCGCTGCTGGCGGCATCGCCCACCAGTGCCAGCGCACCGCAATCCTGTGCCACCGCCTGCAATGGCGCGGCGCGGCGGCCTATCAGTACCAGCGCGTGGCCATCGGCGGCCAGCAGCCGGGCGCAGGCGGCCCCAATGCCGCTGCCGGCTCCGGTAATGACGATTGTTCTGGCCTGTTCGCTCATGTCTTGCTCCTGTTGGTGGATGATGGCCCAGTCTAGGCCGCAGAGCGGTAGCGCCCCATCCATCAAATGGTGGAGAACACATGGGCAAACAGCAGCGAACTTGGGTTGCAGGAAACTGAATGTTAAGATGTTAAAAACATTGTTCATCCTGTGCCCCATGCCCAAACAGAATCCCCAGCACCAGCACCGCCTGCCCCAACACTTGCTGCGCGCCCGCGAAGCGGTGATGGCTTATTTCCGCCCCCTGCTCAATAGCGTGGGCCTGACCGAACAGCAATGGCGCATCTTGCGCTTGCTGGATGATCGCGGCGAAATGGAAGCCGGCATGATTGCCGACCTGGCCTGCATCCTGTCGCCCAGCCTGACCGGCATTCTGGTACGCATGGAAAAAGCCGGACTGGTGCTGCGCAGCCGCGACAAGGTGGACAGCCGCCGGCTGATCGTGTCCTTGTCCAAAGAGGGACGCCGCCTCACCCGCCAGGTGGCCCCGCTGTCCACCGCCTGCTACGAACAGATCGAAGCCCATTTCGGCGAGGAAAAACTGGAGCTGCTGATCGGCCTGCTCAGCGAGCTGGAACAGCTGCCCGCTCCCCAGCCCGGTGTGCTGCTGAGCAGCATGACAGAGGAAGCTTAAGGCTTGGCCGGCCCAGGTGCGTGGGATACGGTGCGAAAACCGATATGGCTGCTGCCCAGGCTCAGCTCCTGTGCATGGCGGGCGCTGGGCCGGTAGCGCTGGCAATACAGCGGCGAGCACAGGAAGGAACCACCCTTGATGGTGCCAAGCTTGCTGCCACGGGCCTGCAATGACAGGGCATCCTCCAGATTCAACGCTGGCTGTGCCACAGCGCTGGCCAGCGACGTACTCCAGTCATCTGCTGTCCATTCCCACACATTGCCGATCAGGTCGAACAGGCCATAGCCATTGGCCGCAAAACAGCCCACCGGTGCGGTAGCGGCAAAGCCATCCTCAGTATTGTTCTTGAAGGGAAAAGGCCCCTGCCAGGTATTGGCCATCTGCCGCCCCTGTCGCTGTAGGCTATCCCCCCAGGGAAAACGGCTGTCGATACCACCACGCGCGGCATATTCGAACTCGGCCTCGGTCGGCAGGCTACGCCCGGCCCAGCGGGCATAGACCATGGCATCTTCACGGGCAATATGCACCACCGGGTGGTTCTCCCGCCCGCGCCAACTGCTGCCCGGCCCTTCCGGCTGCCGCCAGTTGGCACCGGGGACAAAGTGCCACCAGTTGACCTGGTCCGGGGCCAGCCGGGTGGGCATGATGAACACCATGGATCCGGGCTGACGCAGCCTGGCCGGCACAGCTGGATAGTGCCGGACATCCAGCCCGCGCTCAGCCAAAGTGCGATAGCCTGTGGCGCGCACAAAGCGGGCAAACTGGGCATTGCTGACTTCGTGTCTGTCCATCCAGAAGCCTGCGATAGCAACCTCGCGCGCAGGCGCTTCTTCGGGATAGGCATCATCCGCCCCCATGATGAAACGTCCGCCCGGCACCCAGCCTTGTGTCGTGGCAGCCGTGGCGACCGTGTCAGGCACGCCGCCATAGCGCCGGCAGGCAGCAGCACTGCCCAGCAGCGGTGCAGCTGCCGCCACCAGACTCACCCACAACAGGCCGCCAGCGATCAAACTGCGCAGCATGCTATTCGTCTCCTGTCAGCGGATAACCGGTATCACGCGTGCCGGGGCGCACATTATTGCGCTGCACATACTGCGCCCATTCCGTCAGCAGTTCGTCCAGCTTGGCGGCATGGCGGCTAGCAACATCATGCTGTTCGCCCGGGTCTTGTTGCAGGTCGTATAGTGCCCAGCGTCCCTGCTTGCGATTCTGGTATTGGTAGACGATTTTCCAGCGGCCCTTGCGCAAGGCTTGCCGTCCCATCAGCTCCATGCCCCACACATAATCGGGATTGTGCACGGCAGCACGGCCTTGCAGATAAGGCAGCATCGACATCCCTTGCACAGGCAGCACCGTCTGACCCTGCCACAGCAGGCCGGGATGGTGGGCACCCGCCAGCTCAAGCAGGGTGGGCATCACATCCATGGCCGTCAGCAGCTGCGTGCTGCGACCCGCACGGATAGCAGAGGGATAGCGAATGAACGAAGCCGAGCGCACCCCGCCCTCATTGGTAAAGGCCTTGAAATAGCGGAAAGGCTGGGCGCTGACCTGGCCCCAGGCCGGCCCCTGAAAGGCAAAGGAATCGGGGCGGCCGATATTTTCCAGCCGGTTGTCGAAGTTGGCGGGTATCCAGCTTTTGTTACCCCCATCTGCCGCCCAGTCATTGCCTTCCGGCCCGTTGTCGGACAGAAAGAGAATGACGGTATTGTCAAACTGGCCGCGCTGCTTCAGATGCGCCACCAGCCGGCCCACTTCGGCATCCAGCGCACTGAGCATGGCGGCATAGGCTTCCATGTCGCGAGCGGAACGGGCCTGCTCGGCCGGGCTGAGGCTGGCCCAGGGTCGGACACCGGGCGGCATGGGTACCGGTTTTACCTGCTTGCCGATCAGCCCCAGCCGCTGCATGCGGGCAATACGCTGGCGGGAAACTTCCTCGTAACCGGCCGCATAGCGTCCGCGATATTGCTGCAGGAAGCGCTCGGGAGCCTGCAGAGGCAGGTGCGGCGCGGTATAGGCCAGATAGGCGAAGAAGGGCTCGCCGTCGGCGGGCTGCGTGTCCAGATAGCTGATCAGCTTGTCGGTAAAAAAAGTGCTGGAGTAGAAATTGGCTGGCAAGGAAACAATGCGGCCATCCTCCCGATAAGTCGGTGCCGGCGTGCCTGCCATGATCTGCTGTGGAGCTGACTGATTGAAATGTGCTGCGCCGCCATTCATCAGCGCAAAAGAGCGTTCGAAGCCCCGGCTCTCCGGCCGTTGGCCATCGGCCATGCCCAGATGCCACTTGCCACTCATATAAGTGTGATAACCGGCCTCGTACAGCAGCTGCGGCAGCGCCACCACCCGGCTGGCCAGATAGCCTTCGTAGCCAGCCTGCCCCACCTGATGCGGGGTCAACGTGGGCGTCATCATCTCGGCCATATTGCCGACACCAGCCAGATGATTGTCCATGCCGGACAGCAGCATGGCGCGGGTGGGTGAACAGGTGGGTGCCACCAGCATGCTGGACAACAGCCGGCCTTCGCGCAGCAAGGCATCCAGATTGGGGGTGTCAATTTCTCCCCCCATCGCCCCCAGATCGGAATAGCCCATATCGTCCACCACCAGCAACACGATATTGGGCCGTGGCACTGGCTGGGCTGCCAGCACCGCCGTGGTCAGCCACAGGCTGCCCAGCCAGAGAAGCGTGCTGCCAAGTGTAAATCTGCTCTGCCGCATGTCCATTCTCCCGGACGGACTACCCTGGCAGCCGCCCTCAGTCTTGTTTCAGGGGAGGGCCATCTTGCGCCAAAAGCAGGCGGCGCAATGCTGCCATACTGGCCAGCACGGCTAGTTTCTGGGTAGTGATCAGACGGATATAGCGGCGAAATGGTGGAAATCTGCCAACAACTTCGCTGGCAGCGAAAGGCTCGATCTCCACCCGCCAGCCTGCAGCATCGCCCAGCAGCTCGCAGCGTTTGAAATCCAGCGGCATCAGCGCGGTGTGCAAGTCGGCATCCTGCTCCAGCTGCTGCCGCAATGCCGCCAGTTCGCTGACATCACCACGCAGCAGACTGCAGGCAATGCCGCTGCGCCGCCAGCTGCCACGGTGGCTGAATATCAGCCGGCAAGGCTGTGCTGGTCCCGCAAGAGCCAGCTGCAGGCTGAAGCGACAGCTGACGGTATGCAGCAGCAGCTGGCTGTCCACCACTTCGCTCACCAGCACGCTCCAGTGGCTGCCCGGAAGAGCATAGCGACGCTGGCCATCCTCTTCTCCCAGGTAGTCCAGACCGCTCAGGTCACGCTCCAGCCGTGCCAGGGTCACCCCCGGCCGGTAGCCCTTGGGCAGCCTGGGGCGCAAGGCGAAATCAAGCGCTCGTTGCCACACGCTTCAGCTCCTCGTCGATCAGCGAGGCATGGCCACCTACCTTGCCAAACTCGGCAGCGAGAATGTCCTCCAGCGCCACGGCACGGAAGGGGTTGACCTTCTGTACGCATACCGTCCACACCAGCGCATACAGCGCAGTCAGGCCCAGCATGATGCCGAAGGGCAGATAGATATCACGCGGATGCATGCCGGGCGGGGTGATGTACCAGATGGCAAGCAGAATACCTACCGAGGATACAATCTGCGGCAGCGGAAACCACGGTGAGCGGTAGGCGCGCGGAAAATCAGGCCGGGTAAAGCGCAAGCGTGCCACTGCCAGATTGACCAGCAGATAAGCCACACCCCAGGCGCACACGGCAGCCAGCACCAGCGGCATGATGCGGTCCAGATCGCCCTGAATGAACCAGGCATGGCTACAGGGAATGATGACCGCCACCAGAATGCCCAGCAGCGGGGTCTTGAACCGCGGGTGCAGGTAGGTGAAGGCTTTGGGCAGTGCGCCATCGATGGCCATGCCGTACAGGATGCGCGGCAAGGCGGCAATCAGAGTGTTGATGGTGGCCGCGCCGGCAAACAACAGGCCGATGCCCAGCCAGATCTTGCCAAACGGCCCCATCACCTGATCAGCAAAGGCCGGAATCGCCATCGGGGTATCCAGTAGATGCGGCCCTGCCGGGTTTTTCGGGTCCATTGCCACATTGGCCACCTGATGCACCATGGCCGCGCCATAAATGGCCATGGTCACGGCCACGCCGGTCAGGCCCAGCCGGGCAGCCCGCGGGATATTGCGGCCGGCATTTTTCAGCTCGGGGGCTAGCGGTGTCACCAACTCGAAGCCGACAAACATGAACATGGCCATACCGATCAGGCTGAGCACGCCGCTGGGGTCGGACAGATCCAGCGGATTGCCAAACCAGCCCTGCAGGGATACTGCCGGTGCCTTGAGCAGGCCGATGACGCCGAATACCGTCAGCGTCGCCCACATCACGAAGGTGAGGATGATTTCCGCCTTGCCGAAAATGGTGATGCCCAGCGCATTGAGCAGGCCAAACAGGATGACCAGCCCCACGCCCACCATCCAGGAAGTGCCGCTGTGCTCCATCATGGTATTCAGGTGCTCGAAATTCACCAGCGCCATGATGCCGGACAGGATGGTTTCGGCAGTACCGGCAAACACATGCACCAGCAGATAGGCGGAAATGGTGCCGGTAATGGCCCAGAAGCGCCCCAGACCACCGGAAATGTAATCGTAGACTGCGCCCGAGGTGGGCAGCATGGATGCGGCTTCGGCAAAGGTGGTGGCCTGCGCCTGCATCATGATAAAGGCAATCAGCATGGCCAGGGCAAAGGTGCTGCCGGCCATGCCAAAACCGCTGGTAACGGTAAGGATGACCGGGCTGGCCATCACCACGCCGACCGAACTGGCCAGCGCCACCGGAAAGCCAACCACCCCTTGCTGCAGGTGCTGGCTGAGTTTCTTCTCTATCGACATCTGGTTTCTCCTCCTGAAGATACGCTAACCATGGCAAAGTCAGCACGGCAGCGGGCTGCTGGCCCGTCTGTGGCGCACCGCGACTTTCTTTCCCATGCTGAAGCCGGAAATCCTTGTTGTTATGGATGACTTCCGGCAAAGTCCTGGCTGGCTGCGCCCGGCGCTGCCGCTTGCTGCTGTGCAAACAGTGCGCAGGCCAGTTCGGTACGATTGGATACGGCAAACTTGCGAAACAGGTGCAGCAAATGGGTCTTGACCGTGGCCAGACCTATATCCAGCTCACGGGCCATGCTTTTGTTGCAGGCCCCGGCGCACACCAGCCGGGCAATCTCGGCCTCGCGCCCGGTCAGTGACACCTGTGCATGGGCCTCGCGGCCTGACTGCAAGCATGGCTCCAGCGCCATGTCCAGCAAGCCATAGACCCGCTGCAGCAACTGCAACTCCTCGGCAGCAAAACCATGCATGTGGCCCTGCCGCAGCAGCGAAAACCCGGCGACCACCCGCCCGCCACGACGCAGCAGGATCTCCACCACGTCCACTACCCGGCTGCTGGTTAGAAACTGGCCGTAGCGGGATACCGGCTGCAAGGGTGCAGCCAGCACCTCGCCCAGCGCCACCACATTGCGTGGCTGTACGGCGAGCCGCGCCGGATGCAAGGGGTCGTACTGCATATAACGGCTGACATAGCGCTGATGCACGGTATCCGGCATGCTGCGCAGCACGAAGTCATGTGGCTGCTGCTGCCGGTTTACCCGATAAAAGGCACAGGCGCTCAAGGGCAGCAAATCCTGCAGCACGTCCAGACTGCGTTGCAACTGCTTTTCCGCTGGTGCGGAGGCGACAAGAATGTGCATGACAAGGCCCCATCAGCAGGCAGAGGGCGCACCGGCAAGCGCGCCGCTCTGCCATCAGGCAACTCAGGCTGCGTCGAAACCGGCAGCCAGCGCCGACACGATGGCATCGCACTCGGCCTGGCCAATCACCAGCGGCGGCGACAGGATGATCTTGGTCCCGACCGGGCGTACCAGCACGCCAGCCTCGCGGGCGATCTCGGCCACCTTGCCGGCATAGCCGCCCATCGGGTCGATGGGTTCGCGGGTTTGCTTGTCCTGCACCAGATCCAGCGCAATCATCAGGCCCTTGCCACGCACTTCGCCCACGGCGGCATATTTGTCGGCAAACGGTTTGAGCTTGTTCAGCAAGTATTCGCCCTGCGCTGCCGCCTTGGCCGGCAGGTTTTCCTCACGCACGATCTTGAGGTTGGCAATGGCCGCGGCGCAGGCCACCGGATGGCCGGCATAGGTGTAGCCATGCATCACCACGCCACCAAAATCCTGGTTTTGGGCAAAAGCATCGGCAATACGCTGATTCACCACGGTAGCCCCCAGCGGCACGTAACCGGAAGAAATGCCCTTGGCCAGGCACATGATGTCGGGCTTCACGCCCCACAGGCGGCTACCGAACATGGAGCCGGAGCGGCCAAAACCGGTGACGATTTCATCGGCAATCAGCAGCACGCCGTACTTGTCGCACACCGCACGGATCAACGGCCAGTAGCTGGCCGGCGGCACGATGACGCCACCAGCCCCCTGAATGGGCTCGGCAATAAAGGCGGCTACCGTATCCGGGCTCTGGAACTGGATTTCGCGTTCCAGCATCTGCGCACACATCTGCGCCAGCTCTTCCGGGTCTTCAGTGAAGGGGTTGCGGTACAGCCACGGGGTTTCCACATGGAAGCAGCCCGGCAGCAAGGGTTCGTAGTTGCGACGGAACACGGTATTGCCATTGACCGAAGCACCACCAAAATGCACGCCGTGGTAACCCTGCTTGAGCGAGATGAACTTGGTGCGGTCCGGCTGGCCGCAAACACGCCAGTACTGGCGGGCCAGCTTGAGTGCGGTTTCCACCGCATCCGACCCGCCGGAGCTGAAGCTGACGCGCGCCATGTCTTCCTGCTTCAGCATGTCGATGATGGTGGCGGACAGTTCTTCGGCGCGCGGATGCGAGATGCCATCAAACAGCTGGAAATACTCCAGTTCGTCCAGCTGCGCGACAATGGCCTGTTTGATTTCGGGGCGGTTGTGGCCAACATTGACATTCCACAGCCCGGCCACGCCATCCACCAGCTTGCGGCCCTGATCGTCGAATACATGACAGCCTTCGCCACGCACGATGCGGATGGGCTCGCGCTGCTTCATTTCATTGGGGTGCAGCATGGGGTGCCAGAAACGGGACTTGTCGTAAGACATGGTGTTGCTCCTTTGAAGACAGTTTGTGGCCAGTCGTGGCCAACAAAATCTGATATATCCCCGGTTCTGCTTGCATGTCTGCCGGCATCACGAAATGGATGGCCAGGCAGGGATAGGCAGGACCGGGGGTTCTACTGATTCAATGCGCGATGCAGACCGATTTGGTCTCGGTAAAGTTTTCCACCGCACCGCGACCAAACTCGCGGCCGATGCCGGACTGCTTGAAACCACCAAACGGCAGGCTGGGGTCGAGTGGAATATGGCTGTTGACCCACACCGTGCCGGCCTGGATTTGCGGCACGATATGCATGGCGGCAGACAAGTCATTGGTCCACAGGCTGGCGGCCAGGCCATAGCGCGAGTCATTGGCCATGGCGACCGCTTCTTCGATGCTGTCAAAAGGCAATGCCACCAGCACCGGGCCAAATACCTCTTCCTGCACGATGGTGCTGTGTTGCGTGGCATTGATCATGATGGTGGGTTTGACGAAATAACCCGGCAGATCGGCCGCGCCGCCGCCGGCCAGAATGCTGGCCCCTTCGCTGCGACCGGCCTCGATCAGCCGGCACACCGACTGCTGCTGCCGTGCCGACACCAGCGGATTGACCTGGGCGTTCAGGTCCAGCCCGCTGCCCAGCGTCATGCTGTTGGCGGCAGCGGCCAGCCCTTCGACTACCTGGTTGAATTTGCTGCGATGGATGTACAGGCGCGAGGCCGCAGCGCACACCTGGCCCTGATTGAGGAAACCACCCATCAAGGCACCCTGGATGGCTTTGTCGACATCGATGTCGCCCAGCATGATCATCGGGTTCTTGCCGCCCAGCTCCAGTGAGAAGCGGGTCATGTTATCGATGGCAGCATGGCCAACGGTCTTGCCGATTTCAGTGGAGCCGGTAAAGGAAATCTTGCTGACCAGCGGGTGAGCGGCCAGCGCCTGCCCGGCGCGGGAACCACGCCCGGTCAGTACATTCACCACGCCCGGCGGGATGCCGGCTTCCAGTGCCAGCTCGCCCAGCCGCAGTGCGGTGAGCGGGGTTTCGGTGGAGGGTTTGAGCACCACGGTACAGCCGGCTGCCAGCGCCGGCACCATCTTCCAGATGGCAATCATCAGCGGAAAATTCCACGGCACGATGCCGGCCACCACACCAATTGGCTCGCGCCGGGTGTAGGCGGTGTAGTGGGTGCCGGGCGGTACCGGAATCGACACATCCATGGTTTCGCCGCCGATCTTGGTGGCCCAGCCGGCCATATAGCGGACAAACTCGATGGCGGCCCCCACTTCGATAGCGCGCGAAATATGGATGGACTTGCCCTGGTTCAGCGTTTCCAGCTGGGCCAGTTCTTCGGCATGGGCTTCCAGCACATCGGCCAGCTTCAGCAGAGTACGTTCGCGCTCGGCCGGCCGCAGGCCCGACCACACGCCTGAGCGAAATGCGCCATGAGCGCTTTGCACCACCGCATCCACATCCTGTTCATTGCCATCGGCCACGCTGGCGATCACCTGCCCTGTCGCCGGATTACGCACCTCGCTACGCTGGCCGGACAAGGCCGCAACCGCACGGCCATCGATCAACAGGCCATGTTCCTTTTGCACGAATGCGGTGACTTGCGGCAATACCGCCACCAGGTTTTGATCCATCACGCTTTACTCCTCAGTAGATGTGCCAATCGCAGCGGCCAGGCCAGCGCTCACGGCAATATGTTCTGATGTCCTCTTGGCGCCGCCCTTAGCAGGCGCTCTCCCGAGGTATCTTGTTGCAGGTCAATATACGCGGCACTTTTTCGCCGGCTTATCCCAAATCGGCAAAGCCTGCACCGACCTCTACTGAAAGACAGGCCAGGTGGACGAGCTTGAAAAACGGCTGTCTTGTTGCAGGGATGAAACAAACAGCACAGCAGCGCAACCCTTGTCAGACAAGGCTTGGCTTGGTGCGGCCCCCGCTGCGCCCTGGGAAATTAGATAATATATTAAGTATTTTTTGCGGGTAGCAGACAAATCCCTGAAGATACGAAGGCAGGCCGAATATGCTTTAAGCTGTCCGGCATGCCAAACCGGCAGGAGCGACACCAAGATGCCGCCCGCCAGTCCGCCCAGCGGTCAGCTCACTAAGAAACGCCAATAGAGAAATGGAGTGGCCGGGCCTGCCCCGCCGCCAGAGAGACAACGCATCAGGAGGTCCACCATGCTGGCCGAAATCCGTCATTTCAACGACGCGCAGCACCATGCCGCCCATCTGCCCGGCTGGCAACAGGTTTACGACCAGATCAGCAGCGGTCGCTTTTGCAGCTCGCTATCGCGGCTGCACACCGGCCACCTGGAAGTGTTTCGCGAAGTACTCAACCAGCGCGTGGTGCAATATGGCCGTGCGCCAGCCGACATGGTGCACTTTGCCATTCCCATCCACGCCCCGCTGCCTCTCACCCTGCAAGGCCGCTCGGTGGGCAGCCATGCCATCACTGCCTTGCGCAGCAATGAAGAATTCATCATGCACGTACCACCGGCGGTGGACTCCATCCAGCTGTCGGTGCGCAACGAAGACCTGGCTGCACTGGCACCGGAGTTTTACCAGCAGCTATCGGGAAAACGCCATTGGCAGCCGGTGATACAAGTCAGGCCAGAGCAACTGGCCAGCACCCGCAGCACACTGCTTGGCGTGTTCGAACAGGCGCTGGAAAACCCCGACCTGCTGGAATTTGCCGGCAGCCAGAAGCTGGTGCAGCACCAGTTGATCAGCCTGCTGCTGGACATGCTGCATGACAGTGTGCCGGAGCAGCGGCTGAATCTGACCTATGCCACCCACAGCGATATTGTGCGGCGCAGCCAGGCCATCGTGATGGATAGCAGCGACGAACCGGTCACCGTGCTGGACCTGTGCCAGCAATTGCGCGTCAGCCGGCGTACCCTGCAGAACAGTTTTCAGCTGATTGCCAACACCACGCCGGTGGACTATCTGCGCTCGATCCGGCTCAATGCCGTGCGGCGCATGCTGCTTTCCCCCGAGCATGCCGCCAGGGGCATACGTGAAGCGGCCGGTTACTGGGGCTTTTACCACCTGGGCCACTTTGCCCGCGACTATCGCAAGCTGTTTTGCGAGCTGCCGTCGGATACCCGCAGCCGTGGCTTGCTGCAATAGGCTGGCATCAACTGTTACGCCGACGGTAATCGCTGGGTTTGAGTCCGGTTTCACGCAAGAAAAAGCGCGAGAAGTAAGCCGGGTCCTTGAAGCCGAGATGGTAGGCAATCTCGTTGACCGAACTGGCGGAAAAAATCAGCAGCCGCCTGGCTTCCTGCAGCAGGCGGTCGTGAATCAGCCGCTTGGATGGCAGATCCGCCATGCGCCGGCAAATGTCATTCAGCCGCGACTCGGTCACCCCTATGGCTTCACCATAACGCCATAGCGACCAATGCTCGCGGTAATGCGCCTCGATCAGCGCATTGAAGCGGTGGAAGATTTGCAGATCTTCGCGCCGAAAGTGCGCGGCAGGCTCGGTATGCTGTGACAAGCGCAGGGCTGCGACCAGGATCAGTTGGGTCAGCCCCTGCATGGCCGCCTCCCTCCCCCGCCCCTCGCCCATGAATTCCTCACCCAGCATGGTCAGCAGTAAGGGCAGACGCTGGGCTGCCGGTTCATCCTGCAGTTCAACGCAGGCCGGCTGCATCAACCATGGCTCCAGTTGTGGTGCCGGCAAGGTGTGCAAGAGCTGGCGCACCAGTTCCTGCCTTACCGTCAGCACAAAACCTTCAGCATCTGCCTCGGTAATAAAGGCATGCGGCACCGTGGGTGGCGTAAAGAAGAACAGCGGCGCCCGCGCCAGGTATTGCTGCTCCTCCAGATACAGGCGGATCTGCCCGCTAGCCAGATAATGCAGCTGGAAAAAGCGGTCATGCCGATGCACCGGCATATTGCGGCCAAAGAATTCCGCCAGTTTGCCAAAGGCTTCGATATTGATGTCCGACTCGCCATAGCGGCTGTCATACACCCTGCCGATGTCGATATTGGGTATCGGTGTACGCCTGTTCTGCCCCATGTCCACTCCAGTGCATCGCTGTGCTGAAAATACTACAGCCGCCCGGCAATGTCAGCTTTTGTACAGCCACCATTTCTCATCGATACCGCCATAAAAATTAAATCGTTTTATTTTCATCTAGTTAAATTGAAAATACAGCATCAATCAGGTTTATCACATCAGATAATGCCATCCATAAACTCATGAAAAGTACAGTTATTTGTACAGAAAGTACTGTCCCACTGCCGGCATAGTGACAGACAGGCCAGCAACTGGCCGGCTAGCTGCGTTGACAAACCCTTTGCCCCGACCGTATAAAGTTAACATATTAAATAAATGGCCAGCAGTCGCAGGCCATGCTCACAACAAGGAAGAGACCGATGAAGCAAGGCCGCATCGTGCTGGACCAACAAGCCCGCCACGTGACGCCGCTGGCCGATGGCAAGCTGCTGCTGGACAACGGCAATCCGCTGGCGGACCAACCACAATGGCTCGCCCCCACCAGCGGCACCGTGTATGGCGTGGCGCTGAACCACCGCAGCCTGCTGGACAAGCTGGCAGCCGACTTTCAACAGCCCCCCTACCAGAAAGCCCCGGCCACACCGGTGCTGTTCATCAAGCCGCGCAACACCCATGCGGGCCACGCCAGCAACATCGCCCTGCCAGCACAGGCCGGCAAGGTATTTGCCGGTGGCACACTGGGTGTGGTGATCGGCAAGACGGCCAGCAAGCTGGCTGAAGAACAGGCATTGGATGTTGTCGCAGGCTACACCGTGGTAAATGAAATCAGCCTGGAAGAAAGCAGCTTCTACCGCCCGGCAGTCAAGGCCAAATGCCGTGACGGCTTCTGCCCGATGGGCCCCTGGCAGGTGGATGCAGCCTCCATCGATCCGCTCAACGTGGAAATCCGCAGCTACCTGAACGGGCAGTTGGCCGAAACCAACCACAGCCGCGACTGGCTGCGCTCCGTGCCGCAGCTGATTGCCGCCCTCAGCCAGTTCATGACTCTGCAGCCGGGCGACGTGATCATCCCCGCCACCCCGCTGCGCCAGCTGGAAATCCGCCCCGGCGATAGCGTGGCTGTGGAAATCGACGGCATTGGCCGGCTGGAAAACCGCTTTATCGCCGAGGAGAGCGCCCAATGAAACACGCCCGCATCCGCCTGCCCGGTCAGGCCGACATTCATCCGGTGCTGGTGCAGGCAGACCACTCGGTGCAATTGGCCGATGGCCGCCGCTTTGCCGAAGACGCTGTCGAGTGGCTGCCACCGGCAGAAGGCACGGTATTCGCGCTGGGACTGAACTATGCCGACCATGCCGCCGAACTGGCCTTCAAGGCACCGACCGAGCCGTTGGTCTTCCTCAAGTCGCCCGCCACGCTCACCGGCCACCGTCAGGTATCGGTGCGACCGGACAATCTGCTCTACATGCATTACGAGTGCGAGCTGGTGGTGATCATCGGCAAGACTGCCAAAAACGTGAAACGCGCGCAGGCCATGGACTATGTGGCCGGCTACAGCGTGTGCAACGACTACGCCGTGCGCGACTACCTGGAAAACTACTACCGGCCGAATCTGCGGGTGAAGAACCGCGACACCCTCACCCCCATCGGCCCGTGGTGGGTAGACCGCGACGACGTGGCCGACCCGGCAGCGCTCGCCCTGCGCACCTGGGTGAATGGCGAGCTGCGCCAGCAGGGCAATACCCGTGACATGGTGTTCGACATCCCTTACCTGATCGAATACCTCAGCAGCTTCATGACCCTGTCGCCCGGCGACATGATCGCCACCGGCACGCCGGAAGGCCTGGCCGATGTGGTGCCGGGCGATGAAGTTGTCGTGGAGGTCGAAGGTGTGGGCCGCCTGGTCAACCATATCGTCAGCGAAACGCAATACGCCGCTCTGCACACAACAGCGGTCTGAACCCTATTCCGGCACAGGAGACAACAAGATGATCAAGCACTGGATCAACGGCCGTGAGGTCGACAGCAAGGAAACCTTCGAAACCATCAACCCGGCCACCGGTGAGGTGATTACCGAAGTGGCCTCCGGCGGCGCAGAAGAGATCAACGCCGCCGTGGCCGCCGCCAAGCAAGCCTTCCCCAAGTGGGCCGGCACCCCGGCCAAGGAACGCGCCAAAATCATGCGCCGTCTGGGCGAGCTGATCGACCAGAACGTGCCCATGCTGGCCGAACTGGAAACACTGGACACCGGCCTGCCGATTCACCAGACCAAAAACGTGCTGATTCCGCGCGCCTCGCACAACTTCGACTTCTTCGCCGAAGTGTGTACCCGCATGAACGGCCACAGCTATCCGGTGGACGACAGCATGCTCAATTACACGCTATACCAGCCGGTGGGCGTGTGTGGCCTGGTGTCGCCGTGGAACGTTCCCTTCATGACCGCCACCTGGAAAACCGCGCCCTGCCTGGCGCTGGGCAATACTGCTGTGCTGAAGATGTCCGAGCTATCCCCGCTGACTGCCAACGAACTGGGCCGGCTGGCGCTGGAAGCCGGCGTACCGCCCGGCGTGTTCAACGTGGTGCAGGGCTATGGTGCCACCGCGGGTGACGCGCTGGTACGCCATCCGGATGTGCGCGCCGTGTCGTTTACCGGCGGCACTTCCACCGGCACGCGCATCATGCAGAATGCCGGCCTGAAGAAGTTTTCCATGGAGCTGGGCGGCAAGTCGCCGGTGCTGATTTTTGCCGATGCTGATCTGGACCGTGCACTGGATGCCGCGCTGTTCACCATCTTCTCGCTCAATGGCGAACGCTGTACCGCTGGCAGCCGCATCTTCATCCAGCGTCCGGTTTACGATCAGTTCGTGCAGGAGTTTGCCGCCCGCGCCCAGCGTCTGCGGGTGGGCGATCCGCAAGACCCGACCACCCAGGTCGGCTCCATGATCACCCCGCAACACTACGACAAGGTCACCGGCTATATCCGTATCGGTCTGGAAGAAGGCGCGCGGCTGGTGGCTGGCGGCCTGGAACGCCCGGCGAACCTGCCCGCCCATCTGGCGCGTGGCAACTTCATCCAGCCCACGGTGTTTGCCGATGTGGACAACCGCATGCGCATTGCCCAGGAAGAAATCTTCGGCCCGGTGGTGTGCCTGATGCCGTTTGACGACGAGGCCGACGCGCTGCGCTTGGCCAATGATGTGGAATACGGGTTGGCGTCCTATATCTGGACCCAGGACATCGGCAAGGCACATCGGCTGGCACGCGGTATCGAGGCCGGCATGGTATTCATCAACAGCCAGAACGTACGCGACCTGCGCCAGCCCTTCGGTGGCGTGAAAGCTTCCGGTACCGGGCGCGAAGGCGGCGAGTACAGCTTTGAGGTGTTTGCCGAAATCAAGAACGTCTGCATCTCGATGGGCAGTCATCACATTCCGCGCTGGGGACTGTAAGCGCAGAGCCGCTACGCGCTTGTCAGCGGCTCTTGAAACAACAGATGGTCAGGGCGCCACAGAACGCCCGGCCTCTTGGCAGTGGCACACATCAGCCCCACCGCCCCTCATGACTACAAAGGAGACACACCATGGGACAACTCGCCCTGGCGGCCAAGATCACGCACGTGCCGTCCATGTATCTATCCGAACTGCCCGGCCAGCATCAGGGCTGCCGTCAGGCCGCCATCGACGGCCACAAGGAAATCGGCCGCCGCTGCCGTGAACTGGGCGTGGACACCATTGTGGTGTTCGATACCCACTGGCTGGTGAATTCCGGCTATCACGTCAACTGCGCGCCGGCCTTCGAGGGCATCTATACCTCGAACGAGCTGCCGCACTTCATCAAGAACCTGCCCTATGCCTATGCGGGCAATCCGCAGCTGGGCAAGCTGCTGGCCGAGGCCGCCACCGCGGCCGGGGTACACACCCGCGCCCACGATGCCACCACGCTGGCGCTGGAATACGGCACGCTGGTGCCGATGCGCTACATGAATGCCGACCAGCATTTCAAGGTGGTATCGGTCTCGGCCATGTGCACGGTACACAGTCTGGCCGACAGTGCCCGCCTGGGCATGGCCATGCGCCAGGCCGTGGAAGAACAGTACGACGGCAAGGTGGCCTTTCTGGCCAGCGGTTCGCTGTCGCACCGCTTTGCCCAGAACGGCGTGGCCGAGCAATACCTGCACAAGGTATGGAGCCCCTTCCTGGAAACCTTCGACCATGAAGTGGTAGCCATGTGGCAGCGCGGCGACTGGAAAACCTTCTGCGCCATGTTGCCGGAATATGCGGAAAAGTGTCACGGCGAAGGCTTCATGCATGACACCGCCATGCTGCTGGGCTCACTGGGCTGGGACGAATACCAGGGCAAGGCCGAAGTCATCACGCCTTACTTTGGTAGCTCCGGCACCGGCCAGATCAACGTCGTGCTGCCGGTCTGATTTGTTGTCCACCGCCGCCAGCCCCGCCGTGAGCGGGCTGGCGGCATTGCCCCGGAGAAAGCCATGCCGCACTTCATCGTCGAATGCACCGACAATATCCGTGAGCAGGCCGACCTGCCCGCCCTGTTCGAAAAAGCCCATGCCTACCTGATCGGCACCGGTCTCTATCCGGTGGCCGGCATCCGCAGCCGCGCCATCTGGCTGGACACCTGGCGCATGGCCGATGGCGAGGCCGACTACGCCTTTGTGCACATGAGCCTGAAAATCGGCCATGGCCGCACATTTGAAGAGCGCGAACGCACCGCACAGGGCCTGTTTGCGCTGATCAAGGAACACTTTGCCACGCTGTTCGAGGCACGCTATCTGGCGCTCACCTTCGAACTGAGCGAGCTGGACGCCAAGCTCAGCTACAAGCACAACAACGTCCACCAGCGCTTCAAGTAAGCCAGCCCATGCACTCTGTCCGCAATCCGCAGCAGCAGGTGCGACTGATCGTGCTGCTGGGCGTGCTGGTGGCCTTTGGCCCGCTGTCCATCGACATGTATCTGCCGGCCCTGCCCGCCATCGCCGCCGATCTGGCCGCGTCGGTGGCGCGCATCCAGCTGACCATAGGCGGTTTTCTGGCTGGCTTTTGCGGCGGCATGCTGCTGTATGGCCCGCTGTCCGATCGCTATGGCCGTCGCCCGGTGCTGTTGACTGGCCTGACACTGTATCTGGCAGCCAGCCTGGCCTGCGCTGCGGCGCAGACTGCGGAACAGCTGATTGCGCTGCGCGTACTCCAGGCCATGGGTGGCGGGGCAGCGACGGTGATGGCGCGCGCCATCGTGCGCGATGCCTTCCCGCTCAGCCAGGCTGGCCACGTGCTGTCGCTGATGCAGCAGATCACCATGATCGCTCCCTTGCTTGCTCCACTGCTGGGCGGCTGGCTGTTACTGCTGGCAGGCTGGCGCAGCCTGTTCCTGCTGCTGGCCGTGATTGGAGCCATCTGCCTTGCAGTGGTGACCTTGCACCTGCCGGAAAGCCATCCGCCCAGTGGCCGCAACGACATCACGCTGGGCAAGGCCTTCCGTGCCTACGGCCACCTGCTGTTAGACCTGCCCACCATGGGCTACAGCCTGGCACTGGGCATGACTTTTGGTGCCATGTTCGCCTATATCACCGGCTCACCCTTTGTCTACATCGAATACTTCGGCGTGGCGGTGCAGCATTACGGCTATCTGTTCGGGCTGAACATCGTCGCCATCGTGCTGTTCAGCCTGCTCAACCGCCAGCTGCTGCACCGCCACAGCATCGACACCCTGCTGCAATGGCAATGCGCCATCGTCGCCGTGGCCGGCATCGTGCTGTGGCTGACCGGCGGAAGCAGCCTGTGGCTGACGGTGCTGCCCTTGCTATTCACAGTGGGTATGACCGGCAGCATCGGTCCCAATGCCATGGCGCGCTTGCTGCAGCTGCATAGCACACGCGCCGGAGCGGCCATGGCACTGGCGGTATCCGGCCAGTTTGCTTGCGGCATGCTGGCCAGTGCGCTGGTGGCCAGCCTGTTCGATGGCAGCCCACGCGCCATGAATCTGCTGGTGATGGTCTGCGGCCTGGCTGCATGGCTGTGCCTGCAATTGATCCGCCTTCCCCTGAGGCAGAAATGAATCCCATGCAAAGCCAAACCCTTTCCCTGTTGCGCGAGCAAGCCTATATCAATGGCCAGTGGTTGCCCGGCAGCCGCCGCTTTGCCGTGCGCAATCCGGCCAGTGGCCAGCTACTGGCCGAAGTGGCCGACCTGGATGCGCAGGACGCCCGCGCCGCCATTGCCGCCGCCCATGCGGCCCTGCCCGCCTGGCAAGCGCTCAGCGCCAAACAGCGCGCCACCATATTGCTGCGCTGGCACGCGCTGATCTTGCAACACCAGCAACAACTGGCCGCGCTGATCAGCCAGGAACAGGGCAAACCACTGGCCGAGAGCCTGGGGGAAATCGCCTACGGTGCCAGTTATATCGAGTGGTTTGCCGAAGAGGGCAAACGCGCCTACGGCGAGGTGATTCCCAGCCCCTTTGCCGACAAGCGTCTGCTCACCATCCGCCAAGGCATCGGCGTGGTGGCCGCCATCACGCCGTGGAATTTCCCGCACGCCATGATCACCCGCAAGGTAGCCCCGGCACTGGCTGCCGGCTGTACCGTGGTACTGAAACCGGCAGCGGAAACACCGCTGTCGGCACTGGCCTTGGCCGCGCTGGCCGAGCAGGCCGGCATACCGGCCGGCGTGTTCAATGTGGTCACCGGCACCGATGCCGCCGCCATTGGCGCTGAACTGACGGCCAGCCCGCAGGTACGCAAACTCAGCTTCACCGGCTCCACCGCCGTGGGCAAATTGCTGATTCGCCAGTGTGCCGACACGGTGAAGAAGCTGGGGCTGGAACTGGGTGGCAATGCCCCCTTCATCGTGTTTGACGATGCCGACCTGGACGCAGCGGTACAGGGCGCACTGTTCGCCAAGTTCCGCAACAGCGGCCAGACCTGTGTCTGTGCCAACCGCCTGCTGGTACAGGACAGTATTTACGCAGCCTTCGCCAGCAAGCTCGCCGCTGCCGTAGCCGCGCTGCAAGTCGGCCCGGCCAGCGAGCCGGGCATGCAGCAAGGCCCGCTGATCAGCCCGGCGGCGGTGGCCAAGGTGCAGCGCCACATCGATAACGCCGTCAGCCTGGGGGCCACCGTGCTCACCGGCGGCGCTGCGCATGCGCTGGGTGGCAACTTCTTTCAGCCCACGGTACTGGCCAATGTCACCGAACAGATGCAGGTGGCGCAGGAAGAAACCTTTGGCCCGCTGGCACCGCTGATCCGCTTTCACGACGAAGCCGAAGCCATCCGCCTGGCCAATCACGGTGAATCGGGGCTGGCCGCCTACTTTTACAGTCGCGATATCGGTCGCTGCTGGCGGGTGGCGGAAGCCATCGAAGCCGGCATGGTCGGCATCAACGAAGGTGCCATTTCCACCGAAGTGGCTCCCTTTGGCGGCATCAAGCAATCCGGACTGGGGCGTGAGGGATCACGCCATGGTCTGGAGGATTTCATGGAAATCAAATACCTGTGCTTTGGCGGACTCGCCAACAAGGAGACATCATGCTGACACCAGACATCATCCAGGATACCGCCCGCCGCCTGCATCAGGCCGAACAACAACGCGAGCAGATCCGCCAGATTTCACTGGACTACCCTGACATCACCATCGAAGACGCCTACGCCATCCAGCGCTGCTGGGTAGACATGAAGCTGGCCGAGGGCCGCACCATCAAGGGCCACAAGATCGGCCTGACTTCACGCGCGATGCAGATGTCCTCGCAGATCAACGAACCGGACTACGGCACCCTGCTGGATGACATGTTCTTCAACGATGGTAGCGATATTCCGACCAGTCGCTTCATTGTGCCGCGAGTAGAGGTAGAGCTGGCCTTCATCCTGGGCAAAGAGCTGAAAGGACCGAACATCACCCTGTTCGATGTGTATCAGGCCACCGATTTTGTCATTCCGGCGCTGGAAATCATCGATGCCCGCAGCCAGTCCATCGACCCGGCCTCCGGCCGGCCGCGCAAGGTGTTCGACACCATTTCCGACAATGCCGCCAATGCCGGCGTGGTGATGGGTGGCCGCCCGATCAAGCCATCCGAGCTGGACCTGCGCTGGGTCTCCGCGCTGATGTACCGCAACGGCGTGATCGAGGAGTCCGGGGTGGCGGCGGCGGTACTGAACCACCCGGCCAATGGCGTGGCCTGGCTGGCCAACAAGCTGGCGCCGTTTGATGTCAGCCTCCAGCCGGGTCAGGTGATTCTGGGTGGTTCCTTCACCCGCCCGGTGCCAGCGCGTGCTGGCGATACTTTCCATGTCGACTATGGCCCGCTGGGTGCCATCAGCTGCCGCTTTGTTTAGATCAGCGAACAAAAACCCTGCTGCTGCGTTGCGCCTCCTGGCCGTACACCTTGTACTGTCTGCGTCGGCGCGCCTTGCATCAGGGGCGCTGCGCTATTTTGTTAGCTGCTCTTGTTTTTTAAGGAGAATTCCATGCACAACCCACCCAACCGCTTCAAGGCAGCACTGAAAAACGGCGAGGTGCAGATCGGCCTGTGGCTGAGCCTGGCCAGCCCCTACAGCGCCGAACTACTGGCTGGTGCCGGCTTCGACTGGTTGCTGATCGACGGCGAACACGCGCCCAATGAATTGAACGACATGCTGAGCCAGTTGCAGGCCATCGCCCCCTACCCCAGCCACCCGGTGGTACGGCCAGTGTGGAACGACCCGGTGCGCATCAAGCAGATTCTCGATATCGGCGCGCAAACCCTGCTGCTGCCCATGGTGCAAACCGCGGAGGAAGCCGCGCTGGCGGTGGCCGCCACCCGCTATCCGCCGCATGGCATCCGCGGCGTGGGCAGTGCCATCGCCCGTGCCTCGCGCTGGAATCGCATCGAGGGCTACCTCAAGCAGGCCGAACAAGAGCTGTGCGTGCTGGTGCAGATTGAAACGCGGCAGGGTCTGGACAATCTGGATGCCATCGCCGCCACGCCAGGGGTAGACGGTGTGTTCATCGGCCCGGCCGATCTATCAGCCGACCTGGGCTATCTCGGCCAGCCCACCCACCCGGAAGTCCAGGCCGCCATCGAACAGGCCATCGCCCGCATCCGCGCCCAGGGCAAGGCCGCCGGCATTCTGATGGCCGATGAAAAACTGGCACGGCGCTATATCGAGCTGGGCGCACAGTTTGTTGCGGTTGGCGTGGACAGCACCGTGCTGGCGCGCAGCAGCGAGGCCTTGTCTGCCCGCTTCAAGTCGACAAGCAGCGCAGTCGGCAGTAGCGGCGTGTACTAAGCACTAACAAAAACCCTGCTGCAGCGTTGCGCCTGCTAGCGGTACGACTTGTACTGTCTGCGTCGGCGCGCCTTGCCCCAGGGACGCTACGCTATTTTGTTAGCCGCTCTAAAACTCTTGATGGCGGAGCTGCCAGCATGGCTCCGCCGGCAGGCCGCCGAAGTTGCCATCGTTAACATCTTCACTTTTGGACAGTTCCCATCGACAGCACTGCATAAACGCCACAGAGCGTCGCACCACATAATGAGGAGAAAAGCATGACCACGCATTCTGGCAGTACCACGGCGGGCCACCCGCCACAGAGCGCCACACAGCAGCAGCGGGAACAGCAAGTCATCGCCAAGGTATCGAAACGATTGATCTGGTTTCTGTTCATCCTGTTCGTATTTTCCTTTCTGGATCGCATCAATATCGGCTTTGCCGGCCTCACCATGGGCCAGGACCTGGGGCTGAGCGCCACCATGTTTGGCCTGGCCACCACCATTTTCTACGTGGCCTATGTGCTGTGCGGCATTCCCAGCAACATCATTCTCAGCCGCTTCGGCACCCGGCGCTGGATCGCCATCATCATGGTGGCCTGGGGCATCGCCTCTACCGCCACCCTGTTCGCCTACGATGCGCACAGCCTGTATATCCTGCGCGCACTGGTGGGTGTGACCGAAGCCGGCTTCCTGCCCGGCATGCTGCTTTATCTCACCTTCTGGTTTCCACGCAGCCACCGTGCCCGCGCCAATGCGCTGTTCATGATTGCCATGCCGCTGACTGCAGCTGCCGGCTCCATCGTGTCCGGCTATCTGCTGGAGCTGAACGGGCTGTGGGGCCTGCATGGCTGGCAATGGCTGTTTCTGGTGGAGGGTTTGCCGGCATCGCTGCTGGGCATCGCCGTGTGGTTCTATCTGGATGACAAGCCCGCCGATGCGCGCTGGCTGAGCCAGGATGAAAAAGACTGCCTGCACGGCATGTTGCAGGCCGAACAGGACGCCGCACCGCGCCCGGTGCGACCGCAAAGCGTGTGGCGCGAAATGCTCAGTCCCAGTATCGTCAAATTTGCATTTGGCTATTTTTGTCTGGTGAACACCCTGAGCATGGTCAACATCTGGGTGCCGCAAATCGTCAAAAGCTTCAATGTGGGTAGCAGCAATGCCACCATCGGCTTGCTGGCGGCGATACCGCAAATCGGCACCATCCTCGCCATGCTGTGGTGGGGTGCACGCTCGGACCGCAAGCAAGAGCGCAAGTGGCACACCATCCAGCCCATGCTGTTTGCTGCGGCCGGCTGGCTGCTGTGCGCCTGGAGCAGCGACCCGCTGCTGCGCCTGACCGGCATCGTCATGGCCTCGGCCGGGGCCTTTACCGCCATGACCATTTTCTGGACCACGCCAGACGCGGTGCTGTCACTCAAGGCCAAGGCCATTGGCATTGCCGTCATCAACGCCACCGGCAATGTCGGCTCGGCGCTCAGCTCGGTGGTGGTGGGCTGGCTGAAAGACCTCACCCACAGCTTTACCTCCGGGCTGTTGTTTGGTGCCGCAGCCCTGCTGCTGGGCGCACTGATCATCTATCTGATCCCCATCGTCAAACCGGCACCACGCTAAGGCAGGCCGGCCACAGCCACATCAGCAGCTCCTTTGACAGCAGGGTAGCGTCCGCGGCCCTGCTGATTTTTTTGCCTGCACGCCATGCCCCGCCAGAATGATGGCCATGCCGGTATTCCATGAAAAGTACAAGCAAGCACCTGAAACTTGTATTTCATGGCCAAAAAACACAACACATAATGCATGCTGAATCTGCGCCATGCAGTTTCATCTCGTCCCGATAACAACAACATCATCCTTTACACAAGCCATGCAGCTGCCCACCATCCCAAGCCGGGGCAACTACTTAACTTGTTAATTAAATACCCAGCTGCAACAGGAGAACATCATGAGCGCCAACAACACCCTCTTGGCAGAAGTGCAACGCATCCTGCCGGAAATCGCCGCCAATGCCAATGAAGCAGAACAACTGCGCCAGGTACCGGAACACAATATCCGCCTGCTGAAAAGCATAGGCATGCACCGCGCCTTCCAGCCGAAGAAATATGGCGGGCTGGAAATCTCCCTGCCGGAATTTGCCGACTGCGTCGCCGCGCTGGCCGGTGCCTGTGGCGGCACTGCCTGGGCCTTCAGCCTGCTGTGCACCCACAGCCACCAGCTGGCCATGTTCTCGCAGCGTCTGCAAGACGAGGTATGGAGCAGCAACCCGGATGCCACCGCCAGCAGCAGTATCGCCCCTTTCAGTCAGATCGAAGAAGCCGAAGGCGGAGTGTATCTGAGTGGTGAAATGGGCTGGAGCAGCGGCTGCGATCACGCCGAGTGGGCCATTGTCGGCATGCGCCGCAAGAATGCAGCCGGCGAAGCGGTATACAGCTTTGGCGTGTTGCCGCGCAGCGACTACGAAATCCGCGACAACTGGTACGCCATGGGCATGAAAGGTAGTGGTTCCAAAACGCTGGTGATCCGCAATGCCTTCATCCCCAATCACCGTATCGAGGCCGCCAAGGACATGATGGAAGGCCGCTCCAGTGGCTTTGGCCTCTACCCGGACAGCGCTATCTTCTACACCCCTTATCGCCCTTATTTTGCCAGCGGCTTCGCCTCTATCAGCCTGGGACTGGCCGAACGCATGCTGCAGGCCTTCAAGGAGAAAACCCAGAACCGCGTGCGCGCCTATACCGGCGTCAATGTCGGCACCGCGACCCCGGCGCTGATGCGACTGGCCGAATCCACTCATCAGATTGCCGCTGCCCGTGCCTTTCTGGAAAAAACCTGGCAGGACCACGCCGCCCATGGCCGTCGTCATGAATACCCCAGCCGCGAGACACTGGCCTTCTGGCGCACTAATCAGGCCTATGCCGTGAAGATGTGCATCGAGGCAGTGGACCGACTGTTCAGTGCTGCCGGTGCCACCAGCTGGATGGAGGGCAACGAGCTGCAACGCCTGTTCCGCGATTCGCACATGACCGGCGCCCATGCCTACACCGATTACGATGTCTGCGCCCAGATTCTGGGACGCGAGTTGATGGGCCTGGAGCCTGACCCGAGCATGGTCTGAGACCGACAAGAAAATAATAAAGGAGACCAGCATGAATCACACACCAGCCAGCGCCGACGATCCGCGCCTGTTCCGCCGTGCTCTGGGCAACTTCGCCACCGGGGTCACGGTGATGACTGCCTGCGGGCCGGATGGGCAGCAGGTTGGCGTTACCGCCAACAGCTTCAATTCGGTTTCGCTCGACCCGCCGCTCATCCTGTGGAGCATAGACAAGCGCTCCGGCAGCTACCCGGTGTTTCGCGACGCCAGCCACTTTGCCGTCAATATCCTGGCAGCAGACCAGATCGAACTGTCCAACCGCTTTGCCCGCCCGGCCGAGGACAAGTTTGCCGGCCTGACCTTGCAAACCGGAGCCGGCGGTGTGCCGCTGCTGGAAGGCTGTGCCGCGCGCTTTGTCTGTGAGCGCCATGTCCTGCATGAAGGGGGCGACCACTGGATCGTCATCGGCAAGGTGGTGGCACTGGATGATTTTGGTCGCGCCCCGCTGCTGTATCACCAGGGCAGCTATGCCATGGCCTTCCCCCACAGCCTGCAGCAGAAAAAAGATGCCGCACCACCGGCCAGCGATTCGCTGCAACGGCGGCTGAACGACAATATCTATTACCTGCTGACCCAGGCAGTGCGGGCCTACCAGCACCACTACCAGCCGCGCCAGATGGCAACCGGCCTGCGCATCAGCGAGGCGCGCATGCTGCTGGTGCTGGAACACGGTCTGGAGGCCGCCGCCCTGCATGGCGAAGTCAACATGCCGGAGCGCGAGGTGGAGCAGGCCATGGAGATGCTGCAACGCAAGGAGCTGATCAGCAGGCAGCAGCAGCACTACCAGTTGACGCCGCAAGGCATGCAACAGGCTGAAGCGCTGCACGATCTGGCCGAACAGCAGCAAAGGGAAATGCTGGCAGGCTTCAGCGAACAGGAGGTGGCCGCACTCAAGAACATCCTGCGCGCCATCATCCGCCACCGCTAAGCAAGCGCTGGCAGCATGCAACAAGGGCAGGGAGCCAGGCTCCCTGCCCTTGTTGTCTAGCCACGTCTAACCCCACCTACACCATGCGCTGCAGGCGCTGCGCCAGCTCTTGCAGGCGGCAGGCAAGGTCCTGCAACAAGATGTCGATCTGTTCCGGATTCCCCGCCTTGCAGGCTTTCTCCAATTGTTCACAGTCACGTCCCACTTGCTGGGCGTCGATCAGCCGCGCGGCACCCTTGATCTTGTGCAGGACATGCGCCAGCTCGCACAGTTGCTGCTGGCGGAACAAGGACTGCGCTTCGGCCAGATCCTGCTCATTGCTGGCCAGCAGCTTGGCCACAAACTTGCGCATCAGCACCGCATCCCCATCAAACAAGGCGGCCAGACTGCTGCCGGCATACACCGGCAAGCGCTGCATGCTGCTGCCCAGGCTGAAACGCAACAAAGTGGTATGCAGAACAGGCAGCGCCACCGGCTTGGCCAACAGTATATTGAAACCGACCGCCATGGCCCGTTGCTGGTCTTGCTCGGTCGGGTCGGCAGAAATACCGATCACCGGCCGCTGATCTCCCTCACCGCGCAATTGTTTCACCAGACAGAAGCCATCCAGCTGCGGCATGCTCAGATCGGTCAGCAGGCAGTCGAACTGCCCCTGCCGCCATTGCTCCAGCGCATCCTGCCCGTTGTTGACGGCCACCACCTTGCACCCCAGGCGCTGCAACTGGCTGTTGAGCAGGAAAAGATTGGCCAGATTATCCTCGGCCACCAGGACATGCGGCTGCAAACCCTCGGCCCACAGCGCGCCTTCCGGCGCATTTTGCAGCTCGGACTGACCATAGCCGGCAGGGCCGGATTCCGACACCCCGGCCAGCGGCTTGCTGGCGAGACCTTGCCTCATCGAAAGCATTTGATTATTTGACATGACACTGACACCTGTTTCTGATTATTCAGACACTCCGCCTCCGGCAAGCTTCAGATCATGTTACGGCCTGCCCGCTTGTTCTACGCAGCCACACTGCAGCCTGTTTAAGCTTAGAAAGGGGAACGGCATCACTATCCGGGTTCTTTCTTAACAAACAATAGGAAATTTCTGATCATGCTGCCATCGCAGCCCATGGTGGAAAAATAGCGTCGGCAATGGCGAACAGTGTGGCAAAGCAGCCTCAGCTGGCTACAGCCGCCACCGGCCGGTCCGCTTGACCAGATCGCACACGGTGATCGGTGCAGACAGCTGCGATGCAAAGCGCTACATTGCTGTCTGATGGCCACCAGGCCAGCACATTATTGCGGCAAACACGGAGCAAGCATGATTCACCACCAACATCCCCTGACATCCAGCTGCCTGGGCACGCAGCGTCAGCTATCCAGCTTCCACTTTGGCCAGCCCGGCAGCAGCGCCGGCAAAGCCTATATCCAGGCCTCGCTGCATGCCGACGAGCTACCGGGCATGCTGACCGCCTGGGTGCTGAAGCAGGCACTGCGCGAACTGGAACAGCAGGGGAAAATTGTCGGGGAAATCATTCTGGTGCCACAGGCCAATCCGATTGGTCATGCGCAGTCGATTCAGGGTTACCAGATGGGTCGTTTCGACCTGGCCAGCGGGCAGAATTTCAACCGCCACTATCCGCAATTGACCACGGCGGTCTATGCCGCAGTGAAAGGACAGCTGGGTGCCGATGCCAAGGCCAACACCCGCTTGATCCGCGCAGCCATCCGTCAGCATCTGCAACAGCTGGCTGAGCCAAGCGAGCTGGTCAGCTTGCGCAAAAACCTGATGCAGCTGGCCGCCGACGCCGACATCGTGCTCGACCTGCATTGCGACTGCAACGCCGCCCTGCACGTGTATACCGGCACCCCGCTGTGGGAGCAGTGCGAACCGCTGGCGCGCTATCTGCAGTCGCATGCGCAACTGCTGGCCACCGACTCCGGCGACTATCCTTTCGATGAAGCCTGCAGCCAAACCTGGTGGGAACTGCAGGCCCTGTGCCAGCAGGACGGGCTGGATGTGCCGATTGAAATGGCCTGCCTGTCGGTCACGGTAGAGCTACGTGGTCAGCACCAGGTCAGCCAGCAGCTGGCGCGGCAGGATGCCGCTGCCATTCTGGACTTCCTGCGCTTTCGCGGCCTGATCGCCACCGACAGCCTAGCCGCGCAGCCAGCACTGCCTTATCCGGCCACACCGCTGGCTGGCTCGGAAAACCTGGTGGCGCCCCACCCAGGGGTGGTGAGTTTCCTGGTCGCACCAGGCAATGTGGTGGCCGCCGGACAGCCCGTAGCAGAAGTCATCGACCCCTTGCAGGACAAGGTCACGGTGCTCAGTTCGGCACATGGCGGCATGTTGTATGCCCATGAGCTACACCCCTATGCCACCGCCGGCATGACAGTGGCCAAGGTGGCCACGGCACAGGCATTCAAGTCAGGCAAGCTGTTGTCAGCCTGAGGCAATAGCTAGACGCCTGCGGCGGGTGGCTGGGTAGCCAGCGCCTGTAGCAGGCAGGCCGGGCACAGACAGTCGCTGCCCTCCGGCACCAGGGGCATGATGTGTGGCAGTCTGGCGCACCAGCACTCCTCTGCCGCATCCCCTGCACGACAAGTGAAACTGTCGCCACACGCCGGGCACTGCTTGCACTGCCCTTGTGGCGGCAAAGCCAGCAGGCGATTCCACACCGCTTTTTTCTCGAAATCACTGAAGCCGGGCCAGCCGGCAATTTCCTTGAGGGTACGGCGGCAGCTCAGGCAGCTTTCGCCGGCATCATCCAGCTGGCAGCGCTGCTGGCAAGGAGAAGGAATGGTGCCGTTCATGCCACGACCCCGCAGCCTGGCTCAGGCAGCATGCCAGTAGGCCAGCGCAGGGAAAGAGAGGGAAATGCAGCCTTGCCACAGGCGATGGCCGGTATGGCAAGAGCGGAAATGCTAGAAGAGAAATGCATGAAGGCACAATCTGAACAAGGGGAACAGCACTAACCCGTCACGCGGGACCAGGCACCCGAAATACAGACGACATGATATCAACGGCACAGCATGACATGGTGATTTAAACCAGACAATCTGTACTCAGCCATCCAGCTCCGCACTGGAATAGCCCTTGTCCGCCACGCCGATGCTGTGTATCTGCAATATATCCAGCTGCAGCATGCTCAGGCTGCGGCCATAGACACCACCCGTGTCCAGGTAGCGCACATTGTCGATGCTGCGGACTTCCCGCTGCGGGGTATGACCGACGCACAGCATGAATACTCCGCGCACCGGCTGGCGCGGCGTACCGCGTGCTCGCAGACGGCACCAGATGATCTGCCGCAACAGCCGGCCCCCCTCCTCGCCCCAGGGCTGGGGCAGAGACAGCTGCTCGCGCAGCGCATTCCAGTCATCCTGCGGACAATCGGCATGCAGCAAGCCGATCAGCCCGTGCGGACTGGGCAGCTCGATGGCCAGCGGCAGGCGGCTGAACGCAGTGCGGTAAGCCTGCTTGTCCAACTCGTCCAGGCAGATAAACCAGCCACCGCCATTATGCAGATAGCGCTCGCAGCCATCGGTATCGGCCAGATCAAAATCCAGCGCCATCTGTTCGTGATTGCCACGCACGGCATAAAACCATGGCTTGGCCAGCCACTCCAGTACCTGGCGCGATTCCGGCCCCCGATCCACCAGATCACCCACAGAAAACAGGCGGTCACGGCTGCCGTCAAACACCACCTGCTCCAGCAAGGCGCGCAACTCGGTAAAACAACCGTGGACATCGCCCACAACAAAATCCCGCCCCTGCTGATTGGCCGGCAGGCTGACAAACAACTCACTCATGCGAAATCACACCGATCTGATAGCTATACCGCATCCATTATGCCCGGCTCGCCGGCTGTTGCGGGAAGGAGTCGCGCCTCAGACAATAAAAAACGGCGCCGAGTCGGCGCCGTTGGCATGTTGCAATAAACTGCGAATTACTGTGCTGCGGAAGCCGCCGCCGGTGCAGCTGCGCCGCCACCGATGGTTTGCATAACCTTCCACTGACCGCCTTCAACCTTGTACACGGTGATGCCGCCGTCTTTCAGGTCGCCCTTGTCATCGTAAGTCCAGTTAGCCGAAGTCACACCGGAGTACTTGATCTTGGCCAGAACCGGCAGATAAGCCTTGGGATCGGTGGAGTTCGCATCCTTCATGGCCTGGATCAGGGCGCGGGTAGCGTCATAGCCGTACGGCGAGTAGGTGGCTACGTCAGCCTTGAAGCGTGCCTTGTACTTGTCGGCGTATTCCTTGCCCTTGGGCATTTGTTCCAGCGGCAGGCCAGCCAGCGAAGCGATGCTGCCTTCGGCGTCCTTGCCAGCCAGTTGCAGGAAGTTCGGGGTCTTGGTCATTTCGCCGGAGATCAGCGGAGCCTTCAGGCCCAGACGCTTCATCTGCTTGGCCATCGGCGCGGACTGGGCATCAGCACCACCGTAGAACACCACATCCGGGTTTACACCCTTGATGGAGGTCAGGATGGCAGCGAAGTCAGTCGCCTTGTCATTGGTGAATTCGCGCTTGGCCACTTCGCCACCGGAAGCCTTGACGGCTTTTTCGAATTCGTCAGCCAGGCCTTGGCCGTAAGCGGTACGGTCGTCAACGATGACGATTTTCTTGGCCTTCAGGGTATCCACTACGAATTTGCCCATCACGCTACCCTGCTGGGTGTCGGAGGTCATCGAGCGGAAGGTGTTCTTGAAGCCTTGTGCGGTGAACACCGGCGAGGTCGCCATGGAGATCATCGGAATGCCGGCGTCGGAGTAAATCTTGGAGGCCGGGATGGCGCAACCGGAGTTGAAGTGACCGATGATGCCGGCAACCTTGTCGTCAACCAGCTTCTGTGCCAGTTGGGTAGCGGTTTTCGGATCGGCCTGGTCATCCTGGGCGTTCAGTTCGAAAGTCACCGGCTTGCCACCGATGGTCGGCTTCTCGGCGTTGGCATCTTCGATGGCCAGGGTCACGCCGTTCTTGTATTCCTCACCGTAGTGAGCTTGCGGGCCGGTCAGCGGAGCGGCGAAGCCGATCTTGACGCTATCGCCGGCAGCGGCAGCCGCCGGAGCGGAAGCAGCGCCAGCCGAAGCGGCTGCGTCATCTTTTTTGCCACATGCAGACAGTGCCAGGGCGGCAGCGACAGCGATGGTAACGGTAGTCAGCTTGGTGAATTGCATCTTGAATCCTCTATCTTTCGGTCTCTCCTGTCCGCTTGTGGCGGACAGATCTCATGCAGCGAGCTTGTTGTAAGTTGAAACGCTGGCGGCATTATTCCAATGCCGACAGCACATGACAAGTGGCGTTTGACAGATTGTCATCTTCCCTCCCGCTTTGTGACCATTCTCGCCAAACAGCGGAGCGGTCGCGGGAGGGTAAATCATCAGTCACCGATACTCATCAGGCTGGCATTACCCCCTGCCGCCGTGGTGTTGACGCTGACAGCGCGCTCCACCACCAGACGGTGCAGGTTGTAGCCCTCTTCACCGGCCAGGAGCAGGGGAATCAGCGCGCCATCACGTTGCGCCAGTTGCTGGCGCGCCTTGGCGGCGGCATCACCCTCGTACAGCACGGCATCCAGCTCGGCGGCCAGCACGTCTTGCACCAGCTCGACGTGGCCGGCCAGCGCGCTGGCCAGTTGGCGATTGGCCGGCGAGTCCGCCAGCACTGCCAGATTGCCGGTAGCCATGACGGCCACCAGTTGCTCGGCCAGCGTCGCACTGCTGCTGGCCACGCACCCTACCTTGCCGCGGGCGGCAAAGCAGAGCGTGTTCTTTTCGCCGGTCGGGCCGGGCAGGCAAACCTGATGGCTCAGCGGCGAGGCACGGCGGGCGGCCGCGATACGCGCATCCAGGCCATTCACGCCCAGGCTGGTGGCCACGCCGGCCAGCTTGTCCAGACCGGACAGGTCGGCGCTCACCGGCTGCAAGGCCAGCTTGGGCTGCCAGTGGGCGCGGGTCAGGCGATACAGATAGTAAGGACCGCCCGCCTTGGGGCCGGTACCAGACTTGCCTTCGCCGCCAAACGGCTGCACACCCACTACGGCACCCACGATATTGCGGTTGACGTAGACATTGCCCACTTTGATCTTGCTGACGATGTCGTTGATGGTTTCGTCGATGCGGCTATGAATGCCGTGGGTCAGGCCATAGCCGGTACTGTTGATCTCGGCGACCACCTTGTCCAGCTCATTGGCGTCGAAACGCAGTACATGCAGTACCGGGCCGAACACTTCGCGGGTGAGATCGGACAGGTTGTCGATTTCAAACAGGGTAGGCGCAACAAAAGTACCCTGCTGACAAGCGTCGGTCAGCGGGGTCTGGTAGGTCCAGCGCGCACGCGACTTCATCTTGTCGATGTGCGCCAGCAGGCCGGCCTGGGCTTCGGCATCGATCACCGGGCCAACGTCGGTATTCAGCTGGGCCGGGTTGCCCACGGTCAGTTCGGCCATGGCACCCTTGATCATGGCAATCACCTTGTCGGCGATATCGCTTTGCAGATACAGCACGCGCAGCGCGGAGCAGCGTTGACCGGCGGAGTCGAAAGCCGAACTCAACACATCGGTTACCACCTGTTCCGGCAGCGCCGAACTGTCGACAATCATCGCGTTCTGGCCACCGGTTTCGGCTACCAGCACCACGTCTTCGCCACGCTTGGCCAGGGTGCGGTTAATGATTTGCGCCACTTCGGTGGAGCCAGTAAAGATCACGCCCTGAATGCGCGGGTCGCTGGTCAGTGCGGCACCGACGATCTCGCCACGGCCCGGCAGCAATTGCAGCACGTCACGCGGGACACCGGCTTCGTGCAGCAGGCGTACGGCGTAAGCAGCGATCAGGTTGGTCTGCTCGGCCGGCTTGGCCAGTACCGGATTACCGGCAGCCAGCGAGGCGGTCACTTCGCCAATGAAGATGGCCAGCGGGAAGTTCCACGGGCTGATACACACCACCGGGCCCAGCGGCTGGTGGGTGGCATTGTCAAAATTGGCCACGATCTGCGCGGCATAGTAACGACAGAAATCCACTGCTTCGCGCACTTCGGCAATGGCATTGCTCAGGGTCTTGCCGGCTTCACGCACGGCCAGGCCCATCAGCGCCGGCATGTGGTCTTCCATCAGCTCGGCCATGCGGTTCAGGCAGGCTGCTCGGTCGGCAATCGGGGTATTCGCCCAGCGTGCGGCCGCAGATTCAGCCAGCTGCAGCGCGCGTTCCACATGCTCGGGAGTCGCTTCGATCACCTGGCCGACGATATCGGCATGATCGGCCGGATTACGTACCGGCTGGCTATCGCCAACATTGATATCGGCATCACCCAGCAGCGGGAATGCGCTCCAGGTTTGTTGCTCAGACGCCTGCAGGCCCATTTGCAGCGCAGCCAGCACGTGTTCGCTGGACAGGTCCAGCCCCTTGGAATTCTTGCGTTCGCTGCCGTACAGGGACACCGGCAGAGCGATCTTGTGATGCGGCTCGCCGCCATGGCTGGCGGCTTCGGCCACCTGATCGGTCACCAGTTCGTCGATGGACACATTTTCGTCGACGATGCGGTTAACAAATGAGCTGTTGGCGCCATTTTCCAGCAAGCGGCGCACCAGATAGGCCAACAGGGTTTCATGCGAGCCTACCGGTGCATAGATACGGCAGGCCTTGCCCAGATTGTCCTTGCCCACCACTTGGTCGTACAGGGTCTCACCCATGCCGTGCAGGCACTGGAATTCGTAATCCAGGCCCTGACCCAGCTGGTAGATGGCTGACAGGCTGTAAGCATTGTGGGTGGCAAACTGCGGGTAGATGGCGTCTTGTGCCGCCAGCAGGCGCTTGGCGCAAGCCAGGTAGGATATATCGGTATACACCTTGCGGGTATACACCGGATAACCCGGCAAGCCATCAACCTGAGCGCGTTTGATTTCGGCATCCCAATACGCGCCCTTGACCAGACGCACCATGAAGCGGTGGCCAGAACGGCGAGCCAGATCAACCAGATAATCGATAATGAAAGGACAGCGTTTCTGGTAAGCCTGTACCACCAGGCCGATACCATTCCAGCCGGCCAGGTCCGGATCAAAAGCCAGCTGTTCCAGCAGGTCCAGCGACAGCTCCATGCGGTCGGCTTCTTCGGCGTCGATATTCAGGCCGATATTGTATTGCTTGGCCAGCAACAGCAGCTGTTTGAGGCGGTCGTACAGCTCGCTCATCACGCGTTCGCGCTTGGCACGGCTGTAACGCGGATGAATGGCCGACAGCTTCACCGAGATGCCCGGGCCATCGTAGATGCCACGTCCGGCAGACTCCTTGCCGATGGCGTGAATCGCCATCACATAGTCCTTCATGTAACGCTGGGCATCATCCTCGGTCATGGCGGCTTCACCCAGCATGTCGTAGGAGAAGCGATAACTGCGGGCTTCGCGCTCACGGCCGTTTTCCAGCGCCTGCTCGATGGTTTCGCCAGTCACAAACTGCTTGCCCAGCATGCGCATGGACATGTCCACACCCTTGCGGATCAAGGGCTCGCCACCCTTGGCAATCAGGCGGGTCATGGCAGCGGACAAACCCTGCTCGCTATGCGAGGACACCAGTTTGCCGGTGACCACCAGGCCCCAGGCCGCAGCATTCACAAACAGCGACGAGCTATTGCCCAAGTGGGCTTTCCAGTCGCCACGGGAGATCTTGTCGCGGATCAGCTTGTCAGCGGTTTCCTTGTCAGGAATACGCAGCAGTGCTTCGGCCAGACACATCAGGGCAATGCCCTCGGCGCTGTCCAGCGAGAACTCATGCATCAGGGCATCCACCCCGCTGGAGCGGGTACGCTCATGACGCACCTGGCTGACCAGACGGCGGGCCAGTTCCTGAGTGGCAGTGACTTGTGCCGGCTGCAGGGCAGCTTGCGGCAGCAAGGCTTGCACACATTCCTGTTCGTCACGGCGATATGCGGATGTAATGGCATCGCGCAAAGCGCTCTGGTTTAGGGCAAACACCTCGAATTGCATGGAAAACTCCCGATTTTGTTCGCAGCCCGGTTTGTACCGGTTAAGATTTGCCTATTGTATACAATTGCATTTTTCTTTGTTCGACAATATAAAATATTCTTACAGCCACATGGGCCGCGACTGGCCACAGATCAAGGAAAATCAAGCTGCTTGTCCTATTATCGGCGGTAGGCCACACATGCCGCTTTGTTGCATGACCACAACGTCAGCACCCCATGTCTGCCAGAAAACGGCCCAATGCCACAAGCACCCGCCCCTGCAAGTGTTTTAGTCGATCACAGGAAGCTCTATGCAAACTATTTTATTGACCGTCAACGCCAGCCCCTACGGCAGCGAGCGCATGCTCAGCGCCTTGCGCCTGACCCTTGCCTTGCTAAGCCACCCAGGGGCCGCTCGTGTCAGACTGTTCTTGCTGTCCGATGCCGTCAGCACCGCCATGAGCCAGCAAGCCGTGGCCACGCCACCCAATCTGGGGGAAATGCTGAGCGAAGCCATCGCGCTGGGCGCCGAGGTACACGTTTGCCGTAGCTGTGCCGATGCACGTGGCCTGCTGGCAGACCGCTTACTGCCGGGCGTGCAGATCGGCAGCATGCCCGAGCTGGCTGAATGGACGCTGGCCGCCGACAAGGTACTCAGCTTCTGACAAAAAAGAGGCCTGCCTCTCGGGGGGAAGGCAGGCCAAAGGGCAGTTCACTTCAAGCAACAAGGATTCAGATAGGACGGATCAGTATTTCGGAGCGGACCTCACGCACCCCGGGTACATTCGCGGCCACTTCCAGCAGATGACGCACGGTATCGCGATTGGGGCTGGAGCCTAGCAATTTCACCATCCCCGCTTTAACCTGTGGCCGGACCACGGAGCCCGAACCATCGGCCAGTGGTTTCAACACTTCATTCAATTCCCAGGCAATTTTTTCATCGGCCGAAATATTCGACACGGCCACATGCTCTGCTACCGGATCAATCGACAGCATGCCCAAGGCCCGGACCGGATTGATCGGCAACAGCACCAACAGCATTAATCCAAGATGATTTATTTTCATTGCCATGACTCCCGACAGGTCAGTTTGTCACTGAGTATTGCAAGCATCATGCCAGCACCAGAAAATCATTAATAATCAAGTAGTTGAAATAAAAAGCCAGAACAACAGCCCATCAAACCACGCCAATCTGTCGCCAGATGGCGACAACATGACAAGCCATGCTCGCCAAGTAGCTGATTCATATGAAAAAACCCCTGTCGCCGATTAGCGACAGGGGTTGGATGCTACACATACACTTCAGAAGTCCTTGAAGGCGGCAGCCACCAGATCATGCTTTTGCAGCAGGCGATAAAACTCGGTGCGATTACGATCGGCAATCCGTGCCGCCACGCTGACATTACCGGCGCTAACCCGCAGCAACTTTTCCAGGTAGTCGCGTTCAAACTGCCGCCTCGCCTCGGCCAAGGTGGCAATGCTGGCCATGCCGTCGGAAACCGCTTTCTGCACTGAGGTCAGCGGAATCAGGCCGGAGGTGTTCAACACACAACATTGCTCAACCGCATTAGCCAACTGCCGCACATTGCCGGACCAGCGCAGGCTGCACAGATACTCCATCGCGTCCGGTGCAAAACCGGCCACCTCTTTGCCATAGCGCTCTGCCAGCTGAGTCAGGAAATGCTGTGCCAGCAAGGGGATATCTTCCCGCCGCTCACTCAGCGGTGGCAGATTCAAGGCCACGACATTCAGCCGGTAAAACAGATCCTCGCGAAACAGGCCATCACTGATCAGCGCCTCGAGATCGCGATGCGTCGCCGAAATCACCCGTACGTCCACCGCTCGCGATTTACTGGCTCCCACTGGTCGCAGCTCCCGCTCCTGCAGCACGCGCAACAGCTTGACCTGCAGGGCCAATGGCATGTCGCCAATCTCATCCAGAAACAGCGTGCCGCCCTCCGCCTGGGCAATCAAGCCTTCATGCCGTGTCGCCGCGCCGGTAAATGCCCCCTTTTCATGGCCGAACAATTCGCTTTCCAGCAAATTGTCAGGAATCGCTCCACAATTGACCGCCACAAAGGGTCCGGCAGCACGCGGGCTGGCACGATGCAAGGCTCGCGCCAGAATCTCCTTGCCACTTCCGCTCTCACCACGGATCAGCACGCTGGCATCGGTAGCCGCAATCAGCCGTGCCTCTGCCAACAACTCTTCCATTAGTGGGCTGCAGCTCACCACTTCGGCACGCCAGTACTCCTGGCCTGCCTGGGACACCGCAGGGGAAGACAGCGACAAGGCCTGCTCCACCTTGCTCAGCAAGGTCGTGCTGTCAAAAGGCTTGACCAGATAACCAAAAACGCCACGACTCACCGCCTTCACCGCATCGGGAATCGTGCCATGCGCGGTCAGAATAATCACCGGCAGTGCCGGATAACTCTTCTTCACCAGCTCGAACAAGGCCATTCCATCCATACCCGGCAAGCGCCAGTCAGTGAGCAGCACATCAGCCCGCCGCACGGCCAGCGCACTCAAGGCAGCCTCCGCCGACGCCGCCTTGTCCACCAGATAGCCAGCCGCCTCCAACCGCAAACTCAGCAGCCGGAGCAAATCTGCATCATCATCAACCAGCAATACCCGCCCTGTTCGCATCATGGTTTTATCTTCTTTTTCTGGGCCTTGTCGGCCATGGACTGTTCGATCAAACGCAAGGCATCCAGCTTGGCTGCCAATTCATCCGCACGGCGCTGTTGCTCCAGCCATTGCGCATTCGCGCGCGTAGCGGCCTCGTCATGACGCCGTCGCTCGCTCAACTGGGCCGCCAATAATGCGGCAAGGCCAGCCAAACCATCAGACTGTTCCTGACGTAGTTGCACGGTCGCCAGGTCCAGTTGCTGCTGTAGCCGTGCCATATCAGGCCGGCCATCGCTATTCAGCAGCTGTACCGCCACATAGCGCAGGCGCTCACCTGCGCAGCTATCCTTGCCAGGCAAGGCCAGCTCCCTTCCCCGCCGAACCCCGGCCAGGACGGCCTCTGCATCATGGCAGGCTCTTGCCAGCGCTCTCCCCGCCACCGCGCCGGATGCTTCCCTGCCCGGTCTGCCCAAGTTGCTACAGCCAGCCAGCACCGACAGCAACAGCACGGCACTCATCAATCTTTTCATCATTCCGCTTCCCTGCCCTGCAATCGTTATTAAGAACGGCTAACAAAATAGCGCAGCATTCCTGCGGCAAGGCGCGCCGACGCAGACAGTACAGCGAGTACGGCCAGCAGAGGTTTCGCTAGCGGCACTAAGGCCACCAGACGCGTAGCCTTGCGCCCTGCTCGGCAGGCAGACTTTCAACATCGCCCCCCATCAGTTGGGCAAAGGTTTTAACCATGGTCAGCCCGATGCCGCTTCCCGGCGATTCGCCGGCGGGAGCTTGTCCGGTATAGAAAGGCTGAAATATCAGGCTACGCTCCTGCTCAGAAATACCTCGTCCCTGATCGGCAACAACCAGCCATGAATGATCAGCACTTCTCCCAGCCTCAACAGAAATTACGCCATTTTCTGGTGAAAATCGTATGGCGTTAGAAAGCAGATTATCAATAATGGTTCGGAATTTTTCCTGATCCACCACCAGTACCACCGCTTGCCCTGGCAGCTTCAGCTGCAACTTCTTTTGCTGTAACAAAGGCTGCATGGCCGCAGCCGCATGCTGGACCAGATCGCGTACATCATGCGCCTCCATCATCAGCGGACGGCCCAGCCAGTTGGCTGCATCATGTTGCAGCAAGGCATCCACACGTTGGCGCAATAAGCGGGTATTCGACAGCGTTATACCAATGATTTCTTGCTGTGAGGGTAATAAGGGGCCGGGAATCTGATCATGCAGCAAGGAAGAAGCCTCCTGAATCGCAGCCAGCGGTGTCTTCAGTTCATGAGAGACATGCCGGAAAAAACTGGCTTTGTCCTGCTCCAGCTGTGCCAGCCGCCCATCCAGCTCACGCAAGGCAGCGGCCAGTTGCAAGATATCCGCCGGGGCCGACATGCTCCATTGCTGACCACGCTGCCCCAGCGCCAGCCGGCCAATCTTGTCGCGCAACTGTTGCAAGGGTCGCACCAGTAGCCATGCCAGCAATAGCCCCAGCGCTACCGCCAGACACAAGGACAATATCGCCACCCGGTCGGCTTGCTGCCGCTTATCACGCAAACTGCTGTCCCACTGCAAGCGACGCACGGCACTCACACGCCTCACCTGAGCATCCAGCTCATTGCCAAGTCGGGATAGCTCCTCATATTGACGAGACCATGGCTCCGCCTGACCTGCAGCACCCAGCAACAGGCCACGCGATTTCCCGCACCATGCAGCCAGATGGCTCCCCAGCTGCTGCAAGTGGGTCTCATCAAGCTGCTGCAAACGTCCGGCCAGCTGCTGCAAACTCAGCACAGCCTGCACTCCGGTACGGGAAAAGGCCTCCTCATGCAGGACATTCCACTGACGGGTAGAACGCTCAAACAGATCGCTCTGCTCGGCATAGCTGCGCTGCAGCTCCGCCAATCCCTCTGCCTGTTTCTGGCTTTGCCCCACCAGTTCAGCCAATTGCTGCAAATGCCACCAGGTTTGTACCAGGGCCAAGGACGGAATCAGGGTTACCACAAACAGGCTGGCAACCAGCAAGGTCTTAAAGGACAAATGGCGCAATAGCATCATGTCTCTCATGCGTGCAACAGGATGGGCTATTGTCTGCCAGAGTTGGCAGCACAACAAATCAGCACGGAAAGTGCAGCAAGAAAAGGATTGCAAGTCGGGGTATAAGGCCGCAGCCCAAACGCA
>NZ_QAJS01000009.1:0-6580 GCF_003852595.1 Aquitalea sp. FJL05
CCCGGCCGGCATTGCCAGTCTCACCGAACAAAGCCAGACAATTTCTGCCGGCAGCAACCTCAACCTCATCGCCCAGCGCGACAGCAACGAAACCACCGGCCGCCGCTGGCTGCATAACGTCGGCCAGCACATCAGCCTGTTCGTGGCGGGGGTGAAAGACCAGATCGCGCTGAAACTGATTGCCGCGAAGGGCAAGGTGCAGGTGCAGGCGCAGAGTGATGCGATGGAACTGACGGCGGACAAGGACCTGACCATTACCTCGGCCAAGGGCAAGGTCACCATTGCCGCCAGCCAGGAAATCCTGCTGACCAGCGGCGGCGGCTATATCCGGCTGAAAGGCGGCAACATCGAAGTGCATTGCCCCAGCGTGGTGAGCGTGAAAGGCGCCAGCCATAGCCTGTCCGGGCCGGCCAGTCTCAGTACGCCGACGCCAACCTTTGCCAAGCCCGGCACTGGCAACCTGCAGGTGCTACACGAATTTGCCAATGGCTACTCAATGAATCAGGGCAAGTTTGTGGTAACTGATGCGCTAGGCATCAAACACAAGGGGGTGTTGGACGAGGCCGGCAAGGCGATTGTGCATGGTTTGCCTCTTGGTGCGGCACAGGTCGAGTTTCTGGGGCGGCCGCATCAGGACAAAGCCGACATCTTCCCCTTTGTGGAGCAGCCGGAAGCCGCCTTGCAACAAATGGGCGAGGCAGTAAAAGGCAAAGCCATGCAAGAGCTGGGCAGCACCCTGGGTAGCGTCAGCCCACAACTTACCAATGCCGTGGGGCAGGTAAGCGCAATGGCCAGCCAGGCCCAGCAAGCCCTTGCTCTGGCGCGCAATCCGCAAAGCGCCATACCTGCGCTAAAAGGGCAGGCGAAGGACGCATTGATGGGCAAGGCCCAGGATGCACTGCCCACCATGCCCAAGTTTTGAAATCGTCAATCCAGATCCTCAAAGTTGAACCTTCATGACCACTCCTGTTGCTGTACTTGACGGTACCCCGGCCAATGCCTCGAAGGCTCTGGCCCAAACTGGACAATCCTTTGACAAATGGCTGCAGGACATCAGCGACGGCTATTTGAGCGTAGAGACCCTCTCCACTATTGGCGGCGCGATTCCGGTTGTCGGCAACCTCATTTCCGTGGGCGATGTGGTAGTCGACATCATGGACATGAGCGAGAAGAACCGTAAAAAGCTGGAAGTCGATATTTTTGACTGGATGTTTCTTGGGGTGGACCTGATTGGCGTGGTCCCCGCTGCGGGTAGCCTGTTCAAGGTGAGCACTCGCCCGACATTGAAAGTGTGTGCCAATGCCATGCGCCGGGCAGGTAAGGATGTTGCCGAGTACGTCATCGCACCGCAGCTGGTTGGTCAGTTGATCAATATGCTGCCCGGCGATTTTCGCGGCAGGCCAGAGCAGTGGGTGGACTATGTCGAGAGCAAGATAGATGGCTGCCTGAATCAATGCATCAAGGACGGCAGCAAGTATCTGCTTGATCTGGCGGAGTTGTTGCGCAGTGCTGGTAGCGGCACGCTGGGGAAATTTGCGGCCAAGAACATTCCCGTCAAACCGGTGGCCTACAACCTGGAAAAAACCAATGGTGGTTTCTGGGCCACCATCGGCGCGCATATGGACGCCATCAACAAGGCCGTCGGGGAGAAGAAGAAACAAGTTGCTGCCGGCATGGTGGTCACTGCTGCAGAGGCGGTTGATGACATGACTGCCAAATCACCCGCGCTACGGGCCACCTTACGAGAGATGGCCTCTGTGCTGGCGGTGTGGGCGGCGGAGCTGCCGAAAAAATTGATGCAGGTCCTAGCGGATAAACTCAAGCCGTTGCTAGTCAAGCTGAAAGCCGCTTTCAAAGCCTATATGGATAAAAAAGGCGGCGCGGTCAAAAGCGGTATGGGTAAAGTCGCCAAGCAGGTGAAGCAGATCCATAAAGAGGTGGTCAGCCTGTTCAAGGGCGGCGGGCTTGGCCCCAAATGCGGTTGTCCTGCAGGCAAGCCAGCGTCGCCAAGATCGATTGACTACCTGAACGGGGTGGAAACCCTCATCCATACAGATTTTACCTTGCCGGGTGTGATGCCTATCGTCTGGCAGCGGGTTTACCGTTCTGACTTTGATGCCAACGATGTTGACGGTCCGCTGGGTGCGCGCTGGATGGCACCGTTTTCCTCTCGCTTCGAGGAAAACGGCGAAGCCCTGGTTTACTACGATGATGCCGGACGCAAGCTGGACTACCCCCTGTTGCCACTGGGGGAGTCGCTGAAAGACGAACTGGAAGGGCACACGCTTACTCGCCTGGACGACAAACTGATTTCATTGAGTTTTGGGCATGAATTGGTCCAGTTGTACGAGAAGCAGGGGTCTCGTTATCTGTTGGCGCTGCTCAAGGACCGTGCGGGTAACACGCTGGCGGTAAATTTCCGTGATGGCCGCATCAGTCAGCTGGTCAGCAGTGCCGGCTATCTCGTTGCCTTGTCCTACGATGCGCATGGCCGCATTGTCCAGATCAATCAGCAAGACCCAGAAACCCTCCGGCCATTACGCAAATTGGCCGAGTATCACTACACAGAGCAGCAGCCCTTAAGCAGGGATGCCGGCGACTTGCTGTCCGCGACAGATGAGAATGGGCAAAGCTGGAGCTACCAGTATCAGCACCACCTGATCACCCGCTACACCGACCGCACCGACCGCGGCACCACATTGGAGTGGGATGGCCACCATGCCGGCGCACGCGCCATTCACGAATACGCGGATGATGGCAGCCTGGATATCCGTCTGGCGTGGGATGAGCGCATCGATCTCACCTATGTCACCGACGCTTATGGTCGCACCACCGAGTATTACTTTGACGAAAAGGGCTACCACTACCGCACCATCTTTCCGGACAGAAGCGAAGAGTGGTTGAACTATGACGCCAATAAACGCCTGATTATTCACATTCATCCGGATGCCAGCCAGGACAACTACAGCTACGACGCCAAAGGCAATCTCGTTCTGCATGAGCGCGCTGATGGCAGCGAAGTGGCATTTGCCTACGACGAGCAGGACAACCTGATTGAAATCACCGACCCATTGGGCGAGAAATGGCTACGTGCCTACGACGACAAGGGGCAGCTGATTGAAGAAACCGACCCGCTAGGTCACAAAACCGAGTACGCCTACAACGAACAGGGCCTGCCGGTTGCCGTGACCGACGCCAAAGGCGGCGCCAAAAAGATTAGCTACCGCCCGGATGGCCTGCTGGAAAGCTATACCGACTGTTCCGGCAGCGTTACCCAATGGCAATACGATGAGCGTGGCCGCTCGGTCCTCATCATCGATGCCATGGGCAGCGCCACCCGCTACCAGTACGACGACAATGGTGGCCTGCGTGCTGTCGTGTTGCCGGATGGCCAGGCCACCCAGTTGGAGCACGATGCAGAATCCCGCCTGCTCAAGATCACCGACCCGCTGGGCCGCAGCACGCACTACGACTACGACAAGGCCGGGCGGCTGCAAAGCCGTACCGATGCCAACGGCCACGCGCTGGCCTACCGCTACGACAAACTGGGCCGGCTGATTTCCCTGCGCAACGAAAACCACCGTCACTATCTGTTTGAATACGATGATGGCGGACGGGTGATTGCGGAAACCGGCTTTGACGGTGCCGCTACCCGTTACCGTTACGACGCCGCCGGCCGACTGGTGGAACAGCAAGAAGGCGATGTCGCCACCCACTACCGCTACGACCGTGCAGGTCGCCTGATCGAACGCAGTGCACCGGGCAGCAAGGAAAACTTCGGCTACGACCCTGCCGGCCGCCTGTTCAAAGCCAAGAACCGCTATGCCAGCCTGCGCTGGATTTACGACCCGGTCGGCAATATCAGCGAAGAACACCACGGCTACCAGCTTGCCGGTTTGCGCCAAACCTTCCGCTGGCGGCACGAGTATGACGAACTGGGCAATCGCATCGCCACCCAGCGGCCGGACGGGCATAGGGTGGACGTGCTCAATTACGGCAGCGGCCATGTGCATGGCCTGCTGTTCGGCCAGCACGACATCCTGAATCTGGAGCGCGACAAGCTGCACCGTGAAACCCAGCGCATATTGGGCAATAGCTTGCAGCAAAGCCTGACCTACGACAAAGCCGGCCGCCTCAGCAGCCAGCGCCTGAGTGGTGCCACCCAGTGGAGCCGCCAGTACCAGTACGATGCCGCCGGCCAACTCACCGGTATTACCGATAATCGCAGCGGCCAGATCAACTACCGTTACGACCCGGTAGGCCGCCTGCTGCAAGCCGCCACCCCCAAAGGCGTGGAAAGCTTCCGCTTCGACCCGGCTGGCAACCTGCTGGACAACACACCGATGGTCGATGGCGATCAGGACAACAGCCTGCTGGGCAATCTGCTGAGCCACTACGCCGGCCGTCACTACCGCTACGACAGCCGCGGCAACCTCATCGAAAAGCGCGTCAACGGCAGCCTCACCCAGCTGGAATGGGACGGCTACAACCGCCTGAGCCGGCTGACAGCGCCGGGTGGCGACAGCACCGAATACCGCTATGACCCGCTGGGCCGCCGCATCGCCAAGCTCAGTCAGGGCAAGACAACCCTGTACGGCTGGGATGGCGATGTGCTGGCGTTTGAAACCCAAGACGCCGCCGCAGTGCATTACCTGTTCGAACCCGGCAGCTTCATCCCTTTGGCGCAGGTGCACACCGACGCCATCCAGGGCGTGAAAGTGCCGGCATGGAACCAGTACAACCCCTACGACCCAGACCGCGACCCGCTGCTGCAGGCAGGCCCGGAGCCATCCGCCCCGCACGCGGTGTACTACTACCACGCCGACCACCTCGGCACCCCGCAAGCCCTTACCGATGCGCAAGGCCAGCTGGCGCTGGAGATGGATTACAAGGCCTGGGGCGAAGCACGGGAAGTGATTGCCGAGGCGGCGGCCTCCGCCGGCATCCACAACCCCTTCCGCTTCCAGGGGCAGTATCATGACGACGAATCAGGGCTGCACTACAACCGCTATCGCTACTATGATCCGGAGATAGGGCGGTTTATCTCGCGAGATCCGATTGGGTTGCTGGGTGATATTAATATCCATAGCTATACACTGAATCCAATAACATGGATTGATCCTTTAGGTCTCTCAGAGTGCCCGAATAAAAAAACATGGTTTAATGCAAAAAGTCGTCGGGAAGCACTAAGGCAGGCGAAAAGGGATGCTAGAATTCCAATGAATCAACAGCCAAAAATCATGAGAGAAGATCTTGAGGATGGAAGTGGAAATACTGTGCTTGGCCCCAATTATGAACCAGTGACCACAAGAAATTATCACTACACCAACATCGATGGCAAACCAGTGATAATCCAAGAACATAGCATGGGACATGAAAAGGCAACCCCCTGCCATGGAGCAGAGCCTCACTTTAATGTAAGACCAATTAGCAACCCAAGAACTGGCAGCTTCCCCAAAACTCATGGCCATTACAATTTTCCGAGGTAGCAATGAATTTATTAGACAAAATCGCGCGCAATCAATTTTTGCTGCAACTATTTCCAACAGGCCTGTTTCAACCAATACATATCGGGCAAATCAATCTCGACATAGGGGGGCGAGTTTATTTCAGCCTACATACAAGACAAAAACCTGAAATAGAAGTTGCCAAATGGGGAGTGTGGGGGAAAGATTACAACACAATTGTAATCAAGTTATTTGCCAAATCAGGAGAGAGCATAGAGATAAAAGAAT
Source organism: Aquitalea sp. FJL05 (assembly GCF_003852595.1). NCBI lineage: Bacteria > Pseudomonadati > Pseudomonadota > Betaproteobacteria > Neisseriales > Chromobacteriaceae > Aquitalea > Aquitalea sp. FJL05. The sequence continues at coordinate 5,736 of NZ_QAJS01000009.1, forward strand.
GGCGCAACTTGCACTATGACATTCTAATAGTAGAAGAAAATGAAAAATGCATAACGATAAGGCAGAAAAGCAACTCATTTAGTTTAAAACTCGAGGTATCAAATATAATTTTTCAAGAATGCACCACCTACACAGATGAATTAGAGATAAAAAATACCAAGGAATAAGGAGAAGAGAAAATAAAAGTAGACCACATTTTTTTGTAGCTGAAGTCAACGAAAGATACTGCAAGCAGTACAAATACAACAAGCTGGGCAATCGCATCGCCACCCAGCGGCCGGACGGGCATAGGGTGGACGTGCTCAATTACGGCAGCGGCCATGTGCATGGCCTGCTGTTCGGCCAGCACGACATCCTGAATCTGGAGCGCGACAAGCTGCACCGTGAAACCCAGCGCATATTGGGCAATAGCTTGCAGCAAAGCTTGGCCTACGACAAAGCCGGCCGCCTCAGCAGCCAGCGCCTGAGTGGTGCCACCCAGTGGAGCCGCCAGTACCAGTACGATGCCGCCGGCCAGCTCACCGGCATTGCCGACAATCGCAGTGGCCAGATCAACTACCGTTACGACCCGGTAGGCCGCCTGCTGCAAGCCGCCACCCCCAAAGGCGTGGAAAGCTTCCGCTTCGACCCGGCGGGCAACCTGCTGGACAACACACCGACGGCAGACGGTCATCAGGACCACAGCCTGCTGGGCAATCTGCTGAGCCACTACGCTGGCCGTCACTATCGCTACGACAGCCGCGGCAACCTCATCGAAAAGCGCGTCAACGGCAGCCTCACCCAGCTGGAATGGGACGGTTACAACCGCCTGAGCCGGCTGACAGCACCGGGTGGCGACAGCACCG
>NZ_QAJS01000009.1:6966-247173 GCF_003852595.1 Aquitalea sp. FJL05
CCGATTGGGTTGCTGGGTGGGATTAATATTCATAACTATGCGCCGAATCCTGTTGAGCGGATGGATCCGTTTGGTCTAACAAAGAAAAGTAGTGCAACGAAATCGGCGGCATGTAAACAATGCGATGATAATCCATGTGGCAACCTTGGCTCTGCAAAAGCAGCGCGGCGAAAAGCTATGAGGCAAACAGGTGTCCCTGTTGCCTCTCAGCCGAAAGCCTCCAGAAATGTTTTAAACTGGGAGCAATATTTATATGAAGTAAAAGTGCCATCGAATGGTGGGCGTACGACTACGATCGTAGTCTCTCATCATCCTGCGGATAAAGATCATGAATGTCCACACTGGCATGCGGCTCCAGCAAAACTTGATGATAATGGTGAAGTTATATCTAGACAGAATGGTTTGTGGAAGTATGAGGCAGGTGGCCCAGTTGTGCAGCATAAAGGATAGGTTATGAATAAAATCGAAGAGTTAAAAATTAAAAATTTCTGGAAAATAAATATAAAAAAATTTGCATTATCAGTGGGTGGTGGCATTGGTGATGCATTGGGGAGTGTAGAAAAATTAAATGTGAGAGAGGGGGCTGACTGGTTAAGTCGCATCCTTGTTAATAAAAAGGTGATTAAGCCGTTTTTTTTTACTAAGTGGAATTTAGTTAAGCTAGAAATATTGGATGAAATAAAAAAAGAAAAATATTTTCAAGAAGGTTCGATAGTGTCTTTTTCGAACTATCAGAAGCACAAATCTGATGATGGGACAACTTGTTTGGTGTCTGATCTGCCCATTGTGAATAATATTAAAAGTACATTCAACAATGAACTGTATGAAGTGGTTGAGTGTGCGCTGCCATTCTTCGCCTTCAGTAATCCGGATGCATCATCAGGTATAATTGTCACTTGTTGTGCCGCACTACCAACTAAAGAAAATGGCATGTACGATGGGGTTGAGTATGAAGTTTACAAATGGTGATTCGACCTTCAATTTGGTCGATCCCTGACACGTTTAGTGAAACAAAACCAGCCTAGAGCGCAGCAAGCGGAACCGCGAAATCCAACGCATACTGGGTAAGTGGTACCGCCCAGTGGAGCTGCCAGTACCAGTACGATGCCGCCGGCCAGCTCACCGGCATTGCCGACAATCGCAGCGGCCAGATCAACTACCGTTACGATCCGGTAGGCCGCCTGCTGGAGGCCGCCACCCCCAAAGGTGTGGAAAGCTTCCGCTTCGATCCGGCCGGCAACCTGCTGGACAACACCCCGACAGCCGATGGCCATCAGGAAAACAGCCTGCTGGGCAATCTGCTGAGCCACTACGCTGGCCGTCACTACCGCTACGACAGCCGTGGCAATCTCATCGAAAAGCGCGTCAACGGCAGTCTCACCCAGCTGGAGTGGGACGGTTATAACCGCCTGAGCCGGCTGACAGCGCCGGGTGGCGACAGCACCGAATACTACTATGACCCGCTGGGCCGCCGCATCGCCAAGCTCAGTCAGGGCAAGACAACCCTGCACGGCTGGGATGGCGACGTGCTGGCGTTTGCAACCCAAGACGACGCAGTGCATTACCTGTTCGAACCCGGTAGCTTCATCCCGCTGGCGCAGGTGGACACCGACGCCATTCAAGGCGTGAAAGTGCCGGCATGGAATCAGTGCGGAAAGAATGGGATCGGTTAAGTTTTCTGTAGTAGATAAATATAAAGTTTATAATAATGATGTTTTATATATTTATAAATTATAGCGAATAAGTTGGTTTATTTAAATTCTTGTCAATGGATTGTTGATGATGCTATTTGTATTTTTTCGTATTGTGCTTAAATGGTTGGTGATCATAATTATTGGCCTTGTCTTGCTGGTGGTGGGAGCTTATGGGGTTTATAGGATGTTAAGCATGTGGACATACGAAACTGATCTGATGGAGCATGACAAGCCTTATGGTGGTGGTGATATTCGCATTCGCGACAGGCAAGTTGTTGTCTTCAAGCCTATTGGGCCAGAATTTAAATTAAAGCCCACTGCTGAATTAAAAAATCCTGAAGTGGCAGAGTTTACAGAAGAGTGGATGAATCATGTCGATGAAATAGGGAATAGGGCTTCTGTCCGCTTGTTACGGGGCGATATGGATAAAGGAGTTCATCGCATATTTGAAAAGCCCGGTCAAAATGGTACCTGGTGGCTTTCACCTGATTGGAAAACTATTTATGTGAGTACTGACTGGACAAATTACAAGCTACCCAATGGCCCTGATGGTTATGGGCAGCGCTGGCATACACTATGGAAATCAATAGATGGTGGGCAGAGCTGGCAGCAGTTGCAATGGCCAGAACATGTTCAACCAGGCCAGCCCTTGTTCATGCCAGACGGCAAGCGCGGTTACTTGGTTGCCGATGGCATGCGCATATGGCGTACCTTTGATGGGGGGCAGAGTTGGCAGGAAATTACTCTGCCTTCATGGGCGAATCAGCAGCTTACCGGCCATCCGAGTGGAAATGGTTTGTTACCTATGATTAAAGACAGTCGAGCCACTTTTAGCGCTTTCGATCTGGCTGATGATGGGACATTACGGGTGGCATTTTATGTACGCAAGGCAAAACTGGCTGCTGGTATCGGTGATGTGGCTGAAAGTACATTATTGTATCGTATTCCCTTATCTACATCACTAGATGAATTGGCTCGTAAGTGGATGCAGCCAGAGATCGTTCTTCAACAACAATCAGTAATAGATATCAAGACATCACACGATGGCAGCTTGAATCTGATTACGCTATTGGGACAATTAAAATCTGAAAAAATCGCTGAAACCCAACAGCGTCCTGCGGCTTATATTCGATGGAAAGATGGAAAGGAAAACTTCCGCCATCAGTTTGACGAACACGTTGTCCCTGGTGCGCTATTTGTTGGGCCACAAGATCAATTGGTACTTGCCGGGGAAAGTTTAAATGCCGAGCAAACCACTTCTGACTCCATCACCCTGGTCAGTACCGACAGAGGCCTAACCTGGAAAGAAACTAACGATGGCATGGCCTATGCGTGGTACTACGAAGCGGATAAAAATCGTATCTGGAAGTATCAGTACCGCTCTTTATATTGGAGAAAATTTAATTAAAAAATAGTAATTGAATTAGCTTGGCTGGCGTCCTGAGCATGGGCAAAAAACACCCCGCCAGCGGGGCTGGTCGGGGTCTGCAATGTCAGAGCCAGGCTCCGACGGAGGGTTAACTTTCACCCCATGTCATCGCCGTGCGCGAATTGCTGTTGGTCGGGGTCAAGAAAACGACCAGCAGCAGGGTGAACACACATCATACTGATCAGAACTATCTGTTTCTATTAGGGATAGTCCTGATCCATCGCTAAGCTGCGGTTGCGGACAGTGTCGGATTGCACCTGGTCGCGGCGGCCTGCCGTGTGCGGCCAGGCTACTGAGATGGCCGATGGGATGGCCGATGGCAGCGTTCAGCGATGCGCCATCACGGCCTGTACCAGGTCGGCGATGGAGCGCACTTTCATTTTGTCCATCATCTTGCCGCGGTGGGCTTCCACTGTCTTGATGCTGATGCCCAGCTCGTCGGCAATCACCTTGTTCATCTTGCCTTCCACTACCTTGTCCAGTACTTCGCGTTCGCGGCTGGTGAGCGAGGCCAGGCATTCGGCCAGGCGGTCGCGGGCGGCGCTGCTGGCTTGCTGCTGCTGGCTGAGCGATAGTGCGCTGTCGACGGCCGTGAGCAGGGCTTGCTGGTTGAACGGTTTTTCCAGGAAGTCGTGCGCGCCGCGTTTGACGGCCTGCACCGCCATGGGTACATCGCCGTGGCCGGTGATGAAGATGACCGGCCAGGGGTTGTGGCGGGCGCTGAGTTCGTCGAACAGTTCCAGCCCGCTCATGCCGGGCATGCGGATATCGACAATCAGGCAGCCGGCACCCTGTGGTTGGAAGTTTTCCAGCAGGGCTTCGGCACTGGCATGGCAGGAGATGGCGTAGTCGTGGCTTTCCAGCAGGAAAACCAGCGAATCGCGAAAGGCTTCGTCGTCGTCGACGATGTGAACGTGAGGAGAGCTGGCACTCATGTTTCGGACACCGGTAGCGTGAATCGGAAAATACTACCACCACTGGGATTGTCTTCCACCCACAATTGGCCTTCGTGGAATTCGATGATGGTGCGGCAGATGTTCAGGCCCATGCCCATGCCTTCGGCCTTGGTGGTGAAGAAGGCGTCGAACAGGCGTTCTTTCAGGTCTAGCGGCACGCCGTGGCCGTGGTCGCTGATGGCGATTTCGATACGGCGCGGGTTGAGCTGGCGGGCTTCGACATGCAGTACCCGCTCGCTGGCCGGGCAGTCCTGCATGGCTTCGATGCCGTTCTTGATCAGGTTGAGCAGTACTTGCTCCACCAGGATGGGATCGACATACAGGGCAGGCAGTGCCGGGGCCAGTTTCACGTCGATGGTGGCGGCCTGGCGGCGCGCTTCGATGTCGGCAATGGCCAGCGAAGCTTCGATGATGTCGGTGAGCAGGCAGGTTTTGCGGTCTGGCTCGCTCTGTTTGACGAATTCGCGAATGCGCCGCACCACGGTGCCGGCGCGCTCGGCCTGGGCGGTAATCTTTTCCATGACGGGCAGCAGCGTTTCCGGCGTGGCCTTGCCCTGGCGGATGCGTTCGATGCAGCCAGCCTGGTAGTTGGCAATGGCCGATAGTGGCTGGTTCAGCTCGTGTGCCAGGGTGGAGGCCATTTCGCCCATGGTGACCAGGCGCGAGGTGGATTGCAGCTGCTGCATCTGCTGCTGGTAGCGCTCTTCGGCATCGTGCTGCTGGGTGGTGTCGGTGAGAATGGTCATGGACACGATGCGGCCGTTCACCCAGCGTATGCTGCGCCGGCGCATGGAGATCCAGCGGGCTGGCGGGTCCATCCATACTTCCATGTCGACATCGCGGGCGCTGCGCATCAGCTCGACCAGGCGCAGGTCGCAATAGCCCAGCTGGCTGTTGGCCGGCTGGTCCGGGGTAAACCATTGCTGGTAGCGCTGATTGCAGAACAGCAGCTCCAGCGTGGCCGGGTCGACCACCGCCACCGCGGCATCCAGCCCTTCGATGACGGTGACAAAGCGGTCGTGCGAGGCTTCCAGCCGGCGCTGGGCTTCCAGCCGCTCGGTGATGTCGGTCAGCACGGCCATCCAGCCGGTGTGCCGGCCACGGGCGTCGATCAGGGGCGAAGCCAGGATGTGGGCGTCGAATTCTTCGCCGTTCTTGCGCTGCAAGATGGACTGGAAACCTTCGGGCGGAGCATTGCCGGCCAGGGTGTCATCCAGATCGCGCCGATTGCCCTCGCTGAGCGGGCCTTGCCGCCAGTAGGGGTAGGGCGCCCCCTGGCCGATCAGTTCTTGCTCGCTATAGCCGGTGAGGGCGCAGAAGGAAGGGTTGACGTAGCTGATGCGGCCTTGCAGGTCGATGGCGCGGATGCCCACCACCAGCGAGTCTTCCATGGCCTTGCGGAAGGCCGATTCCTGACGCAGTGCCTGTTCGGCCTGCTTTTCGGCGGTGATGTCGCGGCCGGACACATAGGCTACGCCGCTGTCGGCCAGCGGGCTGAGTGCCCAGACAATCCAGCGCACTTCGCCTTGCTTGGTGAGGATGCGTGTCTGCACGAAGCGGTCGGTGCCGCCGGTGTCGAACAGGCGCTCGAAGCTGTCGCGGGTGCCTTCCCTTTCCTCGGGCAGCAGGTAGTTGAGGAAGGAGGTGCCCAGCAATTCGTCGGCGCTATAGCCCAGCCCCTGCTCGAAGGCGGGGTTGAGCTGCAGGATGGTGGTGTCGCGCCGCACCACGCCCAGCATTTCCTGCGACAGCTTGTAGACGCGGTCGCGTTCGCGCTCGGCCTCAACTCGGCCGCGAATATGGCGGTTGAGGCTGAGCAGGCTGAGCAGGGTCAGCAGGGCCATGCCGCCGATCAGCCCCAGTTGCAGCAGGCGGGCCTGGGTCATGGCACCGCGCACCGGGCGGGCGCTGATGCTCAGGCCGGTGCCGGGCAGTTCCAGTTTTTCCGCCGGGCCGCTGCGCAGGCGGTTCTGTGCGTTGCGGGCGATGGTGTTGCCGTCGCGGGTTTGCAGTTCCAACTGGTATTTTTCGCTGAACCAGGCCGGTGGCAGGCGGCGAATGACATTGTCGGCATCGAAAATGGCCACCAGCGTGCCATTGAACTGGCCTGCCTGATACAGCGGGATGTGCAGCTCATAGCGCCAGCTGCCCTTGCCGTGCTGAAACGGCGGGCTATAGGAAAAGCGGCCATTCTGCTGTGCCTGGGTGAAGGCCGGGCGCGACTGGATGCTGCCGCCGGGCGAGAGCGGCCCTTCTTCATAGGGTGCGGTCCAGCGCAGCAGGCCATGGCTGTCGCTGCGCGCCACCGCCAGCATCTCCGGTGTGTTGGCCAGTAATTGCGAGGCCTGGGTCTGGAAGCCGGCTTCGTCGGTTTCGCCGCTGCCCAGGCTGCGTGCCAGATCGGTCAGCTGGGCCAGATTGTCTTCCAGCTTCAGTTGCAGGGTTTGTTCGGCCCACAGAGCATCACGGGCCAGATTGCTTTTTTGCTGTTCTGCCTCGCGGGCGTCCAGCGTCCACAGCATCACCCCCATGGTGAGGAAGAACAGCACGATGGTGGTGTTGGGAAACAGCTGGTACCAGCCACTGCGTTTGCGAAACTCGTAAAAGCGGGGTGTGCGCATAGAGGGCGGGAGCGGGTGGGTGGCGAAGAACCGGGTCGCAGGCGAGCCGGAATGATTTGCTCCAGTTTACGACAAGCAGCGGCAGCTGGCAGTAAGGGTTGGCCCCCGGTTGTGGCCTGCCGGCAAGTCAATGCGCATGGCACTTGAGTCCATGCCCGTGCCGGGGGTAATCTCGCGGCTGGTTTCAGTCAGGCGGGAAGACGGGCAGCATGCGCGGGATCAGCTTAGTGGGTGGGGCTTTATTGTGCCTGGCGTGCAGCCTGGCAGTGGCTGCGGTGCAGCCCATCCGCATTGGTGTGCCCGGGGCCTTTACCGGAGGCTCTGCGCCGATGGGCCTGAGCATGCGTAATGGCATCCGGCTGGCGGCAGCGGAAATCAACCGCAGCGGCGGGCTGCTGGGCCGGCCGATCGAGCTGGTGGAGCGTGACGACGCTGGCTTGCCGGCGCGCGGCCTGAAGGTGGCGCAGCAGCTGCTGACTCAGGACCGGGTGGTGGCGGTGGTGGGCTTCGTCAATACCGGGGTGGCACTGGCTGCCAGCAAGAACTATCAGGATGCGCGGGTGCCGGTGATGCTGGCGGTGGCGACGGCGGCCATTCTGACCCGCCAGTTTCCCTTGCATGGCAATAGCGACAATTTCATTTTCCGGGTGGCTGCCGCCGATGACTTGCAGGCACCGCTGATCGTACGCGAGGCAGTGCAGCGTTCCGGCTATCGCAAGCTGGCCATTTTTGCCGACAACACCAACTACGGTTACCAGGGGCTGATGGAGCTGGAGCGCGCACTGGGGCAGAACGGCCTCAAGCCCAGCTATGTGGCGCGCTTCAATCTGCAGGAGCGGGACATGGCCAATTTCCTGCTGCAGGCACGCAATGCCGGCAGCCAGGCCATTCTGACTTATGCCATCGGCCCGGAACTGGCCGAACTGGCCAACACCATGGCACGCATGGACTGGAAAGTACCCATCATCGGCAGCTGGACGCTATCGATGTCCAACTTCATCGACAATGCCGGCCCCAATGGCGAGGGCGCGCGCATGGTGCAAAGCTATATTCCGGACGAGGACGACACCCCGCGCCGGCGCGATTTTCTCGATGGTTACCAGTGGCTGTTTCACACCCGGCGCATTCCGTCGCCGCCTTCGGCCGCGCAAGGCTATGACGGCATGAAGCTGCTGGCCGAAGCCATCCGCCAGGCCGGTTCGCTGGATGGCGTGGCCATCGTGCGGGCGCTGGAAAACCTCAAACAGCCGGTGTCCGGGGTGATCACCACTTACAAGCAGCCTTTCAGCCAGACGGATCACGAGGCACTGGAGCTGAGCGTGCCGGTGATCGGCAAGGTGGAGCGTGGCCGGGTGGTGTATGCCTACCCGGCCGACAAGCCGCGACGTTAGCACCTGCTTACGCTCTGCGATATTGCGTTGGCTAGAGCGTGAGCAGGCGCTTAAGCGTGGCGCTGCTTGCTCAGGTGTTAACGCCGCGTTCGCTGGCGATTTGCTGGATAGCTGTCACCACGGAATCTGCCCCGCTACGGATCTGGGTGATGATTTCACCCACCTTGCCGACATTGCCGACGCTGGAGCGTGCCTTGACGCCAATCACGCTCATGCTGTCCACTGCTGCGCCGGTGCTGGTCTGGATGGATGACACCATGTGCGAGATTTCCGCGGTGGAGGCGCTGGTGCGCTCCGCCAGCTTGCGCACTTCATCGGCCACCACGGCAAAGCCGCGTCCCATTTCACCGGCGCGTGCGGCTTCGATGGCGGCGTTCAGTGCCAGCAGATTGGTCTGATCCGCGATGTCCTTGATGGTCTGCACAATGCTGCCGATGCGCTCGGAGTTGGTCCCCAGCAGCTGCACATTGTCGCCTGCCTTGCCGATATCTACCGCCATATCTTCGATTTGGTGCACCGCCTGCTGCACGCTGCTGACGCCCTCGTCAGCCCAGTGGCGGGTCTGCTGTGAAGTATTGAAGGCGAACACGGCGCTATCCTGCTCTTGCTGCTGCCGTTTCACAGCCTCGGTGACATCGGTGGCGAACTTGATGATGGAGATCACCTTGCCTTCGGCGTCGAACACCGGATTGTAAGTGGCTTCCAGCCAGCGTTCGCTGCCATCGCGGGTGATACGGACGATGCGGCCGGCAAAGAACTGTCCGCCACGCAGATTGTTCCACAGGCGCTGGTAGCTTTCGCTTTGCACCAGTTCGCTTGCGCACAGCTGACGGTGATTGCGCCCGATCAGCTCTTCCTTGCCATAGCCCATGGTGCTGAGGAAATTGGCGTTGGCGCTGATAATGGTGCCGTCGGGCTGGAATTCGATGACGGCCATCGAGCGGTCGATGGCATTGAGTGCCGCCTGGTTTTTCTGCGCGGCCAATACCTTGTCGGTCACGTCGCAGGCGAACTTGATGAAGCCGATCAGCTTGCCGGCGCCATCGCGCACCGGGTTGTAACTGGCTTCCAGCCAGACCGGCGTGCCATCCTTCTTCAGACGCTTGATCTGGCCGGTAAAGGGCTGGCCGCGCTGCAGGCTTTCCCAGAAGCTGCTGTAGTCGCGGGAGTTGGCGTAGGCGACATCGCAGAAGCTGCGGTGATTCAGGCCAAGCAGTTCTGCCGCACTGGCATACCCCATGGTGCGGGCAAAGTTTTCGTTGGCATGCACCACCTTGCAGTCCAGATCGAAACGGATGATGGCGGTGGAGGCGCTGACGGCATCCAGCAAGCCCTGCAGCTCCTGATTGATGGTGGCCTGAGCTTCCAGCTGTGCATGCAACTTGCGGTTGAACATCGTCTTCTCCGTCGGATAATCCTGCTGGCAGCCGGCAGACGCCGGTAATGGCGTCTGCTGACACTATGGTTGGGCGTTATGGAAAATACTTAAATGTGCTGAGGAAATATCTTCCATATATCAAGATTATTCAACTAATAGCGGTTCGGAATTGCCGGTCAGCGCAGTGCACTGCGGTGTCCCAACCACAGTGCCAGGCTTGAGCTGGCCGGATGACGGCATCAGCGCCGTGGCGGCAAGGGGATGAACTCGGTTTCTCCGGGCACGCTCGCAAAGCGTCCCTGCTGCCAGTCGTCCCTTGCCTGGCGGATGCGCTCCATGCGGCTGGAAACGAAGTTCCAGTCCAGAATGCGGTGGGCATCCGGTGTGGGACCGGCCAGCAAGGCCAGCCGGCTGGCTTGTTCGGCGTGGATGCTGACTTCGCGCGACTCTGCTGCCAGCAGTCCCAGTTCGCCAGCTTGTAATGACTCGCCGCCCTGGCTGATGCTGCCACTGGCAAGATAAATACCGCGCTCGGCAAAGCCTTCGGGAATGGCCAGCTCGGCACCGGCAGCCATCTCGATCACGGCATACAGCGCTTCACCAGGAAAGGCGACCGGCGAGCGGTATCCCCAGGCCTGGCCCAATACCAGCTGCACCTGGCTGCCATTTTCTTGCCATCGCGGCAGGTCGGCGCTGGCATAGTGCATGAAGGCCGGTTCGCACTCTTCCAGATCCAGTGGCAGCGCCAGCCATAATTGCAGGCCTTCCACCGCCTGGCCGCTGCTGCGGATGTCGTCCGGAATGCGCTCTGAATGCACGATGCCACGGCCGGCCACCATCAGGTTGGCTGCGCCTGGCTCAATGCGCTGCATGCTGCCCAGGCTGTCACGGTGCTGCATGGCTCCGCTGAACAGATAGGTGAGGGTGGCCAGGCCAATATGCGGGTGCGGCCGCACGTCATTGCTGCGCTCGCTCAGGTTGAAGTGGGCTGGCCCCATGTGATCCAGAAAAATGAAGGGGCCGATGTGGCGGGCCTGCCCGCTGGGTAGCAGGCGGCGTACCGGAAAGCCGATATCACTGGTTTTGGCGCTGATGCGCGCGCTCCATGTAGTCATCTGTCTACCCTCCGTTCTTCATCAAAAAGCGGGCCAGCCGGTGGGCTGGCCCTGTTATGCCGCGTTAAAAGCGACCGTTGCGGAAGTCGTCGGCAGCGGCTTCCAGTTCTGCACGGGTATTCATCACGAATGGCCCCCACTGCGCAATCGGCTCGTTCAGCGGTTTGCCAGCCAGTAGCAGGAAGCGGGCGGGCTGTGTGCTGTTAACCCGGATGCCGCTGGCTGCGCCGTCATTGGCCAGAATGGCCATCTGGCGCTGGCCGACCACTTGTTCATGACTGCCAGCCTGCACTTCGCCCTGATACACATAGAGGAAGGCATTGTGTCCGGCCGGGATGGCGAAAAATTCACTTTGCCCACCTGCCAGATGCACGTCCAGGTACAGCGGTTCGGTATCCAGGCGCTGGATGGCGGCAGCCTGGCCATCTACTTCACCGGCAATCAGCCGCAGATGGCTGCCGGCAGCGGTGTCGCGCTCCGGAATCTCGGCGCTGGGGATGTCGCGATACCAGGGGTCTATCATCTTGTTTTTTGCCGGCAGGTTCACCCACAGTTGGAAACCGTGCATCAGGCCGTCTTGCTGCTCGGGGATTTCCGAGTGCACCAGGCCGCGACCGGCGGTCATCCACTGCACCCCGCCCGGCCCCAGCAGACCTTCCTGGCCGGTGCTGTCGCGGTGGCGCATGCGGCCATCCAGCATATAGGTGACGGTTTCAAAGCCACGATGCGGGTGGTCCGGGAAGCCGGCGATATAGTCGTCCGGATTGTCCGAGCGGAATTCGTCCAGCATCAGGAAGGGGTCCAGCCGGCGTTGCAGATCGTGGGTCAGCACCCGCAGCAGGCGTACACCGGCACCGTCTGACACTTCCATGCCGTTTACCAGGCGTTCCACTTCACGGCTGATGGCTTGCTTGCTCATTGCGATTCTCCTTGCTCGTGGGCGGACAGGATGTCAGGCCCTGCTTGATGTCTGGTATTATTGCAGCGAAAATTATGATAAAAAAGCGCAAAAATCAGCATAAATATATCGGAAAATCAAATCAATGAAGCAGGCAAAAACCACCTGGGAGCAGTGGCAGGTATTGCAGAGCATTGTCAGTGAAGGCGGCTTCGCCCAGGCGGCCGCGCAGCTGCACCGCAGCCAGTCTTCGGTCAGCTATATGGTGGCACGGCTGCAGGAGCAACTGGGCGTGGAGCTGCTCAGCCCGCAGGGGCGGCGCATGCAGTTGACGCCAGCTGGCGAGGTGCTGCTGCGCGATGCGCAAAATGTGCTGGCGGCTGCCCTGCGGCTGGAGGACAAGGCGCGCTCCTTGCAGCAGGGGTGGGAAGCCGAAGTACGGCTGGCGGTGGACAGCCTGTTTCCCACGCCGGCACTGTTACCGGCGCTGGGGCAGTTTGCCGCGCATTGCGCCAATACCCGCTTGCAAATGCATGAGGTGGTGATGTCCGGTGCCGATGATGCCCTGCATGGCAGGCAGGTCGAGCTGGCCGTGGCGGGGCGGGTGCCGCAGGGATTTCTGGGCGACTGGCTGCTGGACGCCGAATTTGTTGCCTGTGCCGCGCCACATCATCCGCTGCATGCGCTTGGCCGGCCACTGGAGATGGACGATCTGCAACAGCAGGTGCAAGTGGTGTTGCGCGATTCCGGCCAGCGCCAACCGCGTGACGAGGGCTGGCTCGGGGCCTGGCAGCGCTGGACGGTATCGCAGCCGGAAACGGCCATTGCAGCAGTGGAGCAGGGCTTTGCCTTTGGCTGGCTGGCCTGGCACCGCATTGCCGATAGCGTGGCAGCGGGCCGGCTCAAGCCCTTGCCGCTGGCGCATGGTGCCTTGCGCAAGGCTGGTTTGTATCTGGTGTTGGCCGATCCACCGGCAGCCGGGCCGGCCACCTTGCAGCTGGCGGCCTGTCTGCGTGCCGAAGCCGAGCGCTGGCGCGCGCAGTATCAGGCTTATCCCGGCGCGGATGGCCCAAAGTAAGACGACCAGCGTGGCTGGTCGTCTATTGGGTGCGGCGCAGTCGGCTCAATGGCCTTGCTGGCCTTGCAGATAATGCTCCAGCGCATGTCCTGCGGACAGGATGTGGAAGCGGATGAATTCGGCGGCCTCTTCGGCAGCGCCCTGCTTGCACAATTCCAGCAGCCGGGTGTGCTCCTCGTGGGCGCGTTCCATGGTGCGGGTAAACAGGATTTGCATGCGGGTGTAGCGATCGGTCTTGTTGTGCAGCTGTTCGATCAGGGCCAGGGTGTTGGGCCGTTTGGCCGCACGATACAGCGCCAGGTGAAAGCGCGAGTTGAGTTCGCCCCAGTGGCGGACATCGTTTTTTTGCAGCGCCACTTCGAATTCGTGCAGGGTCTGTTCGGCCAGCGTGATGTCGGCCGAGGTCTGACAGGGAATGGAAGCCTTCAGCACCGAGCTTTCCAGCATGGCGCGGATTTCCAGCAGTTCCAGCACATCATCCAGCGATAGCTTGGAGACGATGGCACCCTTGTGGTCGATGATCTGGATCAGCCCTTCGGCCTCCAGCTGGCGCAGTGCTTCACGCACCGGCACCCGGCTGACGCCGTATTCATTGGATAGCGCTTCCTGGCGCAATTGCTGGCCGTCGACGAATTCTCCCGAGAGAAGGCGCTGGCGAAGCGATTCGGTTACGGCACTGGTCAGCGTCTGGCGCTTGATCGGCTGCAGGGTAGTCATGGTTTTTAGGGTCTGTCAGTCAATCGGATAAATGCAAATGTATTCGATTATACGGGGCTTGTACTGCCAGACAAGAGGACATTGCGGTGGTTTTTGTCGCAAATGTGAAAGAATTTGCCAAAGACAAAAGAAAAACCCGGCCGAGGCCGGGTTTTTCTTTTCAGACTGGGGTGGATGATGGGGCTCGAACCCACGACAACAGGAATCACAATCCTGGACTCTACCAACTGAGCTACATCCACCGCTGAAGCGGTGCGACACATCAGCACAAGGCTGACTGTCTGAATAGGGTGGGGTGGATGATGGGGCTCGAACCCACGACAACAGGAATCACAATCCTGGACTCTACCAACTGAGCTACATCCACCACAGGGTACAACATTCTACAGCAACTTCGGCTACTGGTGCGCCCGACAGGAATCGAACCTGTAACCCCCGGCTTAGAAGGCCGGTGCTCTATCCGGTTGAGCTACGGGCACTCACATATCGGGCTTTGTCTGGTCGGGGCGGCGGGATTCGAACTCGCGACCCCCTGATCCCAAATCAGGTGCGCTACCAGGCTGCGCTACGCCCCGACGACAGAGAACGAAAATATACGGATTGGACTGAAAGCTGTCAACACCGTGTTGCAATTTTTTTTGCAGGGCGGCTGGCTGGCCTTGGCCGGGTGCGCTAGCCGGCTGTCACGGGCTGGCTAGTAACTACATGATATATAGATGCTTATTTTGTGAATTTTGCTTTACGTGAAATTATTCCTAATGTATTTTTGTGGTTTCGTAAAAACCCAAAAAATGAGAAAATTGCCGCCTCTTTTCAAGTTCCATACGGAATCAGGCATGGCAGCGCAACTCATTGATGGTAAGGCAGTAGCAGAACAACTCATCGCCAAGGTTGGCGAAGGAGTGCAGGCCCGTGTGGCAGCAGGCAAGCGGGCACCGGCCCTGGCGGTGATTCTGGTGGGCAGCGATCCTGCTTCCAGCGTTTATGTAGGCAGCAAGAAGCGCTCCTGCGAAAAGGCCGGCATCCGTTCGGTGGCTTATGATCTGCCGGCTGAAACCAGCCAGCAGGCGCTGCTGGACATTATCGATACCCTGAATGCCGATGCCACGGTAGACGGCATCCTGGTGCAGTTGCCGCTGCCCAAGCAGATCGACCCGCAAGCGGTGATCGAGCGTATCGATCCGAAAAAGGATGTCGACGGCTTCCATCCCTACAATATGGGCCGTCTGGCCATCAAGATGCCGCTGCTGCGTCCCTGCACGCCGCGTGGCGTGATGACGTTGCTGGAAGAATATGGCATCGACCCCAAGGGCAAGAAGGCGGTGATTGTCGGCGCATCCAATATCGTTGGCCGCCCGCAGGCGCTGGAAATGCTGCTGGCTCGCGCAACGGTGACGGTGTGCCACAGTGCCACCCAGGATCTGGCGCGCGAAGTGGGCGAGGCGGACATCGTGGTGGCTGCCGTGGGCATGCCCGGCTTTATCAAGGGTGAATGGATCAAGCCGGGGGCGGTGGTGATCGATGTGGGCATCAATCGTCTGGACACCGGCAAGCTGGTGGGCGATGTGGAATTCGCTGCTGCAGCCGAACGCGCCAGCTTCATTACCCCGGTGCCGGGTGGCGTGGGCCCGATGACCGTGGCAACGCTGTTGCAGAATACGCTGGATTCGGCCAATCTGAACGCCTGATCCCGATTACCGGCAAGCAGCGCCACAGGCGGCAGGGGTAGTTTTCCTGCGGCGTGTGGCGTTTGTCATTTTGCGGGTGGCGCGCACAAGCCGTATTGGCAAGTGGCGGCCAGTTGGCCGCCGTTGATTATGTAAAGAAAAGAGACTGGACAATGAGCAATACCCGACAATCGGCCACGCTGCTGATCAGCGCACCGGACAAGAAGGGCCTGGTAGCGGCCCTGGCCAATTTCCTGATGACCTATAACGCCAACATCATGCATGCCGACCAGCATCAGGATGCGAGCGAAAACCTGTTCCTGATGCGCATCCAGTGGGAGCTGGATGGCTTCACGCTGCCGATGGAGGCTTTTGCGGCAGCGTTTCAGCCGATTGCCGCCGAGCACAACATGACCTGGAAGGTGTCGCTGTCCAGCCGCAAGCCGCGCATGGCCATTTTTGTGTCCAAGTACGAGCACTGCCTGGTGGATCTGCTGCACCGCTGGCGCATTGGCGAGCTGAATTGCGATATCCCGCTGGTGATTGCCAACCATGAAGACTGCCGCCGCCTGGTGGAATTCAACGGCATTCCCTTCCACGTCGTGCCGGTGACGCGCGACAACAAGGCCGAGGCCGAGGCCGAGCAATTCCGCCTGCTGGAAGAGGCCGGTGTCGATTTCATCGTGCTGGCGCGTTATATGCAGGTGCTGTCCGGTGAGTTCGTCAAACGCTATCCGGACCGTGTCATCAATATCCACCACAGCTTTTTGCCGGCATTCGATGGCGCCAAGCCTTATCACCGCGCCTTTGCCCGTGGCGTGAAGCTGATTGGTGCCACCAGTCACTATGTCACCGAGGATCTGGACGAAGGTCCGATCATCGAGCAGGAAGTCACGCGCATTTCGCATCGCGACGATGTGGAAGACCTGATCCAGAAAGGCCGCGATCTGGAAAAAGTGGTGTTGTCACGCGCCGTGCGCTGGCATGTGGACGACCGCATCCTGTCCTACTCCAATAAAACCGTCGTTTTCGACTGAGCCGGCATCATGCATCGTCTGATTGATGATTTCATCAGCCTGCTGCGCTTCCGTGTCGGCCCGCTGGAGCAATACCAGTACCCGCGCTGGCTGCCGGCACTGCTGCTGACCGTGCTGGGGCTGGTGGCCAGCGGCGGCACCGGTGAGCTGGGCAATAATATTGCCGGGCGCATGGGTTTCATGCTGCTGTTTACCTGGCTGGAAACGCTGCTGTTCACCCAGTTCATGACCATCTGGCTGCGGCTGGCCAAATGGCAGCCTACGGCCCCGCTGTTCGGGCTGATCGTGCTGTGCAACAGCCTGCAGTTTTTCGAACCGCTCACCAGCTGGCTGCCGGATGATGCCGCGCTGGGGGCTGATCTGGCGCTGTCGTTGCTGACCATTGCCTTGCTGGTCAACAGTCTGGCGGTGGTGTCGGGGGTAAGGCGGATACGGGTGCTGCTGGGCGTGATGCTGTTTGCACCGGTGGCCATGCTGACGCTGGCCATGTGTTTGCAGCTGTCCAG
Organism: Aquitalea sp. FJL05; assembly: GCF_003852595.1. NCBI lineage: Bacteria > Pseudomonadati > Pseudomonadota > Betaproteobacteria > Neisseriales > Chromobacteriaceae > Aquitalea > Aquitalea sp. FJL05. The sequence goes on from NZ_QAJS01000009.1 coordinate 23,454, forward strand.
TTCGCTGGGCTGGGTGAGCATTCCGCAAGACATGCTGAACCCGGTCAGCGAGGCGACGGCACCGGTGACGGACGCGCCGGCTGCCGGCGGCAAGAGCGATCTGTAACGCCCGCTCTGCTCGGGTGAGTATCAACAACAAGGGCAGCCCGCGGGCTGCCCTTGTTGCGTGGCAGCTAGGGCCTGCCCTGCGGCGCGCATCCCCTCAACATCCGCCGCCGTGAAAAAAATAGCGTTAACAGGCCCTAGTCGGCCAGCGGCGGGAAGTGCTGGCGATACAGGCCGTGCCGGGCCGCCTGTTCGTGGTTATATGCCACTTGAAAAGCGACCTCATCCTGGAATGGCGGCGCAATGATCTGCATGCCGGTGGGCACGCCGTTTGCCGCCAGGCCGGTCGGCACGGACAGCGCCGGGTAGCGGCTGAGCAGATTGAACGGTGGCGTGGCCGCCCAGCCCAGATAGCTATCCAGTGCCACTCCGTCTACCAGGATGCTGTTTTGCAGCGTGGGGTCCAGATCGGCCTCCAGTTCGGTGGTGAAGCTGGTTGGGCAGAGGAAGGCCTGATAGCCCTGGCCCCATACCTTTTGCTGCATGTCCTGATGCAGCCGGCCTGCCAGTTCTGCCGCACGGGATACCGAGGCGGGCTTGCCACGGAAATCGCGCCACAGCTGTTGTATATAGCTGCTGAGTTGCGGATAGGCCGTATCTGGCAGCGCCTGCAGGTATTCGCTGAAAAACAGCCCGAAGATGCCTTCCAGCAGCACTTGAGAAATTTCCAGCATGTCCCAGCAGATGTCGACTTGTTCCACCACCGCGCCACGCCGGCGTAGCCCGGCTACGGCCTGTTCCAGATTGTGCCGTACCTGCGGGCAGAGTGCCGGGCTGCCCAGCGTGGGGTGCCAGGCGATTTTCCAGCCCGTCAGGTCGGCATACTGGCTGGGTAGCGGCTGATAGGGCAGGGTGGCATAGCTGTCCGGGTGCGGACCGGCCAGAATGTTCTGCATCAGCACCAGATCATCGAAGTGGCGTGCCAGCGGTCCCTCTGCGGCAAAGGCAAACAGCTCCTCGCCAGCGGCGCTGGGCAGCCGGCCAAACGGCGGTTTGTAGCCATATAGTCCCTGAAAGGCGGCGGGCAGTCGGGTGGAGCCGGCCATATCGCTGCCGGTGGCTAGCGGGGCCAGGCCGGCGGCCAGAGCGGCGGCGCTGCCACCACTGGAGCCGGAGCAGGTGTAGCGTGGATTCCACGGATTGCGCGTTACCCCCCAGCGCCGGCTCCAGGTTTGGCCCAGGCAGCAGAATTCCGGATTGGTGGTCTGCAGATGCAGAATGGCTCCGGCTTGTAGCAGCTTGTCGATGATGGGGTGGTTGTGCTCGGGAATATAGTCGTCGATGGCCAGCGAGCCTACGGTGTTCTGCCAGCCGGCGACATCGGTTTCTTCTTTTACCGCCACCGGGATGCCCTCCAGCGGACGCGCAGTGCCCAGGCGGTAACGCTCGGCCGCTTGCTCGGCCTGGTGCATGGCGCTGTCGTGCAGGATGCGGGTGGTGGCGTTGATGGTGTGCTGTTGCCGGCTTGCCCGTTCCAGCAGGGCCTGCATCAGGGTGACCGGTGACAGGCTGCCGTTGCGGAACTGGCGCAGGGCATCGCTGGCCGACAGATAGTAGAGATCTTGTTTCATGTGGATGGCTTTCGGCGTTAGAAACTGTAGACAGCCTGGGCGCTCAGCACATCGTTGTGCTTGCTGGTGCCGCCGTTGCTGTTATCAAAAGTGGGCTGGCTGGCAATATCGTGGCGGTATTCCAGCTTCAGTTGCAGTTGCTCGCTGGGGTAGAACAGCAAGGCGGCGGTAATGTCCTGCCGTTTCGCTCCGCTACAGCTGGCCGCACCGTTGGCCGCGACACAGGCCGGGTCGCTGCCAAAGCCGTTGGCACCATCATTGCCGCTACTGCCCAAGGCCAGATCGGGGGTGCCGCCACCGTTCTTGCTGTTGTCCAGATAGTCGTAGCGCAGTGTCCAGCCCATCTTGCCCAGCCAGGCAGAGTTGAAGCGGTGATGCCGCAACAAGGACAGGCCCCACCATTGGGCACGGTCGCCATTGAGCGCGCTGCCGCCGGCACTGCCGTAATCGAGCTGGGCATTGACGGTATCGTTGAGATTGCTGCTGCTGATATCCAGCTCGGTGTAGAACACCGGCTGGAAGGCTGCGGCATTGCCGCTGTAATTGGCGGCGGTGCCACGGCCGATCAGGCCGGACCAGCCGATGTCGATGTTATTGGTGTACTGGTAATCCATGCGCCAGCTGAACGATGGGGTGTTGTTGCGACGCTGCCCGACCTGTGCGGCCTCGGTGCGGCCGGCTTCATTGCCCAGCATGCCCTTCCACAGCCACGGGCCGGAAATCCACTGCGCACCGCCACCGACAAAGAAGGCTGGTTCGCTGAAGTCGTACAGCAGATTGTGGCTGATGGTCAGCGTCTGCGGGCTGGTGGCGTATTCATAGCCGGCAAAGGAGGGAATCTGCCCGGCAAATACCTGCCAGTGCTGGTCTAGCGGAACAACTAGCTGGGCGCTGTTGATGATGCTGTCGTTGGCGCTGCTGGCATTCCACGAGGTGGTGACGCCGCTGCCCCGATTGGGCTGTATGGTGACTTCGGCGTAAGCGGCCATCGGGCCGCTGCCAAAGCTTTTCTTGATGTCCAGATAGACATCTCCCAGGTTGGCGTTGTCATAGGCGTAGTGCGCGTCGTGGTTGACGAAGCTGAAGCCGCTGCGGTGCTGCTGGCGATTGAATACATAGAGTGGGTCCAGATAACCGCTGATGGACAGATTGGCCAGTGGGCCGTTTTCGGCGGCATCGCTCAGCTTGTCCAGCTTCATTTCCATCTTGCTCAGTTGCTGGCGTGTCTCGGTGGTGGAGTCGTCAGCTACCGCTGCAGGCTGGGCTGTTGGGGCCTGCCGCAGTTGCTGTTGCAGTTGCTGCAATTGCTGCTGCATGGTTTCGATGCTGGCTTTCAGCGTGTCCAGCTCGTCGGCTTGTGCCAGCAAGGGCAGGCCGCCCAGCAGGCTGGCTCCCAGCCAGCAGGTGGTGATGGTGCGCATGGTGTGGTCCCCGATATGCTGTTTAACGGCCGGTCTTGAAGTTGGCCCACAGGCGATTGAGCTGGCGCATCAGTTCTGGCGGCAGGCCTTGTACTGCCGTCAGCCGCTGCAGTGTGGCGCTATCCGGATTGACCACGGGGTCGTCACGAATCTCGCTCTTGACCAGGGCGTTGGCCGGCTTGTTGGCGCTCAGATAAAAGGTGTTGTTGCTGATGTCGGCGTGTACGTCGGGCTTTTCGATGTAATTGAGCCACTTGTAGGCGGCGTTCAGGTTGGGTGCGTCCTTGGGGATGGCCATGACATCGAACCAGATCGCCGAGCCTTCTTTGGGGATGATGTAGTCGATCTGGAAGGGCTTCTTGCTGCTGCGGGCTTGCAGCCTGGCTTGCTGCACATCGCCGGACCAGCCGACAGCGAGGCACAGGTCGCCCAATGCCAGATCGCTGACATAGCTGTTGCTGTTGAACTGGGTGATGTAGGGGCGAATGCCCTTGAGCAGTTCGAAGGCCTCTTGCAGGTCTTTGCTGCTGGCCTTGTTGATGTCCTTGTGCAGATAGCGCAGGGCGATGGCGGCGATGTCGGCGGGGGAGTCCAGCATGCCCACACCACAGCTTTGCAGCCGTGACAGGTATTGCGGATTCAGCAGCACGGCCCAGCTGTCCAGTGGTGCGCCCGGGCCCAGCAACTGGCGTGCCTTGCTGTTGATGGCCAGGCCGGTCGTGCCCCAGGTCCAGGGAATGGCATACTGGTTGCCCGGGTCCACGCTTTCCAGTTTCTGCATCAACTGCGGATCAAGGTTTTTCCAGTTGGGAAGACGGCTCTTGTCCAGCTTCTGGTACAGCCCGGCCTGCAGCTGATTGCGCAGGAAACCGGAGGACGGCACGACGACGTCGTAGGCGGAATGCCCCACCAGCATTTTCGCTTGCAGGGTTTCCTCGCTGTCGAACGGGTCGTAGCGTACCTTGATGCCGGTTTCCCGTTCAAAACCGCTGACGGTGTTTTTGCCGGCATAATCTGCCCAGTTGAAGAAATTGAGTGTTTCGCTTGCCGAGGCGCTGGCGGCACCCAGGGTGCAGGCGGCGATGAGTAGTGCGCGTGGCAGTATGGCGTGCGACATGTTTGCTCCATGACAGCTTGATGACGGGCTTACTGTCGCAGAGCGGGCGAGGGCTGGCTGTCCTCGCTTGGGGGGACAAGAACAACAACAGCACAGGGGGAGGCAGCATGACCGAGGGGATGCACATACCGCTGGAGACCGCCGCAGAGCTGGTGGCCAGCTTGGGTGGGGCGGATTTTCCGCACCGGCTATGGCAATGGTTGCATGCACGGATACCCCTGTGCCATCTGAGTGCGGCCCGCTTCAATCAGCACGGGGCTGATGCGGTGGTGCAGTCGGTGGACTGGCTGTTTTCCCGTAGCGCGGATGGCGCGCAGGACAGCGAACCGGCACTGCTAAGCTATCTGGAAAAGCACTGGCGGCAGGACCCGCTGCTATCCCACATAACGCCCTTGCAGGATCCGCAGCTGGTGTTGATCCGGCATGAGGATATCGCGGCCCAGGATTATGTCGATGATGTGTTTCGCCGGCATCAGATCAGTGCCGAGTGCAATCTGCTGGGGCGGGCGGCTGATGGCGTGTATGCCCTGGCGCTATACCGGCAGCGCGATCAGGCCCCGTTTGCCCTGGAGGAACTGGCCTTGCTACGACGGCTGGTGGTCTTGCTGCTGCCGCTCTTGGTGCAGCATGCGCGCCTGACGGTATCGTTGCGCCGCTCCCAGCTGCCATCCTTGCCCCACCTGTTTGACAAGCGGCTGGCCACTGCCGGCATTCGCCTGTCGCCGCGCGAACAGGCAATGTGTCATTGCCTGCTGCAGGGCATGTCGGCGCAGGGCGCAGCAGCACAACTGGGCGTCAAGGAGTCCAGCTGCAAAACCTATATTGATCGTGCTTTTCTCAAGCTGGGGGTCAAAAGCAAGGCACAGCTGTATGGCTGGTGTCTGGCTTGTGTCTAGGCTCAGTGCTCTTGGGTTCAGGGCTCTTCTGCGGCCGGGGCGGCCAGCAGCGTGTCCAGCGCGAGGTTGATGGCTTGTGCTTGCAGCGGGCTGTGCAGCTGGCCGTGGTAGTGGCCATCCACAAACAGCAGCAAGGTGGGCAGGTGGAAGATGTCGTACTGGTGCGCCAGCGCCATGCATTGCTGCACATCGACATAGGCCAGTTGCTGCAGCGCAGCCGGCTGCCACTGGCTCAATGTCTGCCGCCAGCTGCGACAGGCGGCGCAGCCCGGCTGGCCGAACAGGACCAGCGTATTGCCGGGCAGTGCCGGCAGGCGGTGATGAAAGTCGAATTCGTCCAGCGTCAGCCAGACGGGTGTGCTGGCTGGCATGGCCGTGTTCAGTCTACCTTGGCGATGTAGCGCGCCAGCCCCAGGATGGCACGCAGTGCCTGACCCTTGGCGGTTTCCTCGCCGCGCAGGCGTGCGTAGCGCCGCAGGATGGCGCGGCCTTCGACAAACAGGTCGACATCGGTATCCGGAGAGGACACCAGGGCGATCCGTTCGATTTCCCCTTGCGGCTTGGGCTGGCCCTGTGCAATGCACAGGTAAACCTTGTGGGCGTTATGCGGGGTGATGTGGTCAAACAGGTAAAGCATGGAGTTGATGCGCAGGCCGGTTTCTTCGCGGATTTCGCGAATCAGGGCCTGGGAGCGCAGTTCGCCCCGACTGGCCTTGCCACCGGGCAGATTGTAGCGACCGCCGCGTGCCGCCGTGACCAGAACGCCATCCGGCAGCTCAATGATGGCGGTAGCGCGTCTTGCCAGATCAGCCGGCAGCCGTTGATCCGGTTTTTTGTCGTCCAAAGTTCTCATTCGTCTCTATTAACAGATACGGGCCGCAAAATGGCGGCCCTTTTCTACAATCTATTCTAATTGAAGGAACTGGCAGGAACAAACAGTCAATGCTTCTTTATGTCAGATGGCAGTCAAATAGTCGATCTTCATACCAAAACATGTTTTTTCTTTAATTTATTACGGTAATAGTTTAAATCAAAAAAATTATTCGTAGACAGCCAATTCCCAGTAGTTGGCATGGGTATAGTAATTAGCAGCATGACATATGCAAAAGTGCCGGATTATTAAAGTCCCTGGCTGTTAATGGCAGACCGTCTGCTGCTGTCTTGGATGAAGGCAAATAAACCGGCACCAATTGGTTTCATGGGTGTGGACGGGTGGCTGATAAAGAATAACAGCAGCGCTTGATCACGACCGAATGCAATTTAATGAGCTGGCATTGCCCCTGCCTTCATGGCCAGCATTGGGTGATCCAGTCCGGGGTGGTGTCGCCGGTCAGCACCGGGCTGCGGTAGGCGGGTGACAGGCGGGCTGCCAGTGCGTAGAGATGACGGCTGGTGGCCGGCTGCCAGCTACCGGCGAAACCGGGCAGGCCGGCTTCGCGGCGGACATAGTCGAAGCGGACGCGTGAGTGGCCAAACTCCTGATGTTGCAGTTGGCCCTCGGCATACGGTCGCAGCCAGTCCAGGGCCTGCTGCAGGCTGCCACCTTGACGGCCTTTGCGCTCCAGCCATTGTTCTCCGGCCTGGCGGGCGGCAATGGCGGCGCGTACCAGCGCTTCCAGATCGTAGGTGACGTAGTGCAGGGCGTCCCTTTCCTGGAAGTCCCAGGTTTCGCCCTGGGCGCTGATATTGTTGGCGATGTGCTGCAGATAAAGCTCGCCGGCGGTTTTCAGCATGGCCTCATCCTGCAGGGCCACGGCGCTGAGGGTGATCAGCTTGATGCGGTGGCTGTTCCAGTTATTGATGAAGGTGCCGCTGAGCGGTGTCTTGGCCTGGCGGATGCGCAGGATGTAGCCCTTGGCCATGTTGCGCAGAAAAGTGGCAGTCTGCTGCTGGGTGGTGGCGGGCAGGCTGCGCGCAGTAATGGCATAGCTGTCGATCAGCGCGTCGAGGTCGGTTTCGTCGATGGGGTTGAACGAGATCTGATAGCTTTCGGTCCAGGCATCCAGATAGCGGGCCAGGGCGGCCAGCAAGCGCGGGTCGGCGCTGGCATACCAGGCGAGGGCAAAGTCACGCATGCGCGGCCAGTCACGTTTGGCCTTGACGCTCCGGTCGAATATGCCCTGATGCGGCAGGCTGCCTTCGGTATGGATGTGGGCGAGTGGTGCTGGCGGCACGCCCAGTTGCCGGATGGCGCGCTGTTGCAGTGAGTCGACAGCGGGGAGTCCAGGCTGGGGGCGGCACCAGTTGCCCATGTCGCGGGCTGGTAGGGTGGCGCTCCAGCTCAGGCCCAGCACAAGCATGAGTAGCAACCTGACTGGCAGGTGCAGCAGCGTGGTCAACATGGTGCAGATGTCCGGCACGCCAACAAGAGCAGGCTGGTCGGCGTGGTAGGGTGAGCCGTGGCGGGGTGAACGAAATGAAGCAGCCTATCCATTGAGTCTACTTCAAATCAAACCCGTTTGCCGTCTTGCCATTTGCTTGATAATGCCGGACCTTGTGCGGCCTAGTGCTGGCCGTCGGCTTCGTCCTGTTCCAGCTCGGCTTCCATTTGCGCACGGATGGCGGCAAAGAACTGGTGGATTTCCTGCACGTCAGGAGAAATGGCGGCCAGCCATTGTTCGCGCTGGCTGCTGTCGCTGTTGTCGATGTAGGGGCGCATTTCCGGGTCGGGGTGGCGTTCGAAAGCCAGCGCCATGATGGCCGTCAGGGCGCCGGCATGCTCGGCATCGTCAAACAGCAGGTTCCAGTCGTCCTGTTGCAGCTGCATGCCTTCGACAAAGCCTTCGGCCCAGTCGTTGCCGTGTACCACGCCACTGGCGTCGGCATCCAGCCAAGGTTGGAACTCGCTGCCTTGCTGCAGGGTGTGGGCGATGTCCAGCCAGTGGCCCATCAGCAGCGCCACGAATTTTTCCAGATCCTTTTCGCTGCGGAAGGCCTGTTCGTCATCGAAGGCCTCGCCCAGAATCAGCGGCAGGCATTCGGTGGGCTTGATGGCCTCCGGCCCGCACAGCAGGGCGGTGAAGAAGCCATCCAGTTTTTCCAGGTTCATGCACTGCAGGCGCTGGAAGCGTTGCAGGGTATCGGACAGGCGTTGGTAGTCGTTATCCGTCAGCGGTGCGTGTTTCATCGGCGGGCATCTTTCAGTGGCAATGGCGCATTATCGCCGATAGGCCATGTGGCTGACCAATCTCAATTCTTGCCGGCTCATTCCTTCCAGCGCATCGGCGGCAAGGCGGCGAAGGCTTCGCGCAAGGCCTGGCCCCAGCCGGTATGCAGTTGCTGGAAATAGGGATCTTGCTCGGTGATGCGCTGGTGGATGCCGGGGCCGAAGTCGTCCTTGTCATACACCAGCATGTCGATGGGCAGGCCCACCGACAGATTGCTCTTCATGGTGGAGTCAAAGCTGATCAGCGCGCATTTGGCGGCGTCTTCCACCGGGGTGTGGTAGTTGACCACGCGGTCGATGATGGGCTTGCCGTATTTGGCTTCGCCGATCTGGAAGTAGGGCGTGTCCTGGGTGGCTTCGATGAAATTGCCCTGCGGGTAGATATTGAACAGCCGGGGTGCCTCGCCCCGGATTTGCCCGCCCAAGAGGAAGGAACAGCCCACTTCGATCTTGGACTGGCTCAGCGCCGGGCCGTCGCGCTCGGCGATTTCGCGCAGGGTATCGCCCACCAGACAGGCGGCATCGTACATGGAGGGGACGTTGAGGATGTTCTGCTCGTCCCGTCCGGCACTGGCGCGCTGACGCAGCAGGCTGACCACGCTCTGGGTGGTGGCCAGGTTGCCGGCGGACAGCAGCACCAAGAGCCGCTCGTCCGGCTGCTGGAAAAACTGCATTTTGCGGAAGGTGGACACATGGTCCACCCCGGCATTGGTGCGGGAGTCCGACGCAAACAGCATGCCGGATGCCAGATTCATGGCGACGCAGTAAGTCATGATGCGGCTACTTGTGTGGTGGAGTTAAAGGCAATCTAGCCGGCTTGTTACTGGCCGTCCAGCCAGACGCGCGCCTGGGCGCTCATGCTTTCGGTGCCGCCGCCAAAGCGTACGCCGCGTACCGGGCAGGCATCCAGATAGTCCATGCCGATGGCCAGCTTGAGGTGATGCTCGTTGGCGGCCACCGCATTGGCCACGTCAAAGCTGTGCCAGGCACCGTCTACCCAGGCTTCGGCCCAGGCATGGCTGGAAACGTGGTCGGCGGCGTGGGCCGGCGAGTAGACATAGCCACTGACATAGCGCGCCGGGATGCCCAGCTGGCGGGCGCAGCTGAGAAAGACGTGGGTGTGGTCCTGGCAGACGCCAGCCCCCTTGGCAAAGGCATCGGCCGCCGGCGTGTGGCTCTGGGTTTCGCCGGGCAGGAAGGGCATGTGTTCGCGTATGCCCTCGACCAGGCTCTGCAACTGGCCCAGGCTGGGGGTTGGCTGGCGATAGCCGGCGGCAAACTTGCGCAGTGCTTCGTCCGGGGTGGTCAGCTCGGTCTGGCGCAGGAAAAACAGTGGCGGCAGGGTGTCGCACACCGGCGCGGTATCCTCGGTTTCCACCGTGCCGCTGACCTTGATGCGGATTTCCTGATGCGGGTAGTCCAGTGTCAGCACGTGCAAGATATTGCCGTAGCTGTCGGTGCTGCGATGGGCGGATTCTGGCAATTCCAGTTGCCAGTCCAGAATGCGCAGGCCATTGCCACCCTGTGGAGTCAGGCGCAAATACTGGGTGCTGTGGCGCACCGGGCTGTCGTAGCGGTACAGCGTTTCATGACTGATGGCGAGTCTCATGACCATATCCTTTGGCGTTGCCTGGTATCAGGCGGTTTCCAGATAGCTGTGATGAATTGCGCTGCCCAGCAGATTGATGTCGTCGATCAGGCTGTCCAGCGTCTGTTCCAGCCCATCGGCAAAGATGTCCTCGATGCTGCTGTAGGTGAGCCGGGCCTGGATTTCGCTGGCGCGGCGGCGCGCGGCGCGGCCGGCCTGGCCTTCGATGCGTGCCAGTACCTTGTTGATTTCACCAAAGCAGGCGCGCAGGCTGCGCGGCATGTCGTTGCGCAGGATCAGCAGCTCGGCGACCCGCTGCGGGGTGATGCTGTCGCGGTAGATGTCGCGGTAGGCTTCAAAGCCGGACACCGAGCGCAGCAGCGCGGCCCACTGGTAGTAGTCGAGGATGTTTTCCGCTTCCGGCTCGTTGTCGCTGATCTGCTTGGTTTTCACGTTGAGGATGCGCGCGGTGTTGTCGGCACGCTCCAGAAACGTCCCCAGCCGGGAGAAATGGAAGGTGTCGTTGCGCAGCATGGTGCCGTAGCCGGCACCGCGAAACAGGTGCGAGCGTTCGCGTACCCATTCCAGAAAGGTTGATGCGCTGCGGGTATCCAGCCCGCGCCGTTGCCACTCGCGCATTTCCAGCCAGGTGCCGTTGACCTGTTCCCACATTTCCGAGGTGATCTTTACCCGCACCACGTGGGCGTTTTCGCGGGCGCTGCGCATGCAGTTGTAGATGCTGCCGGGGTTGTCGCCATCCAGCGCCAGATAGTGCAATACGGTCTGCGGGGTGGGGGTGCGGTGACGCTGCAGAAAATTGGCGGTGCTGCCGGTGACATCCAGCGGCACCAGCAAGTCGTCCTGCGATGAGGCATGCAGCAGCGACATCTGCAGGCTGACATCCAGCAAGCGCGCGGTGTTCTCGGCGCGTTCCATATCACGTGCCATCCAGTACAGGCACCCTGCCATTCGGCTCAGCATGTGATGTCCTCCTTCAGAATCCAGGTGTCCTTGGTACCGCCGCCTTGGGATGAATTGACCACCAGCGAGCCTTCACGCAGGGCGACGCGGGTGAGGCCGCCGGCCACCAGCTGCACTTTCTTGCCGGACAGTACGAAGGGGCGCAGGTCGATGTGGCGCGGGGCAATGCCGGCCTCGACAAAAGTGGGGCAGGTCGACAGCGACAGCGTGGGCTGGGCGATGAAGTTGGCCGGGTCTTGCAGAATGCGCAGCCGGTAGGCGGCGATTTCCTCCTGCGTAGCTGCCGGGCCGACCAGCATGCCGTAGCCGCCGGCACCGTGGACTTCCTTCACCACCAGCTCGGGCAGGTGGTCCAGCACGTAGGCCAGATCTTCCGGCTTGCGCAGCTGCCAGGTGGGCACATTGTGCAGGATGGGTTCTTCGCCCAGATAAAAGCGGATCATGTCCGGCACATAGGGGTAGATGGACTTGTCGTCCGCCACGCCGGTCCCCACGGCATTGCACACGCTGACCCGGCCTTCACGATAGACCGACATCAGCCCCGGCACGCCCAGCATGGAACCGGCGTTGAAGGCCAGCGGGTCCAGATAGGCATCGTCCAGCCGGCGGTAGATCACATCCACCCGCTGCGGGCCGGAGGTGGTGCGCATGTAGACATGGCCGTTCTTGACGAACAGATCCTGCCCTTCCACCAGTTCCACCCCCATCTGGCTGGCGAGGAAGGCGTGTTCGAAATAGGCGCTGTTGTACTGGCCGGGGGTGAGCACCACCACGGTGGGGTTGTCCACCTCGGGCGGTGCCACGGCACGCAGGGTGTCCAGCAGCATATTGGGGTAGTGCTCGACCGGGGTGATGTCGTGGCTGGCGAACAGCTCGGGGAACAGCCGCATCATCATCTTGCGGTTTTCCAGCATGTAGCTGACGCCGGACGGGGTGCGCAGATTGTCTTCCAGCACGTAAAAGCCGCCATCGCTGTGGCGGATGATGTCCACCCCGGCGATGTGCGCGTACACCTGGCGCGGCAGGTCTATGCCCTGCATGGCCAGCTGGTAGCCGGCATTGGTGAGGATCTGCTCTGGCGGAATGATGCCGGCCTTGAGGATGTCCTGCTCGTGGTAGATGTCATGCAAAAAGCGGTTGAGTGCGGTGACGCGCTGGATGCAGCCGGCTTCCAGGGTTTTCCATTCGGCGGCGGAAATGATGCGTGGGATGGTGTCGAAAGGGATCAGCCGTTCGGCTCCGCTTTCGTCGCCGTAGACGGCAAAAGTGATGCCGACGCGGCGAAACAGGGTGTCGGCCTCGGCCTGCTTGTTGCGCAGCCAGTCGGGTGCTGCCTGGTTCAGCCAGCTGGCAAAATGCTGGTAGGACGGACGGACATCCTGTCCGGCAGCCAGCATCTCGTCGTAGTGGGTGTGATCTAGCGGTGTGATCTGGTGCATCGCGCATTCCCCCTTGGTGGCTTGTGATGAACACTACGCAATAAGCATGCCCAGCCCGTGGCAACAGGCTGGCGGCGGACGGTTGCGCACGGCGGTGCAAGCGGGGGCGGGCAGGAAGGAGGCGAGGTGGGGCTGTGCGCAGCAGTGTGCAGCAGTGTGCAGCACATGGGCAGGGCCGCTTATTTTATAGGGATTGCTTAAGACAGGGTTGACGCACTACATAAACTGCCGCGTATGCACCGGATTGAACCGGGCCGATCTGCGCTGGTGCGTGGCGGGCTTGAGAATGGTGCAGGCTGATTGGCCGCTAGCAGGGGAGGCCGGGCAGGCGGCGCGTGAGAACCGCCTGCCGTGGTACTGCTGCCGTGACGGCGGGGCTTACAGGATTTCGGCGATATTGCGCGCGGCGCGCTTGGCATCGAGGAAAATCAGCCCCAGCTTGGCTTCGCGGCGGGCAATCACGGTGAGTACGGCATCACGGCCGGCATAGCTCATCAGGATGTAGCCGTTGTCGCCCTTCACCATCACCTGTTCCAGTTCGCCGCGTGCCAGTTCCTTGGCGGTGCGTTCGCCCAGCGACAGCATGGCAGCCGCCATGGCACCGACACGGTCTTCGTCCACATCCTGCGGCAGCAGGGCGGCCATGGTCAGGCCGTCGGATGAGATGATGGCCGACGCTTCGATGTCGGCGGATGCACCGTTAAGGTCACTCAGGATGGACTTGAGCATCTGTTCACGCATGGTTTTCTCCAGTGGGTATTCTTGGCCCGCGCCGCGGGCTGCTTCTTGTTCAAGCGTAACGACGACTGAGTAGCTCGATCAGCGTCACGAAATGTTCGTCCTGCAGGCGTGGTGTGCCACCAATCACCAGCACGAAGGATTGCTGCCCGACATGCAGCGGGTAAAACCCCAGCTCGCTGTGGCCGGCCGGATTGCTGATGGCCCAGGCCAGGTTGCTGATGTTGAGGTTGTTTTTCAGCAGCAGGGCGTGGCGGCGGTTCAGCGAAATGATGTCGCCGGCCAGGGCGGCGATTTCCTCGGCCGACTCATGATGAAAGCCGGCGGTGGCGTAATACAGGCCGTTGTCGTCGGCCAGCAGGGCGCGCCCGTTGCCGGACAGCGCCGCCAGCAGCGAGGGCAGCTGGTTTTCCAGGTTGATGGCCAGCGGCGGGCGCGGCTGTTCGGTGCCGTGCACGAACTCCAGCCGCTGCAGCCGGTACAGTGTTTCCAGCCCTTTGCCCAGGTCGTTGCCACTCCATTCTTCCAGCAGGGCCTCGGTCAGCGGTACGGAATGGCCCAGCCGCAGGATCTGGGTCAGCAGAATGCGCGCGGCATCCTGCTCCGGACTTGACACGGCATAGTAGGCACCGGCAGGGCTGGCGATGGGGTAGAGCGTGTCCTTGAGCGAAAGGTGGTCTGACATAATCAGCTTTCCAGCCCGGGGTCGATGGAGAACAGCAAGGCCAGTACCAGCTTTTTCACGTCCTCGCGCGAGCGGGCATCGATTTCGAAAATGGGTGGCCGCATGTCGAATTTTTCCAGCAGGGCGGCATAGGTTTCAATGCTGGGGGTGGCGCGCAGATCGGTCTTGGTGACGCCGATCACCAGCGGTGCCGCCTTGAGCATGTCGCGGAAGGCATTGAGGAAAAACTGCAAATCCTTCACCGGATTGGCGCGGGTATTGTCCAGCAACAGGATCAGGCCGATGCCGCCCTGGCTGAGGATGTCCCACATGAAGTCGAAGCGCTCTTGCCCCGGCGTGCCGTACAGGTGCACCTTGGTGCTCTCGTCAAGCATCAGTACGCCGTAGTCCAGTGCCACCGTGGTGGTGTCCTTGCGGTTCAGCGTCATGTCGGAGGCGCGGGCATCGGTGGTGACCGGTGCGATATCGCTGATGGCACCGATGGCGGTGGTTTTGCCGGCGCCAACCGGGCCGGCGAAGATGATCTTGTTATCGTAAGCGCGCATGGGATTCCGTATTCCTGGTTACAGGCCAATGACCTTTTTCAGCAGGCGCGACAGCAATCTGCCGCTGCTCTGCGCCGGCTTGGCCGGACTGGGTGCCGGTGCCGGGCTGCTGTTCTGCGGGCTGCTGGGGGCTGCCACCGTTTCCACTTTGCCGCCGGGGCGGACCGGCTCGGTGGAAATGACCGACAGCTGGGGGCTGCGGCTGGGCAGATCCAGAATGCCGATGCCGTAGGCAGCCGCCAGATAGTTGAACAGATCTTCCGGCGGTACTTTGAGCAGGCGGGTAATCAGTTTCAGATTGACCGGCGTGCGGGTCAGAAAAGCCGTGATGCGCATGGCCTCCGGAATGGGAGGCAGCCGCGTCAGATTGGGCCAGTAGCGCAGCCGGATCGGGGTGTCGGTGGCGATGCCGCGCATCAGCCGGCCTCGGCAAGTCCAGATGGCCAGCTGCCAGGCCAGGGTTTGCGGGCGGATTTCCAGCGGCGACGGGGTGACCGCACTGTTGGCATAAGGCTGCTGGTCGACCTCATGGCTGGGGGCACTGCACAGCGACTGCAGGGTTCCCAGTGGTTGCAGCAGCAGCGCCTTGTCCTGCGCCGGCAGCAATACCAGCACCGGGACTTCGCGCACCCGGATCACCGCGGCGGTGCGCTGGCGCAGCAGGCGTGCCACCAGGCCGAACAGGCCGGCGCTGGGGTCGAAACGTTCGAAGCTGATCTTGCCGCCCGCGCTGGCCGGGCTGCTCTGGCCCTCCGGCAGCATGCTGCGCACCACTTCCGCGGTGGCGGTGTCTGCACTGTGCTCCGCCTCGGGGACAGGGTCGGGCAGATCCATCAGTTGCGGCAGGTCGGACGGGGCCGGGCTTTGCTGTTGTTGCTGGGCGGCCGCGGCGGCTCGGTGGGCCTGCTGCGACAGGGTAATGACCTCGTCCAGGGTTGGTGCCACGCTGGCCACATAGGCGGCAGCCGCGCTGTGGTCGCTGGCGGAACTGACGGGACTTGGGGAGCTGGCAGAACTGGCCGGCACCACCACGGCGGCTGGCGTGACGGCAGCTGCTTGCGCTGCCTGTGACACGGCGGTGCTGAGCCGGATGGCTGGTGTGCGGTCATTGGCCAGTAGTTCGCGCATTTGCGGGAACAGGGTTTCGATGCGCACCGGCTTGCGCAACACGGCAGCCGGTGCTTCGCCGGCACGGGGCGGGGTGGTGGTGACAATCAGCGCCGGCAGATGCGGGTGGCTGGCGCGGAAATCATGCCAGGCATTCCAGCCGTCCACGCTGTCGACATCGACAATCGCCAGGTCGGGCGCATGGCCGGGGGCTTCGTCCAGCAACTGGTATAGCTGGTGCGAATGGTGCATGCGAAAGGCCATGCGGAAGACCGATAGCTTGCGCGGGTCCATGCCCACCGGCATGACGGTGATGAGCTGGGGTTGGGGTGCGTTGCTGAGCATCATGATCCGGGTTCTCAGGCCGCAAGCCGGTGCTGGTTGAGGCGTTGTTGCATGGTCTGGACGAAGCGGCCGAGCATGCCGGTGATTTCTTCCGGCGGCGTGGCGAGTCGGTCTCTTATCTGTTTGGCCAGCCAGGTGAAGCGGGCCAGGTCGCCCAGGTGTTCGTACAGGTTCAGCAGTGGCGGATAAAGCTGGGCCTCGGCCGGACTGGCGAGAATGGCGGTTTCCAGGGTCTGGATGGCCATGTCGATCTGGCCGAATTCGATGAACTGTTCGGCCTCGCTCAGGGCGTTGTCGAGCGGGCTGGCAGTAGCCGGCGAGTGATCCGCCGTCACCAGTTGCCGCCACTGCGGCGGCGTGCTCACCGGCTGGATGTAGGCGAAGCGGCGGCCCAGTTCTTCCAGTGCCAGCCGGTCGGGCTGGGATTCCAGCGCGAGCAGCAGCGGGTGCTGACCCAGCTGGCAGCCCAGCTGCAGCAGCTGCTGCTTCAGTTGATGACCGAAATTGCCCACGCTGACATGAAACTGCCACAGGTAGCGGCAGAACAGCGGCAGGTTGCGCGTCATATAACAGGCGCGCAGGGTGTCGATCAGCCGTGTCAGTGCCGCGTCCGGTGCGCTGGCCAGCTGTTGCAGGGCCGGCAGGGCCGCGGCGGGCTGGTGGCAGGCCAGCAGGATGCGCGCTTGCCGCTCCGCTGGCAGCAAGCTGGTCAGCAGATCGATTTCGCGCTGGCTGAGCGGTGCCAGTTCGGCCTGGCCGACCAGCAGCGGTACCCGCTGCATCTGGCTGGCCAATTGCACGGCCTCATCCGCACTCACGGCCGGCTGGCCCGGGGTTTGCATCACGGTGCGCAGCAGCAGGTCTTCATTGTTCGTCGCCGGCAGCTGATCGCCCAGTTGCCGGTTCACTTCTTCGATGCCCAAGCCCAGCCGGCTTTCGGCCAGTACGCGCAAGGCCAGGTTTTGCGGGTCCTGCTGCAGGCCGGCGAATACCGCCTCGGTCAGTTGCTGGCGGTCCAGCAGGCTGCGTTCGTGCAGGCGCTCCAGCATGTCGCTGTAGTCGTCTATCCAGTCCAGTTGCAGATAGAGTTCGGCCAGGCGGCGGACATGCGCCGGTGCATTGCTGGACGGGCCATCGACATAGGTGCGCAGGGCGAGGGCGGCCTGTTCCAGATAGCCGAACTCAAGGAAAACCTCGATTTCCGCCAGGGCGTCCAGATCGTCCACCTCGTAGGACAAGGTCTGGTCTTCGCTGTCTTCCGGCGCTGTCTCATCCGCTACTGCAGGTTCTGGGGGGCTGGCCGGGCGTGCCGGCTGGCGGATGACGGCTTCGGGCAGCAGATCCGGGCGGCGCGGCATGCTGTTGCTGCCGGGCTGGCGACGCAGCAGGGTGCGCAGCGTCATGCCGATGAGCAGCAACAACACGGCCACGGCGGCCAGCGCCTCGGGCGAAGCGCTCAGTTGATCAAGCAGGGGGGCGAAACTGTTCATGCGCGGTGCCGCTCAATCCAGGGTGAAGTCGGCGGCGGTGATCAGGTCCGTGCCACACTCCAGGGTTTCAAACCAGTCGAGGAAGCGCTTGACCATGTCCTTGCCTTTGAACGAGCCGCCGTGCTGCGGCACGATCCACTCCACGTCCAGCTGGCGCACCATTTGCACCCACAGCCGGCAGGCCTTGTTATTGGTCATGTAGCGCTTGTGAAAGCCCAGCATGTGGCTGTCGATCAGATGGGCGTCGAAGTCGCTTACCGGTTTGCCGGCTTCGTGGCCATCCATCAGCGAAGCGCCGATGTCGCCGGAGAACAGGATTTTGCTGATGGGGTCGTACACCTGGAAGAAGCCGACGGTATGCAGATAGTGCGCCGGTACCACCTTGAGGGTGGATTCGCCCAACGTGACATTCATGCCGCGCGGCGGAATGGGAATCAGCCGGCCTTCGGTCACACCGCGAATACAGAAGTGGGGCAGAAAGCGCACCCATTCCTGGGCGATGATGATCTGGGCATCGGTGATCAGCAGCCAGCCATTGGCCGAGGCGATGATGTCCGGGTCCTGGTGCGAAGCAAAAATATAGCGGGTGTGCGAGGGCAGGAAGTAATCGGCCAGTTCGGCGATCAGATGCTTGTAGGTGAGGTTGCCACCGGGGTCCAGCAGCATGCCGTCACCCTTGTCGATGATGGCAAACTGGTTGGACTGGATGCCTTCACCCTGTACCAGTTCGGTAAAGGCGACGCATTTGTGATTGCCATCATCGTAAAGCACCAGAGCCATGGCTGTTCCTTGCGTGAAAATTGCCGTCAGAGGGGAAATCCGGCAGGCAATTCTGCTGACGCGGCCCGACCCGGCTAGAGTCTGCTGTCCGCCGTCATCAATACTTGTGAGAAGGTGTTTATTATTTTCATTTCGATATAAATCGTTTTGATATGAGTCAAGGATGGCGGAAATGCAGGCTGAATATTCAATCGGAATATAAGTTTTGCGTGCCACAGGGAATGTGCATTGAATATCAGGGACTTCTGACGCGGCGGCCCACCGCGCCCCGCAGGGTGGCTTTGCCGCTGGCTAATGGGCTTTCAGTTGGCGCATGGCCTCGGTGATGGCCCGGACGATGGTTGGGTCGGTTTGCGGGTTGGCCGCCAGGTAGAGTTCCTCGCCTTGCGGCATGTTCAGCACGGGCTGGAACTGCTCATCCGGCATTTTCAAGCGCGCCAGCTGGCTGCGTAGCTGCTCGGGATCGGCAATCAGCAGCTGTGCGGCACCGCTCAGCAAGAGTCGCGGGCATTCCTGTGGGCTATTGGTGGTGAGGAACTGGCTGTTTTGCACGAAACCGGCTTTGATCAGGAATTCTTCCTGCACGTCGTGGTTGCCAACACAGACCTTGCAACAGCTTTTCACTTGCTCCAGCGACTGGGGCTCCGCCGTGGTGTCGCTGCTCAGCCGATAGAAAACCCGCTGCATGTGGCCAAGCGGCCCCAGCCAGACAAACTGCTTTTCGCGTGTGCTGGTGCGGGCAATGGAGTAGATCAGGGTATTGGGACGGGTGGCGGCGATGCGATAGGCCCTGGCCCAGGGCAGGACCTGGATATCGGCCTTCAGCCCGGCATGCGCCAGAATGTCTTTGACCAGCTGGGTATTGCGCCCGGCGACATTGCCCTGGGCGTCGATGGTGCTGAGCCAGGAAGAGTTTTCTGTCACCACCAGCAGCTTGCCGTCGGCCACGGCAGCGTCAGGCAGACAGAAGCACAGCGCCAGCAGCAGCGCGTGGCCTAGCCGGGCAAGGGGTGAGCGGCAGCTAGTCATGATCAGGCTCTCCGGTGATGGCTCATTTAGAGCTAACAAAAACCTGGCGCGGCGTTGCGCCTGCTTGTCCCAGGGGCGCTGCGCTATATTGTTCGCCGCGTTCGGTCTGTAACAAAGTATAAACGCTGCAAATGACAAAAGCCGCAGGGTATGCCCCCGCGGCTTTATCCTTGCCAACAGTCAGCTGTTTACAGCTTGCCGTCCAGCCAGGCCGGCAGGCTGGCGAGCGCCGCTGCCAGGTTTTCCGGCTGGGTGCCGCCTGCTTGTGCCATGTCCGGACGACCACCGCCCTTGCCACCCACTTGCAGGGCGACCTGGTTGACCAGCTCGCCGGCCTTGACCTTGCCGGTCAGGTCCTTCGAGACGCGGGCAATCAGGCTGACCTTGCCGTCGGCCACGCAGGACAGCAGCGCCAGGCCGCTTTCCAGCTTGTCCATCACCTTGTCGCTCATGTCGCGCAGGGTGGCGGCGTCGATGTCCTCGATCTTGCAGATCAGACAAGCCACGCCCTTGATGCTTTGCTGCTGGCTGGCCAGCAACTGGTCGAGCTGGCCCAGTGCCAGTTGGCCCTTCAGCTGCTGCGCCTGTTTCTGCGCGGCTTTCAGTTCGGCCTGCAGTTTTTCCAGCTTGGACAGCAGTTCGCCCGGTTGGGCCTGAGCGATGGCAGCGGCAGCTTTCAGTTCGCCATCCTGTGCTTGTACCAGTGCCACGGCACCTTCGCCGGTCACGGCTTCGATACGGCGCACGCCAGCAGCCACGCCGGTTTCGGCGATGATCTTGAACAGGCCGATGTCACCGGTGCGCTTGACGTGGGTACCGCCGCACAGTTCGGTGGAGAAGTCGCCCATCTTCAGTACGCGTACGGTGTCGCCGTACTTTTCGCCGAACAGGGCAATCGCCCCGGCCTTGATGGCGTCGTCGTAGGACATGTGGCCGACGCTGACTTCCACGTTATGGATGACCACGCGGTTGACGATGCGCTCCACTTCCGCCAGTTGTTCGGCCGATACCGGCTCGTTGTGCGCGAAGTCGAAGCGGGCACGTTCCGGGTTCACCAGCGAACCCTTCTGGGCGACATGCTCGCCCAGTACATGGCGCAGGGCGGCATGCAGCAGGTGGGTAGCCGAGTGGTTGCGTGCAGTGGCTGCGCGCTGGTGCAGGTCGATGGTGGCGCTCACGCTGTCGCCCACCTTCAGGCTGCCACGGGCCAGACGGCCCTTGTGGCCGAATACTGCGGCTTGCACCTTCTGGGTGTCGGCCACGTCGAACAGTGCAGCCACGCCGCCCTGGGCAGAGATTTCACCCACATCGCCCACCTGACCGCCGCCTTCGGCGTAGAAGGCGGTGTTGTCCAGCACCACGATGCCTTCGTCGCCGGCCTCCAGCTGCTGTACGGCTTCATTGCCCTTGTACAGCGCCAGCACTTTGGCATCCACGCTGGTGGATTCGTAGCCGTTGAACACGGTATCGGCACCGCTATAGTCGACATTGCCGGCCATCTTGAAGGACGAGGCAGCACGGGCGCGTTCGCGCTGGGCTTCCATCGCCTTGTCAAAACCGGCCTGATCCACTTCCACTTCGCGTTCGCGGCAGATGTCGGCGGTCAGGTCCAGCGGGAAGCCGAAGGTGTCGTACAGTTTGAAGGCGGTTTCGCCGTCCAGTACCTTGCTGTTGGCGGCCAGTGCGGTTTCCAGCAGTGCCATGCCCTTGTCCAGGGTTTCGGCAAAGCGCAGTTCTTCCTGGCGCAGGCTGTCTTCGATCTCGGCCTGCTTCTGGCGCAGTTCCGGATAGGCATCGCCCATTTCGGCGGCCAGATCAGCCACCAGCTTATGGAAGAACAGACCCTTCTGACCCAGCTTGTAACCGTGGCGGATGGCGCGGCGGATAATGCGACGCAGCACATAGCCACGGCCGTCGTTGGACGGAATCACGCCATCGGCAATCAGGAAGGAACAGGCGCGAATGTGGTCGGCAATCACCTTGAGCGAGGGAATGTCCATGCTGAAAGGCACGCCGGTTTCACGGGCAGCGGCTTTCAGCAGGTTCTGGAACAGGTCGATCTCGTAGTTGGCGTGTACGTGTTGCAGCACGGCCGAGATGCGTTCCAGGCCCATGCCGGTGTCAACCGACGGCTTGGGCAGCGGGTTCATCGCGCCGGTTTCGTCGCGATTGAACTGCATGAACACGTTGTTCCAGATTTCGATGAAGCGGTCGCCGTCTTCTTCCGGGCTTCCCGGAGGGCCGCCCCAGATGTGGTCGCCGTGATCGTAGAAAATTTCGGTACACGGGCCGCAGGGGCCGGTGTCGCCCATCTGCCAGAAGTTGTCCGAGGCGTAGGGTGCGCCCTTGTTGTCGCCGATGCGGACAATCTTGTCGGCCGGTACGCCGATTTCCTTGTTCCAGATATCAAAGGCTTCGTCGTCGGTGGCGTACACCGTCACCATCAGCTTGTCCTTGGGCAGTGCCAGCCATTGCTCGCCGGTGAGGAATTCCCAGGCGAAGTGGATGGCATCACGCTTGAAGTAGTCGCCGAAGCTGAAGTTGCCCAGCATTTCGAAGAAAGTATGGTGGCGCGCGGTGTAGCCGACGTTTTCCAGGTCGTTGTGCTTGCCGCCGGCGCGTACGCATTTCTGGCTGGTGGTGGCGCGGCTGTAGGGGCGCTTGTCAAAGCCGAGAAACACGTCCTTGAACTGGTTCATGCCGGCATTGGTAAACAGCAGGGTGGGGTCTTCCCACGGTACCAGCGAACTGGAGGCTACTACCTGGTGGCCTTTGGAGGCGAAGAAATCCAGGAATTTCTGGCGAATTTCTGAGGTTTTCATGTCGTTTTCGTCGAGATTGAATTCGTTGGCATCGGCGTGGGGGCTGATGCTGAGCATGCTGGATTGTGTCAAGCCACAACAAGGCTGGCAAGGGCTTCGGCTCCGGCCGCGCTCAGTCTGCGCTGTCCGGCGGGAAATCTTCATCCATGGGGCTGCCTGCCATCACCTTGCGGATGATGTCCATGCCAAAGCCGCGCGCGGCCAGAAAGCGCATCTGGCGGGCTCTTTCCTGCGGGGTGTCGGCTACGCTGCCGAATTTTCTTTCCCACTGGCTGCGGGCCAGGCTCAGGTCGTCGCGATCTTCCAGTACCTGGGCGATGTCTTCCTTGCCCACACCACGCTGACGCATTTCCTGTTGCAGGCGGCGGCTACCGTATTTCTGACCCTTGATATCGGCAAACTGCTGGGCAAAACGGCTATCGGACTGCCAGTTACGCTCGGCCAGTTCGTCCAGCAGGGTGGCCAGTTGCTCTGGGCTTTCGGCAAACGGCGCGAGCCGCCGCTCCAGTTCCCGCCGGGTGTATTCCCGGCGGGACAGGAGATCGACGGCTCGCGCCTTCAGGCTTTTTTCCATCGACAAGCCGGTGCGTTTCACACGTCCAGCGTATCGTCGGCCAGCTCTTCGTCGTTCTCGGTAATTTCTACCTTGATGCCGACGGCGTCACGGATCTTGGCTTCGATTTCCTGGGCAATGGCCGGATTGGATTTCAGCCATTCGCGGGTATTGTCCTTGCCCTGGCCGATTTTCTGGCCGTTGTAGGCATACCAGGCACCGGACTTGTCAACAAAGCCATGCTTGACGCCCAGCTCGATGATTTCACCTTCGCGGCTGATGCCTTCGCCGTACAGGATGTCGAAATCAGCCTGGCGGAACGGCGGCGATACCTTGTTTTTCACTACCTTGACGCGGGTCTCGTTACCGATGACTTCGTCACCCTTCTTGATGCCGCCAACGCGACGGATGTCCAGGCGCACCGAGGCGTAGAACTTCAGTGCGTTACCACCGGTGGTGGTTTCCGGGTTGCCGAACATCACGCCGATCTTCATGCGGATCTGGTTGATGAAGATCACCAGGGTGTTGGTGCGCTTGATGTTGGCGGTCAGCTTGCGCAGGGCCTGGCTCATCAGGCGGGCTTGCAGGCCAACGTGGCTGTCGCCCATTTCGCCTTCGATTTCCGCCTTGGGGACCAGGGCAGCCACCGAGTCGATCACGATCACGTCCACGCCGCTGGAACGGACCAGCATGTCGCAGATTTCCAGTGCCTGCTCGCCGGTATCCGGCTGGGAAATCAGCAGGTCTTCCACCTTTACCCCCAGCTTCTGGGCGTAGATCGGGTCCAGTGCGTTTTCGGCATCGATATAGGCGCAGGTGCCGCCCAGCTTCTGTGCTTCGGCCACGGCCTGCAGACACAGCGTGGTTTTACCGGAAGATTCCGGGCCGTAGATTTCCACGACACGGCCACGCGGCAGACCGCCGATACCCAGCGCCAGGTCCAGGCCCAGCGAGCCGGTGGAAACCACCTGCAGGTTTTCATTGATCTGGTTGTCGCTCATCCGCATGATCGACCCCTTGCCGAACTGCTTTTCGATCTGGGCAAGGGCAGCCGCCAATGCGCGGCTCTTGTCTTCTGACGCCATGCTGTCTCCAATTGCGTGTAGTGGGACCAATAGATGGGGGATTATCGCACAAAGCCAAGAGCCGACAAATGCGAATGGCAGCTTGAAATGACGCCAACACGCGCAACATGGTATTGATGGAGAGGCTGGCCGGAATCGCCCGGTCAGGTAAAATGAGAGCATGATGAACGAGCGCGCACAACGTCTGCTGAAAACGCTGATCGAACGCTATATCGCCGATGGTCAGCCGGTGGGATCGAAAACCCTGTCCATGCTGTCTGGCATGGAGCTGTCGTCCGCGTCCATCCGCAACATTCTGGCCGATCTGGAAGGCATGGGGCTGATTGCCTCGCCGCACACTTCGGCCGGACGCATTCCCACGGCCAAGGGCTATCGCCTGTTTGTCGATCACCTGCTCACCATCCAGCCGCTGGAAGAACTGGCCATGCGCGAGCTGCAAAGCAGCCTGCAGCCGGACAGTCCGCAGCGCATTGCCCAGGCGGCGTCCACCCTGTTGTCCGACCTCACTCATTTTGCCGGGGTGGTGGTGACGCCGCAGCGTTCCGACGTGGCCTTCCGCCAGATCGAATTCCTGCGCCTGTCCGAGCGGCGCATCCTGATGATTCTGGTGACGCTGGATGGCGATGTGCAGAACCACTTGCTGTCCACCGAGCGCGATTACAGCCCCAGCGAGCTGATCGAAGCCGGCAATTTCATCAGCCAGCATTACGCCGGCCAGGGCCTGAGCGCCATTGCCAGCCTGGTGGCTACCGAACTGCGCGAACTGCAGGGCAATATCACCGAGCTGATGTCGGCCGCAGTACGTTTTGGCCAGAGCTCACTGGGCAGCCCCAGTGATGCGGTGGTGATTGCCGGCGGCATGAATCTGCTGAATGTGCGCGACCTGTCGGAAGACCTGTCGCGGCTGCGTGAGCTGTTTGCCACTTTCGAGCGCAAGACCGAACTGCTGAAGCTGCTCAACCAGGGCCAGGAAGCCCAGGGTGTGAACATTTTCATCGGCGAAGAGTCTGGTGTGATGACGCTGGACGAGTGTTCGGTGGTGACTGCGCCTTATCGCATCAACGGCCTGGTGGTCGGTACACTGGGTGTGGTCGGCCCCACCCGCATGGCCTATGAGCGGGTGATTCCCATCGTGGACATCACCGCCAGACTGGTCTCCAGCGCGCTCTCCTACTAAGCCGCCACGACGGCACCAAACGGAACCCCCTGATGAAACGATTGTTGATGGCTGCCGCCCTTGCCGGCGGCGTGATGTCTTCCCTGGCGCAAGCCGATGCGGCTTTTCTGGCCCGCCCCGATGTACAGCGCTATATCGACGAGCAGGTCGCCAGTGGCGTGTTCAATCGCCCGGAGCTGGAGGCGGTGTTTGCCAATGTGGAAATCAAGCCCAATATCATCGCCATTCTCGACAAGCCTTCCACTTCGCGGCCGTGGTATCAGTTCCGCTCCAGCTTTTATAACGAGCGCCTGCTGAAGAGCGGCGTGGCCTTCTGGCAGCAGCATGCCGCCGCCTTGCAGCGTGCCGAGCAGGTATACGGCGTGCCGCCGGAAATGGTGGTGGCCATTCTGGGCATCGAAACCAATTACGGCCGCAATACCGGCAGCTTTCGTCTGGCGGATGCGTTGTCCACCATCGCCTTCAACTACCCGCGCCGCGCCGAGTATTTCCGTGGCGAGCTGACCGAATTCCTCAAGCTGGCCAAGGAAGAGCGCATCGACCCGCTGTCGCTGAAAGGCTCTTACGCCGGCGCGATGGGCCTGCCGCAATTCATGCCGTCCAGCTTCCGCAAATGGGCGGTGGATTTTGATGGCAGCGGTCATCGCGATATCTGGAACAACGTCGACGATGCCATCGGCAGCGTGGCGCATTACTTCCAGCTGCAAGGCTGGCGTCATGGCGACGACGTGATCGTGCCGGCAGCCGTGCAACCCGGTGTGGATGTCAGTGCACTGGTGGCCGACAAATTCAATCTGCACCTGACGGTGGGCGAACTCAAGGCACGTGGCGTGTTGCCGCAGGCCCAGGTGGCCGACCAGGTGCCAGCCGTGCTGGTGCCGCTGGAAACCGCGCCCGGGGTCACCGAATACTGGCTGGGGCTGAACAATTTCTACGTCATCACCCGCTATAACAAGAGCACCTTGTATGCCAAGGTGGCACAGGAACTGGCCGCCGAACTGCGCCTGCGTTATCTGAATGCCCAGGCGCTGCAGGCGGCCCAGCCGGCCGCCACGGCAGCCGAGCCGACCCCGGCCCAGTAAGGCCGGGCCAGCCGGCAGGCGGCTCCAGCCAAAAGGAGTCGCCTTGCCGGCCAATTGCCATTAAAATCCGCCCCCATGAGCTATCAAGTCCTTGCCCGCAAGTGGCGCCCCAAACGCTTTGCCGATCTGGTCGGTCAGGAGCATGTGGTGCGCGCCCTCTCCAATGCCCTGAATGAAGAGCGGCTGCACCACGCCTATCTGCTGACCGGCACGCGCGGGGTGGGCAAGACCACCATCGCACGCATTCTGGCCAAGAGCCTCAACTGCGAAACCGGCACCACCGCCGAGCCTTGCGGCGAGTGTTCCGCCTGTCGCCAGATCGACGCCGGCCGCTTTGTCGACTTGCTGGAAATCGACGCTGCCTCCAATACCGGCATCGACAATATCCGCGAAGTGCTGGAAAACGCCCAGTACGCGCCCACTTCTGGCCGCTTCAAGGTCTACATCATCGACGAAGTGCACATGCTGTCGAAGAGTGCCTTCAACGCCATGCTGAAGACGCTGGAAGAGCCGCCGGCCCACGTCAAGTTCATCCTGGCTACCACCGATCCGCAAAAAGTGCCGGTCACGGTATTGTCGCGTTGCCTGCAGTTCTCGCTGCGCAATATGACGCCACAGCAGGTGGCAGGCCATCTGGCACATGTGCTGGAGGTGGAGCAGCAAAGCTTCGAACCGGCCGCGCTGGCCTTGCTCGGCCGTGCTGCTGCCGGCTCGATGCGCGATGCACTGTCGCTGCTGGATCAGGCCATTGCCTATGGCATGGGCGAGGTGAAAGAAGAGGGCGTGCGCGCCATGCTGGGCGCGGTGGATCGCCGCTACCTGTTTGTCTTGCTGGATGCGCTGGCGGCAGGTGATGGCCCGCGTCTGATGGCCGAGGCCGAACAGCTGGCACAGCGCGGTATCGGTTTTGACAGCGTATTGGCCGAAATGGCCGTCTTGCTGCAGCAACTGGCCATGGCGCAGACCGTGCCTGCGGCCATTGCCGATGACGAGCCAGAGCGCGAAGCGCTGTTTGCACTGGCCAGCCTGATCGCACCGCAAGATGTGCAGCTTTACTATCAGATCGCCATTCATGGCCGCAAGGACTTGGCACTGGCACCAGATGAGCACGCGGGCTTCAATATGACCCTGCTGCGCATGCTGGCCTTCCATCCGGCCCATGCCCAGCCCGACAGCGTGGCCGCGCCACGCAGTAACGCTGCAGCGGCTGTCACCCGGCCGGCACCGGCAGCGATGCCGGCCCAGTCCGATGCCGGGGCTGACGGTTCGGCTGCTGCCCGCGCCTTGCTGGCTGGTCTGGGTAATCGTAAGCCAGCCAGCCGACCGGCTGCGCAAGAGCCTGCCGCGGCGGCTGACGCCGAACCCGAACCTGCCCCCGCGCCGCTAGCCGCGCCGGCGCCACTGCCGTCTGTCACGCCTGCTGCACCTGTTGCGCCAGTGGTGCCAGTGGTGCCAGCCGAGCCCGTTGTGACTGCGCTAGCTCCGGCAGCCATTGCACAGCCCGCCCAGCTTGCCGTCGCAGACGATGAGCGCGACGACGAGGATGAGGCCGAGCCTGACAACACCGCACCGTGGGACGAGGCCGAGGCGGAAGAGGCCATGCCGGCCTATGCCATGGCCGAAGAGTCGGTCACGGTGGATACAGCGCCTTATCAGTTTGATGGCGACTGGGGTGCGCTGGTCACCCTGCTGGGCACCCGTCTGGGCGCTTCGCGCATGCTGGCGCACAATGCCGTGCTCAAGGGCTGGAGCCAGTCGCGGCTGGAGCTGGCGGTGCCGGACAGCTTCCGCCACATGGCCACCCGCGATTATCAGGAAAAACTCAAGGCTGCGCTGGCCGAGCAGTTCGGTCAGCCGGTAGAACTGGTGGTGACGATAGAGGAACTGGGGCTGGAAACACCGGCCATGCAGGGCGCTCGCCACCGCCAGGAACAATTGGCCCAGGCCCGGATTTGCCTGGAAAACGATCCGGTGATTCAGCAACTGGTGCGCGATATGGGCGCTACGCTGATCGCCGAAACGATTCAACCTGTTCAGGAGTTGTGAAATGTTCGGTAAAAACGGTATCGCTGGTCTGATGAAGCAAGCCCAGCAAATGCAGGAAAACATGAAAAAGGCCCAGGAAGAGCTGGCCACGGTGGAAGTGGAAGGCCAATCCGGTGCCGGCCTGGTGAAAATCGTCATGACCTGCGGCCACGATGTAAAGCGCGTGTCCATCGACGACAGCCTGCTGGACGATGCCAAGGAAGACAAGGAAATGCTGGAAGACCTGATCGCCGCCGCCGTCAACGACGCCGTGCGCAAGGTGGAAGCCACTTCCCAGGAAAAGATGTCCGGTTTCACCAATGGCCTGAATCTGCCGGCCGGTATGAAACTACCCTTCTAATCCAGCCTGCACGGCCAGCCGCGTTGCGGCCCGGTCGTGACGCATGGCGGGGCTTGATGGCGCCGCAGACACCAGAGAGCTGCTATGGAGCAGGTATTGCACGGTCATTGCCTGTGTGGCGCGGTACGGTATCAGTGCCAGGGCCGGCCTCTTGGTGTGTCTTACTGCTATTGCAAGACCTGTCAGCTGGCTGCCGGTGCACCGGTTTATCTGGGGGCGCTGTTTGCCCGCCACGCCGTCAGCTGGCAAGGTGCCACCACGGCCTATCGCTCGTCACCACTGGGGCTGCGGCATTTCTGCCCGGTCTGTGGCAGCACCCTGTTTTATGAATGTACCGATGGCAGCCAGCGGCTGGAAATTACCGTCGCCACGCTGGAACAGCCGGAGCAGCTGCCACCCGATTGCCATGAGTGGATGGACAGCGCCATTCCCTGGTTTCACCTCGACGATGCCTTGCCGCGTTATGCGCAGGGCGGGCCGGACTGAAGCCGGTTTACCTTCCCTTATCCTTTCCTGCCTGTTTGCCGATGAAAAACCCACCCGCGCTTGACCAGTTGATTGCCGCCCTCAAGGTATTACCCGGTGTCGGCCCCAAAACCGCCCAGCGCATGGCCTTCCATTTGCTGCAACGGGACAAGACCGGTGCCGACAAGCTGGCGCGGGCGCTGGACCGGGCCTTGACCAAGCTGACCCATTGCGAACGCTGCAATACCTTCAGTGAAACCCCGCTGTGCAGTATTTGCGCCGACCCGGAACGCCGGCCGGATCAACTATGCGTGGTGGAAATGCCGGCTGATCTGATGACGCTGGAGCAGGCCAAGTGTTATCAGGGCCTGTATTTCGTGCTGATGGGCCGTATATCGCCGCTGGACAATGTCGGCCCCAAGGACGTCAATCTGGACAAGCTGATGGTGCGGGCGCTGGATGACGTAGTGGAGGAGGTGGTGATCGCCACCAACTTTACTGCCGAGGGTGAGGTCACCGCCCACATGATTGCCGAGCTGCTGAAAGAGCGCGGCCCCAAGGTGTCACGCATCGCCCGTGGCATGCCGGTGGGCGGCGAGCTGGAATATGTCGACCTGAGCACGCTTGCGCAGGCGGTGTACGAGCGCAAACCGGTGGCCGAGTAGCCGACCGGTTCAACTGGCCTGACGCAGCAGTTCGCCCAGCAGCGCGATGCCCTCGCGCTGGTGCAGCGGATCGAAAAAGCTGAAGTTCAGCCGCAGTGCATTGGCCGGCCCGTGTTGCGGATAGAACAGCGTCGATGGCGCGTAGTGAATGCCTTGCTCGATGGCCATGGGCAAGAGCGCCGCACAATCCAGCCCCTCGGGCAGGATCACCCACTGAAAATAACCGCCTTCCGGCTGCAATAGCCGGCTGCCTGGCGGAAAACTCTCCCTGATCTGTTCCTGCAGGGCATCGCGCCGGCTGCGCAAGCTGGCCCGCAGCCGTGTCAGCATGTCGCCGTGCTGGCCGGAAGTCAGCAGCCGCGCCAGCGCCATCTGGCTGGGCAGCGGCGTGCCGAGCGAGCTGCACAGTTTCAGCCCGCGCACGGTATTGCTCAGCCGCCCGGCGGCGATCCAGCCCACCCGGTAGCCGGGAGCCAGCGATTTACTGAAGGACGAGCAGTGCAGCACCGTGCCGTGGCGGTCGTAAGCCTTTAACGGCGGTACGCCCTGTGTGCCGAAATACAGCTCGCGGTAGGTGTCGTCCTCGATGATGCAGACACGGTGGCGCTCGGCCAGTGCCACCAGTGCGCGCTTTTGTGCTTCCGGCAGCAACAGACCAGTCGGGTGCTGGAAATTGGCCATCAGCACGATGCCGGCCGGGCGTTCTTCTTGCAGCAGTGCCTCCAGTGCCTCCAGATCCAGGCTGCCCTGCTCGGACAACGCCAGTGGCAGCATGCTGATGCCCAGATGGCGCAACTGGTCCAGCGCCGCCGGAAAGGCCGGTGTCACCACCACCATGCTGTGGCTGCCAGAGGCGCTGACCGCCGCACGCATGGCCAGCGTCAGCGCTTCCATGCCGCCGCAAGTAATCAGCAGTTCGTCGCCGGCCAGGGTGATGCCCTGGCTCAGATAATGCAGGCCCAGTTCGCGGCGCAAGCCTTCGAAGCCTTCTATCGGCGTGCTGGACAGCGCGGCGCGGTAGTCTTGCAGCGCCCGGCTGAGGGCACGGTTCATCTGGGTGGTGTTGATCAGCGCCGGATTGATGAAGGGGCAGCCCCAGGGCATGGGCAGGGCGGTGGTCAGGTGCTCCATGCGCAGCACGCCGTCGGTTGCCGGTTCGGCCGGGCGCAAGGAGGCTGCCGGTGTGCAGACGCGAAAACCGGAGCGTGGCAGGGCTTGCAGCAAGCCCTGCCTTTCCAGTTCGGCATAGGCGCGCTGGGCCGTGGTGAGGCTGACGCCGTGGTCCTGGCACAGCCGGCGCAGCGAGGGCAGGCGGTCGCCGGCGCGCAGCTGGCCCTGTTCGATGGCATGGCGGAACAATTGTGCCAGCTGCAGGGTTTTGCTCATGAATGAATGACTCGCATGGTGTGGGGCTCAGTCGCCGATAAAGCTGCTTTTTTCCTGCAGCACATGGCCGGGCTGGTCGAGCGAGCGGATGACAAAACGGATGTCATGCGCGCCCTTGGCAGCGTACTGCGGCTCCACCTGCACCCGCAAGCCTATGGTTTCGGTGGCGGTAGCCGCCAGTGCCACCGGCCGGTTGGCAGTCGCCAGCCGGATGCCCGGCAGGCCTTCCACGCTGATGACGAAGCGCTGTGGCAGCTCGCTGCTGTTGATCAGCCGCACACTGTAACTGTTTTCCAGCCAGCCATCGTCGGTTTCCCGCACCAGGGTGGCGCGGTCGCGCAGGATGTCGGCCTTGAACGGAATGCGGTTGAGAAAGCTCACCACGGACAGCACGCTGATGCCCAGCAGCAGGCTGCTGTAAAACAGTACACGCGGGCGACGCCAGGCCGGTTTGATGTCCGGCTGGCCTTCCAGTGCCGCAGCGCTGGTGTAGCGGATCAGCCCGCGTGGGGCATGCAGCTGGTCCATCACCTGATCGCAGGCATCGATGCAGGCGGCGCAGCCGATGCACTCGTATTGCAGGCCGTTGCGAATGTCGATGCCGGTGGGGCAAACCTGCACGCAGATGCCGCAGTCGATGCAGCCGCCGCCGGATTTGTCAGCCTGCTTGCCACGCGGTTCGCCGCGCTGGCCATCGTAGGAAATGATCAGCGTGTCGCGGTCGAACATGGCACCCTGGAAGCGGGCATAAGGGCACATATGCGTGCACACTTTTTCCCGCAGCAGCCCGGCCAGGGTGTAGGTGAAGACAGCATAAAACAGCAGCCAGAAGCTTTCCCACGGTCCCAGTTGCCCCTGCCACAGGCTACTGGCCAGCTCGGTGGCCGGGGTGAAGTAGGCAACCAGGGTAAAGCCGGTCCACAGCGAAAACAGCAGCATCAGGCCGTGGGCCAGGCCCTTTTTCAGCAGTTTGCCCGCACTGTTGGGCGCGGCATCCAGCTTGCGCCTGGCCTTGTGGTCGCCCAATACCAGCCGCTCTATCCACAGCATGATCTGGGTGTAGACGGTTTGCGGACAGGAATAGCCGCACCACAGTCGCCCGGCTAGCGTGGTCCACCAGAACAAGCCCAGCGCGCACAGCACCAGCAAGGCTGCCAGATAAACAAAGTCTTGCGGCCAGAAACTGGCACCAAAGATGAAAAACTGGTGGCGATCCAGATCAAACAGCACCGCCTGGCGCTCATTCCAGCGCAGCCAGGGCAGGCCGAGGAAAACCAGCTGGGTAAGGATGACCAGCAACACCCGCAGGTTGTTGAAGCGGCCACTGGTGAGACGGGGATAAATCTTGACGGGAATGGACGGAGTCATGGCGCAGGCACCGAGAAGTTAACCCGCACTTTGTAGGCGCTGTCACCATGACAGACAATGCACAGTTGTCTGTCTGTTTGTATGTACAGATGCCAGATATTCTTTGTATATCAATGATTTGATCTGTCATGTCAAAGGCTTGTCATGGCCGGGTAATGACAGATTCGATACAGATGGTTTGCGCCAGATCAAGCCGGCCAAGGGCCGGAATCTGGCGGGTGCTTTAGCGCGACAGCTGCGGAAACAGCCGGTACAGCCCGTCGACAATGATCTCCACCGACACCGCCGCCAGCAGCATGCCCATCACCCGGTTGACGATATTGATGCCGGTCTGACCCAGCAGACGGCTGATGGGCGAAGCCAGTACCAGTGCGCCATAACAGGTCACCGCCACCAGCAGGCTGCTGATCAGCAGATACACCACCTGCACCCAGGAGTGGGCGGTGGAGGCATAAATGATGACGGTGGAAATGGTGCCGGGGCCGGTCAGCAGCGGAATGGCCAGTGGCACGACCGCGATATTGGTCTTGGCTTCGGCTTCCGATCGTTCTTCCTGGGTGGTTTTGGTTGGTGCTGGCTGGGCGTTCATCAGGGCGATGGCAATCAGCATCACCAGCAAGCCGCCACCTACCTGGAAAGAACCAATGCTGATACCCAGAAAGTGCAGCAGGGTTTCGCCCACCACGGCAAACAGGCAGAGCACCACCGCCACGGCCAGCGTGGTGGTTTTGGCAATGCGCTTGCGCTCCAGCTGGCTGGCGTTGGGCGTCAGGCTGATGAAGATGGGAATGGCCCCGAGCGGATTGACCAGCACCAGCAGGGCGATAAAGATTTTGGCGATTTCGAGTTCCATGGTGGCCTTATGGTAAGTCAGCGGGAGCCGCTTGGCATTCATGCCGGGGACGCAAAGCTGCAGGCTTGCGCCAGTGAAGGTGTGCGGTGTGGTCTGTCTTCATATTGTGCCGGGCGGGGCGGCCAGTGTTGGCAGCCTGTCCTGAAAACGCAGCAGCCGTCCGGCATTGGCCATCACCAGCAGGCTGCTCAGGTTATGCAGCAGTGCCGCCAGCAATACCCCGGCCGAACCGAGCAGGCCCAGCGCCGCCAGTAGGGTGAGCAGGCCGGTCCAGCCCAGGCCGAGTGCCACATTGAACGTCAGGGTGCGGCGACACTGCCGGCTCAGGCGGATGGCGGTGGCCAGCCGGCGCAGATCCTTGCTGATCAACACCACGTCGGCGGCGGCCACCGCGATATCGGCAGCATTCGCCCCCATGGCAATGCCGACGGCACCGGCCTTGAGCGCCAGCGAGTCATTGATGCCATCGCCCACCACCAGCGGGCGGTAAGCAGCGCTGATTTCAGCCTGTACCGCGGCCAGCTTGCCTGCCGGCAATACCTGGGCGACTACGCGTTCTATACCCAGCGCCTGTGCCAGCGGCTCGGCCGCTGCGGCGTGGTCTCCGGTCAGCAGGAGCTGGCGCTGCAGGCCCAGCTGCCGCAGCTGGCGCATGGCCTCTGCTGCTTCCGGGCGTGGGGTGTCTGCCAGATGAAACCAGGCCAGCAAGCGGCCATTGAGCGCCAGCCCGACCAGCGAAGCCGCCCCACGCGCCGGTGGCAGATGGCTGATGCCCATCTGCTGCAGCAGGGCAGGCCGGCCCAGCACGGCCTGCCCCCATGCGGTATCGGCCTGCAAGCCCATGCCGGCCATCTCCTGCACGGCAGTCAGCGGCAGCAGCGGCTGGGTGCCGGCCAGCGCGGCCAGTGCCCGGCTGACCGGATGGCTGCTGCTGGCCCCCAGGCTGGCGGCCAGCAGGTGGATGTCCGGCCCCGGAGTGGCGTCAAGCACCTCCACCCGCTGCAGGCTGAGCTGGCCGCTGGTGAGGGTGCCGGTTTTGTCGATGACCAGCGAGGAGACATCGGCCAGTTCTTCCAGAAAAGCCGTGCCGCGAATCAGGATGCCATGGCGTGCTGCCACCGCCACGCCAGCGACGGCTGCTGCCGGTGTCGCCAGCACCAGCGCGCAGGGGCAGGCGGCCACCAGTACGGCCAGCATGGCCTGGGTATCGCGGCTGATAAACCAGCTGAGTGCGGCCAGCGCCAGTACCAGGCCCAGATAAGCGCCGGCATGGCCTTCCACCAGCCGGGTAATCGGCGGCTTGGCCATTTCGGCCTCGCGCATCAAGGCAGTGATGCGGCCCAGCGCCGACTGCTCGCCCACCTGGCTGATTTCCACTAGCAGCAGGCCCTGCAGATTCACCGCCCCGGCATAGACCTGGCTGCCGGCAGTCACATCCTGTGGCAAGGATTCGCCGGTGATGGCCGAGGTATCCAGGCTGGACTGCCCCTGACGCACCATGCCGTCGGCCGGAATGCGGTCGCCGGCGCGGACTTCGACACAGTCGCCGCTATGCAGCTGGTTGTTGTCGATGTCCTCGTAGCTGCCATCGGCCAGCAGGCGGCGGCTGCGGCTGCGGGTCAGCGTGGACAGCGCCTGGATGGCCTCTTGCGAACCCAGCAGGCTGCGTTCTTCCAGTACGTGGCCCAGCACCATCAGGATGGGGAGCAGGGCGGCGCTGAGCAGATCGCCGCTGGCCCAGGCACCGATGATGGCCAGGGCCACCAGCAGGTCGGTCATGCCATGCAGGTCGGGGTGTTGCAGGCTGCGCCAGGCTGCACGCAAGGCTGGCCCGGCCATCAGCAGGGCGGCGGCGGCGGTCAGCCATTGCGCTAGGGCGCTGCCATTGTCCAGGCCGAACTGCCAGCAGGCGGCCAGCAGCAACAGGCCGACGGCGCTCATGGCCAGCAGCAGTTGCCGGCGCAGCCCCTGTTGTTCGGTCGGGCTGAGCAGGTCTTTGCCGCCGGGTGTGCAGCACAAGCTCATGGCCGTACTCCGGGCAGGATCAGCCGGCCACTGCTGTCCGGGGCAATGGTGGTGAGCTGGCCGGCCTTGGCCAGCACACCCTGAATCCGGTTGCGGTAGAGCTGGCGCAGCAGCTCCGGGCCATCGGGCTGTTGCATGTGGCTGGCCAGTGCGCTGATCTCGCTGGTTTCGCTGCGTGCCAGTGCCAGCCGTTCATTGGCATGGGCGTGGGCGCTGTTGAGAATGCTGCTGACGGCGGCACTGGCCTGTTGCTGTTGCTGGGCGGCGGCGGTGCGCGCCAGGGCCAGTTGCCGCTCCACGGTCTGGTCGGCGGTCAGTACCGCATCAAAAGCGGCTTGGGCCTGGTGTGGCAGAACGGATAGCAGGTCGATGCGCACGATGCGGATACCCAGCGCCACGCCACGCTGGCGCAGCGACTGCAGGCGCTGGTTGGCGGCAGCCACCAGTTCGGCGCGCAGCCGTTCCCGTTGCATGGCCAGTTGGCCGGATGCGGTACTGCCACGGCTGACCAGAATGCTGTCCAGGTCACGTCCGGCACTCAGTTGCAGCGCGGCGGCACTGACCAGCCGGTCCAGCGCCGGCAGCGCCTGTTCGCCCTGCACGGCATAGGCCATGGCATCGTCAATCTGGTAGTAGACCGTGGCATTCAGCTGCACCACACCCAGATCGCCGCTCAGCAGATAGCCCGAGCCAGCCAGCGCGTCGCCCATCTGGCGCAGCGAGGTGCCGGCACCATCCAGTGCCAGCGCATGTGCGTTGCGGGCCAGCCCGCTGATCTGGCGCTGTTGCAGCCGCTCGCCGGCGGGCAGCAGCAGGATTTCCTCGATCGGGCTGGGCCAGGCCAGCAATAGCCCGGCACGCTGCACCCGCTCGACCGCGCCAAAGCGCATTACCACGGCCTGGCTGTCGGCTGCTATCGGCCGTACATGGCCAAACAGCCAGGCCAGGCCGGCCAGCAGGGTGATGGCCAGCAGCAGGCGGTAGCTCAGGCGCAGTGATTGTTCCAGCGGGCTGGCGGTGTGTTCGGCGGTCGGCATCAGCGCCCCTTTGCACTCTTGCTGGCAGCCAGCCCCGGCGGGCCGTCCACCAGCGCGCGGAAGGGGGCGGCATCGGTGCGCAATACCAGCTGGGTCGAGCTGTTGACCACGTTGTTAAGGGTATCCAGTGAGCGCAGTGTCTTGTACAGATCCGGTGCGCGCTGGTAGGCATCGGCGTAGATGCGGGCGGCCTCCACCCGTGAGCCAGCTTCGATCTGGGCGGCGGCCAC
Source organism: Aquitalea sp. FJL05 (assembly GCF_003852595.1). Lineage (NCBI taxonomy): Bacteria > Pseudomonadati > Pseudomonadota > Betaproteobacteria > Neisseriales > Chromobacteriaceae > Aquitalea > Aquitalea sp. FJL05. The sequence goes on from NZ_QAJS01000009.1 coordinate 59,591, forward strand.
GCTGGCATCGGCCTGGCGGATGCGCGCATCGCGTGCGGCATTGGCGCGGATGGCGGCGGCTTCTTCATTGCCGCTGGCCGTGCGCTCCGCTGCGATGGTGTCGCGCTCGGCGCGCATGCGCGCCACGGTGGCGTCCAGCGTGACGGCTGGCAGCGTCAGCCGTTCCAGCCCGACATCCACCACCCGCAAGCCATAACTGGCCAGCAGTTGCGGGGCCAGTTGCTGGCGCAGCCGCTGTTCTAACTGGCTGATGCGCAACTGGCTGGCATCGGTATTCACCAGGCTGGACAGGGCAAAACCGCTGCTGCCGGTTTCCATGGCTGAGCCAGCAAAGGTGGCAATCTGGCGCGAGGCTTCTTCCGGCTGGTTTTGTACCGCCCGCAAGAAGCGGGTGATGTGGGTGGCATCGGCCGGCACTTGCCAGGCCACATAGCTTTGCATGATGACGCGCAGGCCGTCGCGGGTGCCGACATCCTGCAGACCGCTGGATGTGGTGCGCAGGCGCAGGTCGACAGTGATGGCGCTTTCCAGCGGCGGCGGCAGCCGCCATGCCAGGCCCGGTTGCAGCAGCACGCGTACCGGATCGCCAAAACGGGTGATGACGACGGCTTCGCCGGAATGCACTTGCAGCAGGCAGCAGGACAGGGCGGCCAGCAGCAGCACGGCCAGGCCGGCCAGTTGTCGCCACAGCAGGCTGCGGCGTGGCAGGGGCGGCGTGGTGGGGTGATGATGGTGAGCGGAATGGTCCAATTCGGACTCCTCAGGGGCGCGGCACCGCCGCACGGGCGGCAGGCTCGGTAGCAATGGGCGGCGGCTTGAGTGCGGCATCGGGCAGGGCCAGCGTGCTGCCGGGCGGCCGCAGGTCGATGGTGGGCAGCTCGGCGGCCTGAATGCGGTGGTCGATGATCAGCGGTCGGGTGTGGCTCAGCCCATGCGCCAGTGCATGCAGATAGCGTTCCAGCAAAAAGGTTTGGCCGTCCAGCTGGTAAGCCTGCCGGTCGGCCTGAAAAGCAATGGCATCGGCGCGGCTGGTGGCTAGTTGCTCGGCAGCGGCGGCACTGGCAGCGGCGCTCTGGTGCAGGGCGGCCTGCACGGCGGCACTATGGCTGCGCACCGCCTGGGCGCGCTCGGCCGCCACATTGGCCTGGGCCAGAATCTGCGCGGCCTGCACGCCATGATAGGCATTGGCGGCGGCGGCCGGTGGGTGAATGGCCTGAATCACCACCGCCAGCAGCTCGATGCCGGCGGCGGAGCGGTCCAGTTGCTGCTGTATCCGGTTTCGCAGTTGCACGGCGGTGGCCGATAGCCCTTCACCCAGCAGCTGATCCAGTTGCTGGCCGGCAAAGTAATGCAGCATGGTCTGCTCGGCCAGGCTGTGCAGCAGGGCCGGGGCATCAGCCAGCCGGTACAGCGCCAGCGCGTCCTCATCGCGCAGCCCCTGGCGGTAGACCAGCCGCACATCCAGCCCCATCAGCTGGATGGACTGGCTGCTGCCACGGCCACTGGCAATCAGCTGCATGCTCTCGGCGCGGTGTTGGTCATCCCACAGACGGTTATTGCTGGCGGGGCTGTTTTGTCCGCCATCGTCTTCGTTCTGCAGCAGGGTGCTGGCCTGCTGATGGACCTGACCATTCTCGATATAGCTGACACGGCCCAGCGGCCACGGCAGGCCCAGGTGCAGGCCGGGCTGCCATACGGCCACGGCGGCACCAAAGCGCTGATAGATGCCGCGCTGGTCGGTGCCGATGATGCTGAGGCTGCTCAGCAGCCAGCCGCATAACAGCAAGCCGGCGGCCAGCGGACGCAGGGCGCTGCCGAGAAAACGCAGTGCCCAGCTATGGCGCAATTCCAGCCCCAGTCCCTGTTGCAGCTGCTGACGCAGCCGCTGAGCCGGGTTGCTGCGCTGCATGAGCGAGGCCAGCAGGCTATTGAAGGCGGGCGGCGCTGCCTGCTGCCGGTGATAGGGGCGAAATCCGCTCAGCAGGGCGCGCAGCAGCAGTTCGGCGCTGAGCAGCAAGGTCCAGTAGCCGGCTAGCTGCAGGCCGGGCAATAGCCAGTCCAGGCCCAGCATGAGGCCGAATCCGCATAGCGCAGGCAGCAGCAGGGCGAGAATGATGGCGCGTGACAGCTTGAGCAGCAGCGGGGCTTCCGGCCAGTCGGCAGCGCTTTGCTGTGCCAGCTTGCGCTCCAGCAGCAGGCAGGCGAAGGCAGCCAGCAGTCCGCACAGCCCCGGCATTAACAAGGACTGACGGCTGATGCCGCTGCTTGTGCCGACACTCAGCTCGGCCTGCACCAGCAGCACAGACAGCAATACAGCCAGCAGGCTGCCCAGCGCCTGCCAGATCACCGGCCAGCCAGTGTGACGGCCGATCAGCCGCCGCAGTCGCGGCCACAGCAACAAGCGGCGCAGTGGCTGGTTTTGTTGCTTGGCGGCAGCCGTGCGGAGCGGACGCATGCCAAGCCAGGAGGGCCAGGTGAAAGCCAGCAGCGGCAGCGCGGCAGCACCCTGCCGGCGACGGCGCCAGCCTGCCCGGCTGGCAGCCGCATTGAGCAGACCGGCCAGCAGACCTAGTGTGGCGGCATGGCTCAGCCACAACAGGCGTGCCGGCCACTCGGCCAGCAACAGGCTGCACAGCAGGCAGCCCAGAGCCGCCAGCATGGCCAGCAGGCTGCTTGCACGACTTTGCCGCTCGCGACGGCGGTCGGCAGAAACAGGTGGGAGAGTGGCTGGCGTTTTCATATTCCGGGGTCGGGGCGATCAGGGCGGCTGGCGGTGTCGGCAATGCTACACTGGCCGGGATGATGGGCCGAAACAAGGTGAGCAAATCATGACACAAGCGAATGACTACGGCGTGTCATTCCTGCTGCTGCTTGCTGGCACGCAAGCGGCCAGCCTGGCCGCCACAGCAGGCAGAGCCCGCTGCGGTGGTGCAGCCGGCCGCCTTCGGGCAATACCAACGTCTCGATGCTTCCGGCCAGTTGCACCGCCTGCTTAACAAGTACGCGCTGAAATGCGCTAATCCGGCTTGCCCGCTGTGCTATCCGGCCAGGTCGCAGCCATAGGCCGGTGCTGGCCGGGGGAGGTTTCAGTCTGGCAGCAGCTGTTCCAGCGTGCGCTGGTAGATTTCCGCCAATGGTTCCAGGTGGGCCACTTCCACACACTCGTTCAGTTTGTGGATGGTGGCATTGACCGGGCCGAATTCCACCAGCTCGCGCGCGATGCGCTTGATGAAGCGGCCATCTGATGTGCCGCCGGTGGTGGAGAGCGTTGCAGTCTGCCCGGTGACCTGCCGGATGGCGCTGCTCAGGGCATCGGTCAGTGCGCCAGGGGCGGTGATGAAAGGCATGCCGGACAGCGACCAGTGCAGTTCATAGCCCAGGCCGTGGCGATCCAGAATGGCGTGCACGCGGTCTTTCAGCGACTCCACCGTGCTTTCCGGGCTGAAACGGAAATTGAAGCGGATTTCACACAGGCCGGGAATGATGTTCACCGCGCCAGTGCCGGCGTGGATGTTGGATACCTGCCAGCTGGTGGGTGGGAAGAAATCATTGCCCTGGTCCCACTCGGTGCTGGCCAGCTCGGCCAGTGCCGGGGCCATCAGGTGTACCGGGTTCTTGGCCAGGTGCGGATAGGCAATGTGGCCCTGGATGCCGTGGATCACCAGCCGGCCGGACAGCGAGCCACGGCGGCCATTCTTGATGGTGTCGCCCAGCAGCTGGTCCGACGTGGGTTCGCCGACGATGCAGTAATCAATCAGCTCGCCGCGTGCTTCCAGCGTATCCACTACCTTGACCGAACCATCGGTGGCCACGCCTTCTTCATCCGAGGTCAGCAGCAGCGCGATGCTGCCGCTGTGCTGCGGGTGATCGGCGACAAAGGCTTCGATGGCGGTGATGAAGGCAGCCAGCGAGGCTTTCATGTCGGCCGCACCCCGGCCGTACAACAGGCCATTGCGCTGGCGCGGCTCGAACGGCGGGCTGTCCCACTGTTCGGTCGGGCCGCTCGGCACTACGTCGGTATGGCCGGCAAAGCACAGCAGCGGGCCGCTATTGCCACGGCGCGCCCACAGATTGTCCACATCGCCAAAGCGCATGTTTTCAATGACAAAACCCAGCGCCTGCAGACGCTCGGCCAGCAGCGGCTGGCAGCCGGCATCACGCGGGGTCACCGAGTCGCGGCGGATCAGTTCGCAGGTGAGGTCTAGTGTTTTGCTCATGCGCCGAACTCCGCGGCCCATTGCGCTTCGTTAAAGCCCACGCTGACGGTGCCGGCGCGCTCCAGTACCGGACGCTTGATGATGGAGGGCTGTGCTTGCAGGATGGCGATGGCACCGGCTGCGCTGGCCGCCTGTGCTTTCAGTTCTTCGCTCAGGCCGCGCCAGGTAGTGCCCTGGCGGTTGATCAGCTTGTCCAGGCCGATGGCGTCTATCCAGCCTTGCAGCTGCGCGGCGCTGACGCCCTGTTTCTTGAAGTCGTGAAACACGTAGTCGATCTGGTGTTCGGTCAGCCACTGGCGGGCTTTCTTGACCGTATTGCAATTGGGGATGCCGTAGAGGGTGATCATGTGTGTGTGCTTGTTTTATAAATCCAGGGTGAATCCGTCAAAGCTGGTGGCCGTGTTGTCGCTGTCCTGCCGCTCCTGCTGTTGCTTGCTGGCGGTTTGCGCTTCGGTCTGCTTGTTCTGCGCATGGTTGATCAGCCAGTACAGATTGGTGGGCGAGTCGGCATTTTTCAAGGCGTCGTCCAGCAGGATGCGGTCTTGCTGATAAAGCCGGAACAAGGACTGCTCGAAAGTCTGCGCGCCTTCGCTCATGCTGTTTTCGATGGCTTCCTTGATCTGGTCCACGTCGCCGTTGCGGATCAGCTCGGCGATGTGCGGGGTATTGATCAGGATTTCCAGCGCCGGGATCTGCTTGCCGTCCTTGGTGGGAATCAAGCGCTGCGAAATCACCGCGCGCAAGGAGACCGACAGGTCCATCAGCAAGGCATTGCGACTTTCCGTCGGGAACATGCTGATGACACGGTTCAGCATGTGATAGCTGTTGTTGGCGTGCAGGGTGCTCAGGCACAGGTGACCGGACTGCGCGTAATTGATGGCGTGGGTCATGGTTTCCGCATCGCGGACCTCGCCGATCATCAGTACGTCCGGCGCTTCGCGCATGGCGTTCTTCAGGGCGTTCTGATAGGAGAAGGTGTCCACGCCAATTTCACGCTGGTTGACGATGGATTTTTGATGGCGGTAAACGAATTCGATCGGGTCTTCCACGGTCAGGATGTGGCCGGACTGCGTCTGGTTGCGATGCTCCAGCAAGGAGGCCACGGTCGAGCTTTTACCGCTGCCGGTGGCACCCACCACGATGATCAGGCCACGCTTTTGCAGGACCAGTTCCTGCAGCTTGTCTGGCAGGTTCAGCTCGGCCAGCGACGGAATCCTGGGGCGGATGAAGCGCACCACCATGGCCACCGTGCCGCGTTGCTTGAAGATGTTGACGCGATAGTTGCCCAGGGTGTCGACCAGACGGCCGAAGTTCATTTCCAGTTCGCGCTCGAAGGTGGCGATTTCCACCTCGTTCATCAGGCTGTAGGCCAGCTGGCGCACGATGTCGGCGGACAGCGGCTTGTCGTTGATGGGCAGGGTCACGCCGTCGATCTTGATCTGTGGCGGTGCATCAGCGGTGAAAAAGATGTCGCTGGCCTGTTTGTCGGCCATCAGCTTGAAGAACGGCAGCATCAGCATGGTTGGTATTCCCGATAGACAAGAGATGTGTTGTGGCGGACGGCACACTGTCCTTGTTATAGCCGTATTGTGCCTGCAGTCGGCGACGAGCGACAGCAAGAAAAAAGCCCGCCGGGGCGGGCTTGGCTGGCTCAGGCCTGTTTGCCGACCTCCTGGTCGCGCAGTGCGCGGCGCAGGATCTTGCCGACATTGGTCTTGGGTAGTTCGCTGCGGAACTCCACCATCTTGGGTACCTTGTAGCCGGTCAGGTTTTCCCGGCAATGGTGGATGACATCTTTTTCCGTCAGGGTCGGGTCTTTTTTCACCACGAATACCTTGACCACCTCGCCGGACTTGTCGTCCGGTATGCCAATGCAGGCCACTTCCAGCACGCCGGGGTGGCTGGCGATGATGTCTTCCACTTCATTGGGGTAAACATTGAAGCCGGATACCAGAATCATGTCCTTCTTGCGGTCCACCAGCTTGACGAAGCCTTCCGGTGTCACCATGGCCATGTCGCCGGTGGCCAGGAAGCCGCGCTCGTCGATGACCTTGGCCGTTTCGTCCGGTCGGTTCCAGTAGCCCTTCATCACTTGCGGGCCCTGGATGCACAGCTCACCCTGCTCACCTTGCGGCAGCGCCTGGCCATCCGCACCACGGATTTCAATATCGGTGGAGGGAACGGGCAGGCCGATGGTGCCGTTGTAGGCCTTGATGTCCAGCGGGTTGATGCAGGCAGCGGGGCTGGTTTCGGTCAGGCCATAGGCTTCGGCCAGAGTGACGCCGGTGACCTGTTTCCATTTGTCGGCCACGGCCTTTTGCACCGCCATGCCCCCACCCAGTGCCAAGCGCCAGCTGGAGAAATCGACAGTCAGGAAATCCGGATTATTCAGCAGCGCGTTGAACAGGGTATTCACCCCGGTCATGGCGGTGACGCGGTATTTCTTGATCTCCTTGATAAAGCCGGGGATGTCGCGCGGATTGGTGATCAGGATATTCAGCGCGCCCAATTCGGTGAACACCATCAGGTTGGCCGTCAGCGAAAAGATATGGTACAGCGGCAGGGCGGTGATGATGACTTCCTGCCCCTCGCGCGCCGCCGGCTTCACCCAGCTGCCGGCCTGCAGCATATTGGCAATGATGTTGCGGTGGACCAGCATGGCACCCTTGGAGATGCCGGTGGTGCCGCCGGTGTATTGCAGGAAGGCGATGTCTTCATGGCCGATCTGTACCGGCTTGAAGCTATGCGATGCACCCGCTGCCAGGGCGTCGTTGAAGCCGATGTGGCCGGGCAGTTGCCATGCCGGCACCATCTTCTTGATCTTGCGCACCACGAAGTTCACCAGCAGCCGCTTGGGGAAGCCCAGCATGTCGCCAATCGACGCAATGATGACGTTCTTGACCTTGGTGCGGCCGATCACGTCTTGCAGCACATTGGCGAAGTTCTCCAGGATGACGATGGTTTCGGCACCGGAGTCGTTGAGCTGGTGTTCCAGTTCGCGCGGGGTGTACAGCGGATTGACATTGACCACGGTGCCGCCGGCGCGCAGCGTGCCGAACACGGCCACCGGATACTGCAGCAGATTGGGCATCATCACGGCCACGCGGTCGCCTTTTTGCAGCTTCAGCGTGTTTTGCAGGAAGGACGCAAACTGCACGGTCAGCGTTTGCAGCTCGCCATAGCTCAGCACCTTGTCCATATTGGCCATGGCTGGCCGGTCGCGGAACTTCGTTACGCTGCGATCAAACACCTCAACAATCGACTGGAACTGGTTGATGTCGATCTCGTGTGGTACCCCCGGCTGGTAATTCTTTAGCCAAACCTTTTCCATATCTTAGGGTTTCTCCATCGTGCTGATTCGAGAGTGCCGCGCCGGCAGTTGTCGTGCAGGCGAGCGTCTTCTATATATTTGTTTCTGAATTTTCGACCGGGCATTGCGCCCGTTCTTATATACCCGCACTTCGTCGGGTTGCGGCTAATTTACAGTATGTAAAAAACTCGCGCAAAGCGCAGGACCTGCGCGCTGTGGCGGCGGGTAGGGGCTTGACAGGCTTCGGTTTTCTTTTTCGCGGGAATGGGTTACAATCGCGATGTTTAGGGATGGGCGTTTCGCCCATTTTTTATTTGTGGAAAGAAGCAATGGATGTTCGTTTGCTGCTGGAAAACACCCTGCCAGGTCTAGGCTATGAGCTGGTCGATTTCGAAATGACCCAGGGTGGCGGTTATCGCGTGTTTATGGACAAGCCCGGTGGTATCACGGTGGAAGACTGTGTGCTGGTAAGCAACCACCTTACCCGTCTGTTTACGGTTGAAAACGTTAATTACGAACGGCTCGAGGTTTCCTCCCCGGGGCTGGATCGTCCTCTCAAGAAAGAGGCCGACTTCGTGCGCTTTGCCGGACAGCTTGCCAAGATCAAGACGCGCATGCCGGTCGAGCAGCAAAAGAAGTTTGCCGGTCGTCTTGCTGGGGTTGAAGATGGCGCCGTCAAACTGGAAGTGGACGGCGGCCGCATCGTGGCAATTGCCCTGACCAATATCGACAAAGCCAGGCTAGAGCCTGAGTTTTGAGCGGAGGCGGGCTCTGACGCCACGCATAAGGACAAAAATTCGGAGGAATGCATGAGTCGCGAGATTTTGTTGCTGGTTGATGCCCTGGCAAGCGAGAAGAACGTCAGCAAGGACGTGGTCTTTTCCGCCCTTGAAATGGCGCTTGCTTCGGCAACCAAAAAGAAGTTTACCGATGACGAAATGGATGTGCGTGTCGAAATCGACCGCCATACCGGGCAGTACCAGACTTTCCGCCGCTGGACGGTGGTGCAGAACGAGCTGATCGAAAACGAAAGCCGTGAACTCACCATCACCGACGCGCGTGATGATGATCCGCGCATCGAAGTGGGTGCCGTGATCGAACAGCCGATGGAAGCGGTCGAATTCGGCCGCATCGGTGCGCAGACTGCCAAGCAGGTCATCCTGCAACGCATCCGCGATGCCGAGCGTGAACAGCTGCTGAACGAGTTCCTGCAGCGTCGCGAACATCTGGTCAGTGGCACCATCAAGCGTATCGAACGTGGCAATGCCATCATCGAATGCGGCAAGCTGGAAGCCGTACTGCCTCGCGATCAGATGATTCCGAAGGAAAACCTGCGCGTGGGTGACCGCGTCAAGGCCTTCCTGCTGCGCATCGACCGCATGGGTCGTGGTCCGCAGCTGGTGTTGTCGCGTACTTCCAGCCAGTTCATCATCAAGCTGTTCGAACTGGAAGTGCCGGAAATCGAAGAAGGCCTGCTGGAGATCAAGGAAGCCGTCCGCGATGCCGGTCTGCGTGCCAAGATCGCCGTCAAGGCCAACGATGCCCGCATCGATCCGCAAGGTACCTGCATCGGCATGCGCGGCTCCCGCGTTCAGGCCGTGACCCAGGAACTGGCTGGCGAGCGTATCGATATCGTGTTGTGGGCACCGGAGCCGGCACAGTTCGTGATCAACGCGCTGTCCCCGGCCGAAGTCAACCGCATCATGATCGACGAAGACAACCACAGCATGGATGTGGTGGTCGAGGAAGACCAGCTGGCGCTGGCCATCGGTCGCAGTGGCCAGAACGTGAAGCTTGCTGCCGAGCTGACCGGCTGGTACCTGAACATCATGACGGTTACCGAAGCGGAAGAGAAACACCAGGCGGAAGACGCGCAATTGCGTGATCTGTTCGTCAAGTGCCTGAGCGTGGATGAAGCAACTGCCACTGTTCTGGTGCAAGAGGGTTTCGCCACCCTGGAAGAGGTGGCATATGTGCCGATCGCCGAGATGCTGGAGATCGACGGTTTTGACGAGGAGTTGGTGAATGAGCTGCGTAGCCGTGCACGTGACGCCATCCTCACCCAGGCCATTGCGTCCGAAGAGAAAGTCGAAGGTGTGTCCGAAGACCTGAAGGATATCGAGGGTCTGGATGCCGAACTGGTTCGCAAGTTGGCCGAAAACGGCGTGTCCACGCGAGATGATCTGGCCGATCTGGCCGTCGACGATCTGGTGGACATGACCGGCATTGAAGCTGAAGCTGCACGTGCAATCATCATGAAAGCGCGCGAACACTGGTTCAACCAGTAAGGCTTCTTCGGGAAGTATTTACGGAATTTGGGAAGACGCATGGTATTGACGAATGTAAAACAGTTTGCCGGTGAGCTGAACCTCACGCCTGAACGATTGCTGGAACAGCTTCGTGCAGCGGGTGTGGCCAAGCGCGCGCCGGATGATACGCTCTCTGAGCAGGATAAATCCCAGCTTCTTGACTACCTGAAGCGTTCGCATGGCGCCCGTGATGAGTCGCGTATTACGCTGACCCGCAAGTCCACCAGTGAAATCAAGACCGCAGACGGTAGTACGGTAAAAGTGGAGACGCGCAAGAAGCGTGTCGTGGTTCGCCCGGAAGATGGTCCGGCAGTTGCTCCGGCGGAAGTTGCGCCGGTTGCCGCTGCGGTAGCCAAGGCCGCCGAACCTGTTTCTGCCCCCGCTCCGGCGGCAGAGACCAAGCCGGCTGAAGTCAAGCCGGAAGCAAAGCCGGAACCGCAAGTAAAGGTTGAACCCAAGGTGGAATCCAAGCCCGCCGCACCGGTAGCTCCGGTTGCGGAAGCCCCGGCCAAGGAAGCTGCACCTGCTGCCAAGCCGGCTCCGGCTCCGGTACGCACCGTGGCCTCCATTCTGTCGCCGGAAGAAGTAGCCTCCCGTGAAGCGGAAGAAAAGCGTCAGGCTGCTTTCCGTGCCCGTCAGCAAGAGCTGATGCGCGAAAAGATCGAACGTGAAGAGCGCCGTCAGGCTGCTCGTCTGGCTGCCCAGCAACCGGCACCGGCACCGGCTCCCAAGCCGGTTGAAGCACCGAAGCCGGTTGAAGCGCGCAGCGACGAGCGCCGTGATGAGCGTGGCCCGCGTCCGGCTGGTGCCGACAACCGTGGTCCGCGTCCGGCTGGCGACAACCGTGGCCCGCGCCCGGCTGGCGACAACCGTGGTCCGCGTCCGGCTGGTGACAACCGTGGCCCGCGCCCGGCTGGTGTCGACAATCGTGGTCCGCGTCCGGCTGGTGCTGACAACCGTGGCCCGCGTCCGGCTGCAGCGCCGGGTGCCCCGGTCGTTCCTGCTACGGTAGCCGGTCGTCCGGATGCCAAGAAGGGCGGCGCCAAGAAGGGTAACGAGCGCTGGGAAGAAGGCAAGAAGGGCCGTGGTCTGAAGACCAAGGGCGGCGATGCCGGCAGCGACTGGAAATCCCGCGGTGGCAAGGGCAAGCACAAGCAGAACAATCAGCATGCTTTCCAGGCCCCGACCGAACCCATCATTCATGAAGTGCTGGTGCCGGAAACCATCTCCGTAGCCGATCTGGCTCACCGCATGGCCGTCAAGGCCGTCGAGGTGATCAAGGTCCTGATGAAGATGGGCATGATGGTGACCATCAACCAGGTGCTGGACCAGGAAACCGCCATGATCGTGGTGGAAGAAATGGGCCACAAGCCGCGTGCGGCACAGGCGGATGATCCGGAAGCCTACCTGGAAAAGCCGGAAGGCGAAGAAGTGGAAGTGGCTGTATTGCCGCGTCCGCCGGTAGTAACTGTCATGGGTCACGTCGACCACGGCAAAACCTCGCTGCTGGACTACATTCGTCGCGCCAAAGTGGCTGCGGGCGAAGCCGGTGGCATTACCCAGCACATCGGTGCTTACCACGTGGAAACCCCGCGCGGCATGATCACCTTCCTGGATACCCCGGGTCACGAAGCGTTTACCGCCATGCGTGCTCGTGGTGCCAAGGCGACCGACATCGTGGTGCTGGTCGTGGCTGCCGACGACGGCGTGATGCCGCAGACCATTGAAGCCATTCACCATGCCAAGGCTGCCAAGGTGCCGATGGTGGTGGCGGTCAACAAGATCGACAAGATGGGTGCCAATGTAGAACGCATCCGTCAGGAATTGGTTTCGCACGAAGTGGTGCCGGAAGACTGGGGTGGCGATACCCAGTTCATCGAAGTCTCTGCCAAGCAGGGCACCAATATCGATGCGCTGCTGGAAGCCATCCTGCTGCAGGCTGAAGTACTGGAGCTGAATGCACCGATCGAAGCCCCGGCCAAGGGCATCATCGTGGAAGCCCGTCTGGACAAGGGTCGTGGCCCGGTTGCCACGCTGCTGGTTCAGTCCGGTACCCTGAAGAAGGGCGATGTGGTCCTGGCTGGTACGGCATTTGGTCGCGTTCGCGCCATGATGGACGAAAACGGCAAGGCCATCGACACCGCTGGCCCGGCCATCCCGGTAGAAATTCTGGGTCTGTCCGACGTGCCGCAAGCCGGTGAAGATGCCATGGTGCTGACCGACGAACGCAAGGCGCGTGAAATCGCCCTGTTCCGTGCGGGCAAGTTCCGTGACGTACGTCTGGCCAAGCAGCAGGCCGCCAAGCTGGAAAACATGTTTGCCCAGATGGCCGATGGCGGTGGTGAGGTGCAAACCTTGTCCATCATCATCAAGGCCGATGTGCAGGGTTCCTACGAAGCCCTGGCCGGCAGCCTGCAGAAACTGTCCACCGACGAAGTGCGTGTCAGCATCCTGCACTCCGGCGTGGGTGGTATCTCGGAATCGGACATCAACCTGGCGATTGCCTCCAAGGCCATCGTGATCGGCTTCAACACCCGCTCTGACGCCGCTGCGCGCAAGCTGGCCGAAAACGAAGGCGTGGACATCCGTTACTACAGCATCATCTACGATGCAGTAGACGAGGTGAAAGCAGCCCTGTCCGGCATGCTGGCTCCGGAGAAGAAGGAACAAATCCTGGGTACTGTCGAGATCCGTCAGGTGATCCCGGTGTCGAAGGTAGGCAATATCGCGGGTTGTATGGTGACCGACGGCCTGATCAAGCGCAGCGCTTCGATCCGTCTGATCCGCAACCACGTGGTGGTGCATACCGGCGAACTGGACTCGCTGAAGCGCTTCAAGGACGACGTGAAGGAAGTGAAGCAGGGTTACGAATGTGGCCTGATGCTGAAGAACTTCAACGACATCCAGGAAGGCGACCAACTGGAAGCTTTCGAAATCGTGGAAGTGGCTCGCTCGCTGTAAGCGGCAGCTCCCCGGCGGGCGCGCTTCGGGCTCAGGCTCGAAGGCGCTCGCCTTTTGCATTCAAGGCGGCTGACACAAGGCCGGGTATCTGCCCGGCTGGCTGTTGGCCGCTTTTATACCGACAGGATGGAAATCATGGCCAAAGCCAGAAAAGGTTTCTCCCGCTCCGACCGTATTGCTGAGCAGATTCAGCGCGAGTTGGCCGAACTGGTCCGTACCGGTCTGAAAGACCCGCGCGTGGGCTGGATCACCATTACCGCCGTGCAGGTGACGCGTGACTACTCTCACGCCAAGGTGTTCTACACCGTGATGGATGAAAAAACCCGCGAAGTCAGCCAGGAAGCACTGGATCACTCCGCCGGTTTCTTGCGCTCCGAGCTGGGTCGCAGCATCAAGATGTTCACCACGCCGCAATTGCATTTTGTCTATGACGAATCGGTATCGCGCGGCATGCACATGACCAGCCTGATCAATCAGGTGGCGCGTGAAGATGCCGAGAAATTTAGTGCAGGTGAAGGCGAGAGCGCAACAGCTGCACAAGAGCAGGAAGGTAGCGAGGAATGAGCAAGCCGCGCAGCAACCGCCGCCAGATTGATGGCGTGCTGCTGATCGACAAGCCTTACGATATCTCCAGCAATAATGCGCTGCAAAAGGCGCGCTGGTTGCTCAATGCGGCCAAGGCCGGCCATACCGGCGTGCTGGACCCGCTGGCCACTGGCCTGTTGCCGATGTGCCTGGGGGAGGCGACCAAGTTTTCCTCCTATCTGCTGGATGCGGACAAGGGTTACCGCGCCACGGTGCGCTTTGGTGCGGCCACCACGACCGGTGACATCGAAGGCGATGTCATTCGTGAATGTCCGATTGCCTTTGATGAGGCAGGCCTGCTGCAGGTGATGCAGCAGTTTGTCGGCGAGATCAGCCAGGTGCCGCCGATGTATTCGGCGCTCAAGCACCAGGGCAAACCGCTGTATGAATATGCCCGCGAAGGCATTGAAATCCATCGCGAGCCGCGCCGCATCACCATCCACTCGCTCAAGCTGATCAGCTTTGACGGTGTCGAGGCGGTGATCGATGTTTTGTGCAGCAAGGGCACCTATATACGTACCCTGGCAGAAGACATTGCGCTGGCACTGGGTTGCGCTGCCCACCTGACCGGTTTGCGCCGCACCACCACCGGTGGCTTTCAGCTGTCCGAGGCGCATACCCTGGCGGCAGTCGAGGCACTGGACATGGCCGGGCGCGAGGCTTTGCTGCTGCCTGCTGATGTGTTGGTGCAACATTTTCCCGCCACCACGCTGGATGAAGCCATGGTCGGGCGTTTTATTCATGGACAGGCCGTGCGTTTTGCCAGCAACTGTGAGAAAATGACGCGCTTCCGGGTTTACAGCGATGTAAATGCGGAATTTCTTGGTCTGGCCGAGGTGCGTGATGATGACATGCTGCACCCGATCAGACTGCTGGCTGTCAAACAGGCAGCCTGCTAGCGAAGTGCGGATGGGTTGGGCAACCGGCTCGCTGCACTTGTCGGATCGCAAGATCCTTACCTGATTTGGAGTTACCCAAAATGGCAATGACCGCCACCCAAAAAGCAGAAATCGTTAAAAACTTCCAACACAAGGAAGGCGATACCGGTTCGTCCGAAGTGCAAATCGCACTGCTGACCGCTCGTATCAACGATCTGACCCCGCACTTCAAGGCCAACACCAAGGATCACCACAGCCGTCGTGGTCTGTTGAAAATGGTTAGCCGTCGTCGTCGTCTGCTTGACTACCTCAAGCGCACTGATGCTGACAGCTACCGCGCCGTGATTGCCCGTCTGGGTCTGCGCAAGTAATTGGTTCAGGTTTGAAAAAGTCGCAGCAAGTCTGCGACTTTTTCACGCTGGCCTTCAAGCACGCTGTATTACTGTGACAACGGGGGGAGCCTCTAGAAATTTTGATCGCGGTCGGTCTGAATTTTTAGGGGTTCCCGTTGTGTTTTCAGCTTGAAAAAACATATTTTGACTAAGGGATGCCCTGTGTTCAATAAAATTACCAAATCGTTTCAGTATGGTAACCAGACCGTTACCCTGGAAACCGGCGAAGTAGCGCGTCAGGCTTCCGGCTCCGTTATTGTATCCGTTGATGAAACCGTGGTGCTGGTAGCCGTTGTTGGCGGCAAAAATATCAAGCCGGGCCAGGACTTCTTCCCGCTGACCGTTGACTACCTGGAGCGTACCTACGCTGCCGGCAAGATCCCGGGTGGCTTCTTCAAGCGCGAAGGTAAGCAGTCCGAGAAGGAAGTGCTGACCAGCCGCCTGATCGACCGTCCGATCCGCCCGCTGTTCCCGGAAGGCTTCTATCACGACGTGCAGATCGTGGCCACCGTGCTGTCGCTGAACCCGGAAGTGGATTCCGACATTCCGGCCATGATTGGTGCTTCCGCTGCGCTGGCCATCTCCGGCCTGCCGTTTGCTGGCCCGATCGGTGCCGCCCGCGTGGGTTACGCCAACGGTGAGTACATTCTCAACCCGACCAAGACCGAACTGGCGACTTCCGCCATGGATCTGGTGGTTGCCGGTACCGAACGTGCCGTGCTGATGGTGGAATCCGAAGCCAAGGAACTGTCCGAAGCCGTGATGCTGGGTGCTGTAGTGTTCGGTCACGAACAAATGCAGTCCGCCATCAAGGCCATCAACGAACTGGCTGACGAAGTGAACCCGGTGATGTTTGACTGGGCCGCTCCGGTACAGAACGAAGAGCTGATCGCCCAGGTGCGCGGCATTGCCGGTGCCAAGCTGGCCGAAGCCTTCCGCCTGCGTCAGAAGCAAGCCCGTACCGTGGCCATCAACGAAGCCTGGGGCGACGTCAAGGCTGCGCTGATCAATGAAGAAACCGACACCCTGAAGGCTAACGAGATCAAGGGTATCTTCAAGGGTCTGGAAGCGGAAATCGTACGTGGCCAGATTCTGGCCGGCGAACCGCGCATCGACGGTCGCGACACCCGCACCGTGCGTCCGATCAGCATTCGCAGCAATGTCCTGCCGCGTACCCATGGTTCCGCCCTGTTTACCCGTGGCGAAACCCAGGGTCTGGTGGTGACCACGCTGGGCACCAAGCAAGATGAGCAAATCATCGACGCGTTGGCCGGTGAGTACACCGAACGCTTCATGCTGCATTACAACTTCCCGCCGTACTCCACCGGTGAAGCCGGCCGCATGGGCCCGCCGAAGCGTCGTGAAATCGGCCACGGTCGTCTGGCCAAGCGCGCGCTGATCGCCGTGCTGCCGCCGGAAACCGAATTCGGTTACTCCATGCGCGTGGTATCGGAAATCACCGAGTCCAACGGTTCGTCCTCCATGGCTTCGGTTTGCGGTGGCTGCCTGTCGCTGCTGTCCGCCGGTGTGCCGCTTAAGGCGCACGTGGCTGGTATTGCCATGGGTCTGATCCTGGAAGGCAACCGCTTTGCCGTGCTGACCGATATCCTGGGTGATGAAGATCACCTGGGCGACATGGACTTCAAGGTGGCCGGTACTGCCGAAGGCATCACCGCGCTGCAGATGGACATCAAGATCCAGGGCATCACCAAGGAAATCATGCAGGTTGCCCTGGCTCAGGCCAAGGAAGGCCGTGAGCATATCCTGGGTCTGATGAAGGAAGCCGTGGATGGCCCGCAAGAGTTGTCCGCCCACGCTCCGCGTCTGTACGTGATGAAGATCAACCCGGAGAAAATCCGTGAAGTGATCGGTAAGGGTGGCGAAACCATCCGCTCCATCACCAAGGACACCGGTACCGAGATCAACATCGATGAAGATGGCACCATCACCATCGCCTCCATCTCCGGCGAAGGTGCCGAAGCTGCCAAGAAGCGCATCGAGGAAATCACCGTTGAAGTCGAAGTAGGCAAGATCTACGAAGGCACCGTGGTGAAGATTCTCGACAACAACGTTGGCGCCATCGTTTCCATCCTGCCGGGCAAGGATGGTCTGGTTCACATTTCGCAGATCGCCAACGAGCGCATCAAGAATGTGTCCGACTACCTGAAGGAAGGTCAGATCGTTAAGGTCAAGGCCATCGAAATGGATGATCGCGGTCGTATCCGCCTGTCCATCAAGGCCCTGCTGGAAGATGAATCCAAGGTCGCGCGCGAAACCGCCGACTCCTTTGGTCTGAAAACCCAGCAGTAATTCCGCTTTGCCGGAAACAAGAAAGCCCGCAGCAATGCGGGCTTTTTTACGCCTGTAGCGTACCGGCATGATGGTTTTGCTGCTTGTGTAGCGGAGGTCATGGCGGGGGAGTGCTGGCCGGCAAGCTGTTGTTGCATGTCGCCATTGCAGCAGTGTGGGTCAGATAAATTGACTTATCGGACCGGAATGCCGGGTCGCTAGCGGTGGAATGTGCTGCAAGTGATTGAAAAAAATGTGGATTGTGCTGATTTGTCTGCTTTGAGATAGGTCAAGTAATTTTATAAGCTGATGTCGCAAACCGGATATGGGTTGGCTTGGTGATTCGATTAGAATCATTTCAAGCGTATTAAATCATAACAATGCCGTTTTCTGCCCAGGACCACAGGCAGGAGCGGAGGACTCTGCAGGAAGGGAACTGTAAAGATGAGCAATTCGATCACCCGCGCTGATTTCGACCAGGTCATGGTACCCAACTACGGCCCGGCGGCTTTTATTCCGGTCAAGGGCCTGGGCTCCCGCGTCTGGGATCAGGATGGTCGCGAATTCATTGATCTGGCCGGTGGTATCGCCGTGAATTCGCTGGGCCATTGCCACCCGCAACTGGTGGCTGCGCTGACCGAACAGGCCGGCAAGCTGTGGCATGTGTCCAATGTGTTCACCAACGAGCCGGTGCTGAAACTGGCACAGGCACTGACTGCCGCCACCTTTGCCGACCGTGCCTTCTTCTGTAACTCTGGTGCCGAAGCCAACGAAGCCTGCTTCAAGCTGGCGCGCAAGTACGCCGCCGACCATTTCGGCCCGGAAAAGAATGAAATCATTTCCTGCAAGAACTCCTTCCACGGCCGTACCCTGTTCACGGTAAGCGTGGGTGGCCAGCCCAAGTACACCGAGGGCTTTGCCCCGGTGCCGGCCGGCATCAGCCACTTCGAATTCAATAATATTGATTCGCTCAAGGCAGCCATCAACGACAAGACCTGCGCCGTGGTCATTGAACCGGTGCAGGGCGAGGGTGGCGTATTGCCGGCCGACAAGGCTTTCCTGCAAGCCGCGCGCGAACTGTGCGACCAGCACAATGCCCTGCTGATTTTTGATGAAGTGCAAACCGGCGTCGGCCGCAGTGGCTCGCTGTATGCCTATCAGGAATACGGTGTGACCCCGGACATCCTGTCCAGCGCCAAGTCGCTGGGCGGCGGTTTCCCGGTGGGCGCCATGCTGACTACCGATAAAATTGCCAAGAGCTTCTCCGTGGGCACCCACGGTACGACTTATGGCGGCAACCCGCTGGCCGCTGCCGTTGCGCTCAAGGTCATCGAAATCGTCAACACCCCGCAAGTGCTGGACGGCGTACGCGCCAAGAGCCAGCGTCTGCGTGATGGCCTGAATGCCATCAATGCCAAGTATCAGGTGTTCAAGGAAGTACGTGGCATGGGCCTGCTGCTCGGCTGCGTGCTGACTGATGAATATGCCGGCCGCGCCAAGGACTTTGTCAACGCCGCCAGCAAGCATCAACTGCTGCTGCTGGTTGCTGGTTTGAATGTTGTGCGTCTGGCACCGTCGTTGGTGGTGGAAGAGCGCGATATCGATGAAGCCCTGCAGCGCTTTGATGCTGCTGTGGCTGAACTCGTCGCCGCCAAGTAAGCCCGTTTTCCCCAGCAAGAGACACCGCAGCCCGGGTTTTCCGGGGCTGCGGGTACGGCTGCGCCTGTGCTACGGCGTAGCGGCTTTCCCCCAGAGGGAGGTTCCCATGTTTATCGTGCGCCCCGTCCGCACTGCCGATCTGCCGGCCATCGAACGCCTGGCCGTTGCCAGTGGTATCGGTGTGACCAGCTTGCCCAATAACCGCGACAAGCTGTTCGAACGCATCCAGAAGTCTGCGTCGTCCTTCGAGTTTGAAGCCACCGCCGAAACCGGCAGCGAATATTATATGTTCGTGCTGGAGTCGGCCGGCGAAGTGGTCGGCACCGCCTCCATCAGCGCCTGTGCCGGCTTTGACGAGCCCTTTTACAGCTACCGCAGCGAAACCTTCGTCCATGCCTCGCGCACCTTGAAGGTGAACAACCGCGTGCATGTGCTGAACATCTGCCACGACCTCACCGGCATGGTGCAGCTATGTGGCTTTTATGCCGATGCTGCACTGGAGCCCATTGCGGCCGAATTGCTGTCGCGGGCCCGCCTGCTGTTTGTTGCCACGGCACGGGCGCGCTTTGGCCGGCGCATCATTGCCGAGATGCAGGGCATTCACGACGATGCCGGTCAGTCGCCATTCTGGAACGCCATTGGCCGTCGCTTCTTCAATATGGATTTCCTGCAGGTGGAGCAGGCTTTTGTCGGCCACAGCAAGACCTTCATTGCCGAGCTGATGCCCAGCTACCCCATCTATGTACCCTTGTTGCCGGATGATGCGCAAAACGCCATCGGCCAGATTCATGCCAATTTCGAGCGGCCCTGTCAGTTGCTGACCACGGAGGGTTTCGAGGCCGACAACTACATCGACATCTTCGATGGGGGTGCCGTGCTGACTGCCGAGCTGGATCGCCTGCAGACACTGGAGCGCAATCGCTGCTATCCGGTCGAGGTGGCGGCCAGCCTGCCGGCCCAGGCCAGCGTGCATCTGGTATGCAATCAACAGGTAGGCGACTTTGCCGCCGCAGCCATACGGGTGGCGGTGGTCGATGGCGTGGCCTTCATCAACCCCGACGCGGCCCAGGCCCTGGGTGTGGGCAGTGGTGACACTGTGCGCGTCGTCGGTTTGCAGCAAGGCTGAGGAGAAGCAGCATGATGATTATCCGTCCCATCGCCCATGGCGATCTGGCTGGTCTGATGAATCTGGCGCGCAGCGCCGGTGTGGGTCTGACTTCGCTGCCGGTGAATGAAGAGCGGCTGTCGCGCCGCATCAGCCGTTCGGTGTTGTCCTTTGCTGGCGAGCTGGATCGTGCCGATCAGGGCTATGTGTTCGTACTGGAAGACAGCGAGACCGGCCAGGTTGGCGGCATCTGCGCACTGGAGGCTGCCGTCGGCCTGAAAGAGCCCTGGTACAACTACCGCGTGGGCACCATTGTGCATGCCTCGGACGAGCTGGGGGTGTATTCGCGCCACGAAACCCTGTTCCTGTCCAACGACCACACCGGTTACTCCGAGCTGTGCACCTTGTTCCTGCATCCGGACTTCCGCGCCAACCGCAACGGCGGCCTGCTGTCCAAGAGCCGCTTTCTGTTTCTGGCGCAATTCCCGCAGCTGTTCGGCAAAACCGTGGTGGCGGAGATGCGCGGCGTATCCGACGCCGAAGGCCGTTCGCCCTTCTGGGAAGGGTTGGGGCGGCACTTCTTCTCCATCGATTTTGCCGAAGCGGATTACCTGACCGGTGTTGGCCAGAAAGCCTTTGTCGCCGAACTGATGCCCAAGCATCCGGTGTATGTGGATTTTCTGCCGGCAGATGCCCAGGCCGTCATCGGCAAGACCCACGACAACACCCGTCCGGCGGTCGCCATGCTGGAGTCGGAAGGTTTCCGCTACGAAGGCTATGTCGACATTTTTGATGCCGGTCCTACCGTGCAGGCCTATACCAGTGAAATCCGCGCGGTGAAGGAAAGCCGCACCCTGGCGGTGAAGCTGGCTGACCCGCTGCCGGCGGGCGAGCGTTGTCATTATCTGGTGTCGAATGCATCGCTGACCGGCTTCCGGGTCATTCTGGCCGAAGCTCCGGCACCCACCCATGAATTCTTCCTGACACCGGAACAGGCGCAGGCCCTGAACGTGCAGGAAGGCGAGCATGTGCGCGTAGTGGCGCTGTCGCCCAAGGAGACTGTATGAGCACCCTGTTTATCAATGGACAATGGCTGGCCGGTGCCGGCGAAACCCTGAGCAAGACCAATCCGGCCACCGCCGAAGTGATCTGGCAAGGGCAGGGTGCCAGTGCGGCACAGGTGGAATCTGCAGTCAGTGCGGCGCGTCAGGCATTCAAGGGCTGGGCACGTACTGCACTGGATGAACGTATCGCCATCGCCCGTCGTTTTGGCGAACTGCTGACGGCCAACAAGGATGCGCTGGCCACCATTATTGCCAAGGAAACCGGCAAGCCGCTGTGGGAAGCGCTGACCGAAGTCACCACCATGGTCAACAAGGTGGAAATCTCGGTGAAGTCTTACCAAGAGCGCACCGGCGAGCGCGCCGCCGCCATGGGCGATGCCCAGGCGGTGCTGCGCCACAAGCCGCATGGCGTGGTCGCCGTGTTTGGCCCGTATAATTTCCCCGGCCATCTGCCGAATGGTCACATTGTTCCGGCCTTGCTGGCAGGCAACTGTGTGCTGTTCAAACCATCGGAACTGACGCCGTGGACGGCGCAGGAAACCGTACGCCTGTGGGCTGAGGCAGGGTTGCCGGCCGGCGTGGTTGCGCTGCTGCAGGGCGCACGCGAAACCGGCATCGCACTGGCTGGCCATCCGGGCATTGATGGCCTGTTCTTTACCGGCAGCTCGGCAACTGGCGAGTTGTTGCACCGTAATTTTGGGGGTCAGCCGGACAAGATCGTTGCGCTGGAAATGGGCGGCAACAATCCGCTGATCGTGGAAGACGTGGCCGATGTCGATGCCGCCGTGCACCACATTGTCCAGTCAGCTTTTGTCTCCGCCGGACAGCGCTGTACTTGTGCACGCCGCCTGCTGGTGCCGCAAGGTGCCTGGGGCGATGCACTGCTGGCACGGCTGGTAGAAGTGACGGCCAAGCTCAAGGTGGGCAAGTATGACGAGCAACCGGCTCCCTTCATGGGGGCGGTGATTTCCAATGCCGCTGCCGAAGCCCTGCTCAAGGCCCAGGCCACCATGCTGGCCAGCGGTGGCATCAGCCTGCTGGAAATGCGTCTCCTGACGCCGGATGCCGCCATCCTGTCGCCCGGCATCATCGATACCACGGCCGTGGCACGGCCGGATGAGGAATTCTTCGGCCCGCTGCTGCAAGTTATCCGTTACGCGGATTTTGACCAGGCCATCGCCATCGCCAATGACACCCGTTTTGGTCTGGCCGGCGGTGTGCTGTCTGACAGCCGTGCGCTGTACGAGCGCTATCTGCTGGAAAGCCGTGCCGGTGTAGTCAACTGGAACAAGCCCTTGACCGGTGCTTCCAGTGCCGCGCCGTTCGGTGGTATCGGTGCTTCCGGTAATCATCGTCCCAGCGCCTATTACGCCGCCGATTATTGTGCCTACCCGGTTGCTTCGCTGGAGTGCGACAGCCTGACCGTGCCTGCTCAACTTTCTCCGGGGATTACACTGTGAACGCCTATGAAGTGAATTTTGACGGCCTGGTTGGCCCGACCCACAACTACAGCGGCCTGTCCTTCGGCAATGTAGCCTCCACCAGTAATACCAAGGCGCAGTCCAACCCCCGGCTGGCGGCCAAGCAGGGCCTGGCCAAGATGAAGGCGCTGCATGATCTGGGCTTCAAGCAGGGTGTGCTCGCCCCGCATGAGCGGCCGGATGTGGCCAGCCTGCGCCGGCTGGGTTTCTCCGGTAGCGATGGTGAAGTCGTGGCACGGGCGGCCAAGGAAGCACCGGCCATTCTGGCGGCAGCCTCGTCGGCCTCCTGCATGTGGACGGCCAATGCTGCCACGGTCAGCCCGTCCGGTGATACCGCCGACCGGCGCGTGCACTTTACCCCGGCCAATCTGAACAACAAGTTCCATCGTTCCATCGAGCATCCCACCACCCGTCGTCTGCTGTCGGCCATGTTTGCCGATGAGCAGCACTTCATGGTGCACGAAGCGCTACCCGCGCAAATGCACTTTGGCGACGAAGGCGCAGCCAACCATACCCGCTTCTGTGCGGAATATGATGCTGCCGGGGTGGAGTTCTTCGTGTTCGGCGCGGCAGCCTTTGATGGCCGCTATCCGGCACCGCAGCGCTTCCCGGCGCGGCAGACGCTGGAAGCCTGCCAGGCGGTGGCCCGGCTGCATGGCCTGTCCGAATCCGGCGTGGTATATGCCCAGCAAGACCCGGCCACCATCGATGCCGGCGTCTTCCATAACGATGTGATCTCGGTGGGTAACCGCAATGTGCTGTTCCACCACGAGAAGTCCTTCCTCGACCAGCCGCGCGTGCTGGAAGAGCTGTCGCGCAAGCTGGCTGCCGTGGGGGGGAAGTTTGTCTCGGTGGAAGTGCCGGATGCCGAAGTGAGCGTGACCGAGGCGGTGAAGAGCTATCTGTTCAACAGTCAGCTGCTGTCCAAGGCCGATGGCAGCATGATCATCGTGGTGCCGGAAGAGTGCCGCAATGTCGAGCGCGTATGGAGCTATCTGCAAAAGATGATAGCGAGCGGCGGCCCGATCAATGAAATCCGCGTCTTCGATCTGAAGCAGTCCATGCAGAATGGCGGCGGACCGGCCTGCCTGCGCTTGCGTGTGGCCTTGTCCAGCAGCGAAATTGCGGCCGTCAACCAGGGTGTGATGATGAGCGAGCCGCTGTTCCTGACCTTGAATGACTGGGTAGAACGGCATTATCGTGACCGCCTGAGCGGGGATGACCTGGCTGATCCATCCTTGCTGAACGAGTGCCGCGCTGCGCTGGACGAGCTGACGCAGATTTTGCGTCTGGGTTCGGTCTATCCCTTCCAGCTGGTTTAGCAGGCAGGGTGGCCGACTTGTCGCCAGCTGATTGATGAATAAAGCCACCTGCGGGTGGTTTTATTCATGGTGGCAGAGGCAGCTGTGCTGGGTAGCGGCCAGCTGGCAGTGGCGGTGCCAGCAGGATTCTTTTTGGGGCGTTTGGGAGATTTCTGCCGCATTATGGGGCAGGGCGGGGCTTTTTCAGCGTAAAAATCTGGCCCGACTTTTGCTCTAGGGGGACGTAGAGTGAGTTTTATCGGGTTTGATTCATCAGGATACGTGCGCAGCCATGAGAATTTTCTCGCCAGCTATGCCTTAGTGTAATGCTTTGGATTGTATCCCGAAGATTGTATACATTCGAATGACTGCGAAAATTCTATGTTCACTTTGGAATGTGAATGAACATATCTTTTCGAAAACGAAGAATATCAAGGGGAAACATGTCAAAAATGTGAAAATGCATGCTTGGGCAGGTGTGGCACGGCGTAGCGAAGATATCCAATTTTATCTTGTTGCGGCGCAGCGTTATTGCCTGAAAAAACTAAATAAAATCAATAACATGCAAAGTTTTTAAATGATTTGCTTTTTAGCCGTTTTTTGCCGGTTTTTAAGATTGACAGTCGATTGAATCCACACGCATAATCCGTGCGGCTGTCAGACAGAAACCAGAAAAATGGTTCAATACGACAGGCTATACAACTACAGGTGGCATAAGAAGAGGGTAAGCCCTACAAGCTGCTGGGTCGTTTAATCAAAGGAGATCTCCCACGTGGACATTTTTATCCAACAGATCCTCAATGGTCTGGTACTTGGTAGTATCTATGCGCTGATCGCGCTGGGTTACACCATGGTGTACGGGATCATGGGGCTCATCAACTTCGCCCATGGCGAAGTCGTGATGTTCGGTGCCATGGTATGTATTACCGTTGTCTCTACGCTGACGCATTCCGGTGTAGACCTGCCGGGCTGGGCCATCGTACTGATCGGTACGCTGGTGGCCATTCCGGCATGTGCCCTGCTGGGCTTCGTCATCGAGCGGGTGGCCTACCGTCCGCTGCGTGGCGCACAACGACTGGCCCCGCTGATTACCGCGATCGGCCTGTCCATCACGCTGCAGCAGGTGGCTATCCTGATCTGGGGCCGCAACTACATTCCTTTCCCTGACCTGCTCAATTCCGACACCGTCAGCATCATGGGTGCCAGCATTACCAAGCTGCAGGTCATGATCGTGGTGCTGTGCGTGGTGCTGATGACTGGCTTGCTGGTGATGGTTGAAAAAACCAAGCTGGGCCGTGCCATGCGTGCAACCAGCCAGAACCCGACTGTGGCCGGCCTGATGGGTGTCAATGTCAACACCATCATCTCCGCCACGTTCATGCTGGGTTCCGGCCTGGGCGCGATTGCCGGTGTGATGGTCGCGACCAACTACTCGCAAGCTCACTACTATATGGGCTTCATGATCGGCCTGAAGGCGTTTACCGCTGCAGTGCTGGGTGGTATCGGCAACCTGGGTGGTGCGGTAGCGGGTGGCATTCTGCTGGGCATCATCGAAAGCCTGGGTGCCGGCTATATCGGCCAGCTGACCGGTGGTTTCCTGGGTTCCAACTACCAGGACATCTTTGCCTTCATGGTGCTGATCCTGGTGCTGATTTTCCGTCCGTCCGGCCTGCTGGGCGAAAAGATGGCTGACCGTGCCTGATCTGGGGGAGAAATAATATGACCAAGGCACTCGATTCCAAAAAACTCGGGCTGTTTATTGCCTGCGGTATTGCTCTGTGTGTCCTGCCGTTTGTGGTGGGTGGTGCGCTGGGTAATTCCTGGGTACGTATCGTCGACTTTGCGCTGCTGTACGTGATGCTGGCGCTGGGCCTGAACATCGTGGTGGGCTTTGCCGGCCTGCTCGACCTGGGCTTCATCGCCTTCTACGCAGTGGGTGCTTACACGTATGCCCTGTTGAGTTCGCCGCACTTCGGCATTCACTGGCCCTTCTATGTCACCATCCCGCTGGGGGCGCTGTTTGCCGCCTTCTTCGGTGTTCTGCTCGGTACGCCGGTATTGCGCCTGAAGGGTGACTATCTGGCCATCGTGACGCTGGGTTTTGGTGAAATCGTGCGTATTTTCATGAACAACCTGAATGCGCCGATCAATATCACCAACGGCCCGCAAGGTATCAACCTGATCGATCCCATCCACGTGGCGGGTGTAGATCTGGGTACCCCGATCAGCCTGTTCGGCCTGAACCTGCCGCCGGTTTACCTGTACTACTATCTGTTCCTGGCGCTGACCGTGCTGGTGGTGATCATGGCTTCCCGCCTGCAGCACTCCCGTATCGGCCGAGCCTGGGTGGCGCTGCGTGAAGACCAGGTGGCGGCTTCCGCCATGGGTATCAACATCCGCAACATCAAGCTGCTGGCTTTTGCACTGGGCGCGCTGTCCGGTGGTGTGGCCGGTGGCCTGTTCTCTGCCTTCCAGGGCTTTGTCTCGCCGGAATCCTTCAGCTTGCTGGAGTCCATCATGATCCTGGCCATGATCGTACTGGGCGGCATGGGCAATATCGCCGGTGTGATCCTGGGTGCGGTTGTGCTGACCATTGCGCCGGAAATCCTGCGTGACGTGATTGGCCCGCTGCAGATGAAGACCATGGGTCGCATGCTGATCGACCCGGAAAATGCCCGCATGCTGCTGTTCGGCATTGCCATGGTAGTGATGATGCTGGTTCGTCCGGAAGGCATGCTGCCGTCCAAACGCCGCAAGGCTGAGTTCAAGGACGCCAAAGACGCGGCGGCGCAGAAAGGTTAAGTCATGGCTGAAGTACTGCTGAAAATCGAAGGCATCAACAAGCGTTTTGGTGGCTTGCACGCGCTGAGCGGCGTCGGCCTCACCATCAACAAGGGTGAGATCTACGGCCTGATCGGTCCTAACGGCGCCGGCAAGACTACGTTGTTCAATGTGCTGACCGGGCTGTACGTGCCTGACGAAGGCTCCTTCACCTTCGACGGCAAGAACCTGTTCCAGGCCAAGCCGCACATCGTGGTGGAAGCCGGGATTGCCCGTACCTTCCAGAACATTCGCCTGTTTGCCGAAATGACCGCGCTGGAAAACGTGATGGTGGGTCGCCACATCCGTTCCAAGGCCGGTGCGCTGGGTGCGGTATTGCGTGACCGCCGTACCCGTGCCGAAGAACAGTCGATTACCGACAAGGCCTGGGAACTGCTGGAATACGTCGGTATTGCCGATGTGGCCAACGAGCGTGCCCGCAACCTGTCCTACGGCCACCAGCGCCGTCTGGAAATTGCCCGTGCGCTGGCCACCGAGCCCAAGCTGCTGGCACTGGACGAACCGGCTGCCGGTATGAACCCGCGTGAAACCGAGTCGCTCAAGGATCTGATGAGCAAGATTGCCAAGAGCGGTACCACGGTTTTGCTGATTGAACACGACGTCAAGCTCATGATGGGCCTGTGTGACCGTATCGCGGTGCTGGACTACGGCAAGAAAATTGCCGAAGGCATCCCGGAAGAAGTACGCAGAAACCCGAAAGTGATTGAGGCTTATTTGGGAGCGGCACACGCATGAGTCTCTTAGAAGTTAAAAACCTGCAAGTGGCCTACGGCGGCATTCAGGCTGTCAAAGGGATCGATTTCCATATTGACCAGGGCGAACTGGTGACGCTGATCGGTGCCAACGGCGCTGGCAAGACCACCACCCTGAAAACCCTGATCGGCATGGTCAAGCCGTCCGGTGGCAGCATCAGCTACGATGGCAAGCTGAACGGAACCATTCCGTCCTATGACTATGTGCGTCATGGCCTGGTGATGGTGCCGGAAGGTCGCGGCATCTTCAGCAAGCTGACGGTGGAAGAAAACCTGCAAATGGGTGCCTACTACCGCAATGATACTGCTGCCATCCAGGGCGAAATCGAACGCGTATACGAGCTGTTCCCGCGTCTGAAAGAGCGTTTCAAGCAGCTGGCCGGCACCCTGTCCGGCGGCGAACAGCAAATGGTGGCCATGGGCCGTGCCATGCTGTCCAAGCCCAAGCTCTTGCTGCTGGACGAGCCGTCCATGGGTCTGGCGCCGATCATCGTGGAAAAGATCTTCGAGATCATCCAGATGATTGCCAAGGAAGGCGTCACCATGCTGCTGGTAGAGCAAAACGCCAAGCTGGCACTGGAAGTGTCGCAGCGTGGCTATGTGATGGAAAGCGGCCGTATCACCATGGGTGGCCCGGCGCGCGAATTGCTCGACGACGAACGCGTACGTAACGCCTACCTCGGCGAGTAAGCAAACGAGTCTTCAATGACAGCAACGATTAGCCCCGAAGTACTGGTTCACCAGCTCTTCGGGGCCTTTTTATTACCCCCGCTGCTATTCATCCTGCCGATACTGGCCGGCGCGCTGCTGTTGCGCCTGCGCCCGCTTGCTGGCTGGGTGCTGCTGCTGGGCGGCCTGTTTCTGGCCTATGGCCTGTCCATTCCCCGTACCGCCATGTGGCTGAGTGCCGGGCTGGAACAATATCCACCCATCACTGCGAGCCAATTGCAGCAGGCCCAGGCCATCGTGGTACTGGGTGGCGGCAAGAAGCCGGCCCCCGAGTTTGGCCGTAATGAACCCGCAGCCGATACCCTCAGCCGCCTGCGCTATGCCGCCTGGCTGGCCCGGCGCAGTCAGCTGCCGCTGCTGGTCACCGGTGGTGCTCCCCTGGGGGGCGAGGCGGAGGGCGAAGTCATGGCGCGCACCCTGCAGCAGGACTACGGCCTGCCGGTACGCTGGGTGGAAATACAGTCCAATACCACGCTCGAGAATGCACGCTATAGTGCCGGCCTGCTGAAAAAGGCCGGAGTCACACGTATTGCACTGGTCAGCCAGGGCTGGCATCTGCGCCGTGCCTTGCCGTTTTTTACGGCAGAAGGCTTGCAAGTGCAGCCCGCGCCTACCGGCTTTGTCCGCTATGATGGCGGGGGGCTGGCCTGGTATCTGCCTACTGGCCGGGCCATGCAGGAGTGTCACTCCGCCTTGCGCGAGTGGCTGGGGATTCTTTTCTATACGGCGCGCGGCTGGCTGCATGACAAACCGGCTCAGCCTACTGCGCAGCCCTGATTTAACGAGGTGAGTGCGTGAAAATCGGTGCCATCATCATTGGTGACGAACTGCTGTCCGGCAAGCGTCAGGACAAGCATCTGCAGGCCTTGATCCACATGTTGGCTGCACGCGGCCTGAGCCTGGCGTGGGCTGACTATGTGGGCGATGATCCAGCCCGCATCACCGCCACGCTGCAACGCGCTTTTACCAGCGGTGAACTGGTGTTCAGCTTTGGTGGCATCGGCGCGACGCCGGACGACCACACGCGCGCCTGCGCAGCCCAGGCCTTGGGCCTGGCGCTGGAAGTCCATCCGGTAGCCGGTGCGCTGATCGAGGCGAGATTTGGCGCGGATGCCTATCCGCACCGCATCAATATGGCGAAGTTCCCGCAAGGCAGCCGCATCATCCCTAATCCGGTCAACCAGATTGCCGGTTTCTCGCACGGCCATGTGCATTTCGTGCCGGGCTTCCCGGCCATGGCCTGGCCGATGATCGAATGGGTGCTGGATAGCCAGTACCGCGAGCTGTTCA
Source organism: Aquitalea sp. FJL05 (assembly GCF_003852595.1). NCBI lineage: Bacteria > Pseudomonadati > Pseudomonadota > Betaproteobacteria > Neisseriales > Chromobacteriaceae > Aquitalea > Aquitalea sp. FJL05. The sequence goes on from NZ_QAJS01000009.1 coordinate 88,754, forward strand.
ATGATAGCCCGGATGTCGAGGCCGGGGTGATCGCGCTCAACGCGCGCGAGGGTGACCTGATTACCCTGATGCAGGACTTCAGCCAGCGCTATCCGGCGCTCAAACTGTCCAGCCTGCCCAGCTTTGGCAACGACACCATCCCGCAGATGCATATCGACTTCGGCTTTACCGGCCAGCGCCAGCTGGTGGACATTGCCGTCACGGAATGGCGCAAGGCACTGACGGCGGCAGGGTATGAGTTGCGCGAACGCGTTTGATCCGGTGTCTGGCACAACAGAAAAAGGGGCTTTGGGCCCCTTTTTTCTTGACTAGACCGAGGTGATCAGCGTCCGGTCTTCAGCTGTGTCCACAAGCGGTTTTGCAGGCGCATGATGTCAGCCGGCAGCGGTTCCAGCAGGAATAGTTTGTTGATCATGGCTGGCGGCGGGTAGATGGCCGGGTCGTTGGCAATCTCCGGTTTTACGAACTTGCGCGCTGCCGCATTGGCGGTGGGGTAGAACACGGTGTTGGTGATGCCGGCATTCACTTGTGGGGTTTGCATGTAGTTGATCCACTGCAGTGCCGAGTCCACATTCTTTGCGCCCTTGGGAATCACCATTACGTCAAACCACAGCGGTGCACCGGTTTTGGGAATGGTGTAGGCCAGTTGATAAGGGCGTTTGGCTTCCGCCGCCCGCGCCTTGGCAATCACCACGTCACCGGAATAGCCCAGCACCATGCAGATGTCGCCATTGGCCAGTTCGTTGATATAGCCGGACGAGCTGAAGCGCTTGATATAGGGGCGTATTTTTTGCAGGGTCTGGAAGGCGGCCTGATAGTCGGCCGGGTTGCGGCTGTTGGGGGCCTTGCCCAGGTAGTGCAGGGTGGTGGCGAATACTGCCTTGGCATCGTCCAGCACCGAGATGCCGCAGCCTTTCAGTTTGGCGGCTTTTTGCGGGTTGAACAGCACATCCCACTCGTCCAGCGGGGTGTCCTTGCCCAGTAGCGGCTGCACCTTGGTCAGGTTGTAACCCAGGCCATCGGTGCCATAGGCCCAGGGGATGCCGTACAGGTTGCCGGGGTCGGCCCCGGCTATCTTGGCCATCAGCGCCGGGTCCAGATTGCGCAGATTGGGCAGCTTGCTCTTGTCCAGTTTCTGGAAGGCACCAGCCTGAATCTGCTTGGCCATGAAGTCCGAAGTGGGGGTGACGATGTCGTAGCCCGAGCTGCCGGTCAGCAGCTTGGATTGCAGGGTTTCGTTGCTGTCGTAGTTGTCGTAGCGCACCTTGATGCCGGTCTGCTTTTCAAAACCGGGAATGGTGTCCTTGGCAATGTAGTCGGACCAGTTGTAGACATTCAGCACGCCGGCGGCGCTGGATGCCTGGCTGGCAGCGGCCAGCAGCAGGGCGGTGGTAAGTAGTTTTCTGGTGTTCATGGCTGGTTTCCTGAGCGGTTGAATACGTCGTCATGAAGGCCGTTGGACTGCCTGCCGTTTGCGAGGTTTCCACCATTTTGCTGCAACAGGCCGAATGGCCCTGATGCGTGTAGCGCAGGCATGAAAAAGCCCGGCGCATGGGCCGGGCTGATGTCAGCGTGGGGTGTTTCAATCCTGATGGTAGAAGTGCTGCAGGATGCTGGAAAAATCCAGCTGACCCTTGCCCTCAGCCGCATGGCTTTCATACAGATTGCGCGCCAGAGCGCCCATGGGCGTGGCGGCGTGGCTGTCCAGCGCGGTCGCTTCGGCTAGGCCCAGGTCCTTGAGCATCAGCGCGGTCATGAAGCCGCCGCTATAGCCACGGCTGGCCGGTGCGCTTTCCATCACCCCCGGCCAGGGGTTGTACAGTTCCAGCGCCCAGTTGCGGCCAGAGCTGTTGCGCATGATGTCGGACAGCACGGCCGGGTCCAGCCCGTTTTTCACCCCCAGCGCCAGCGCTTCGGCGGTGCCCGCCATCAGGATGCCCAGCAGCATGTTGTTGCAGATCTTGGCGGTTTGGCCGGCACCGTTGCCACCGGCGTGGAAGATGTTCTTGCCCATGGCCTCCAGCAGTGGTCGGGCTTCTGTCAGATCGGCCTCGGCACCACCGACGATGAAGGTAAGGGTGCCGGCCGCAGCACCTGCCGTGCCGCCGGATACCGGCGCATCCAGCATGCGCAGGCCGGCCGCGCTGGCAGCATCGGCTACTTTGCGCGCATCGCTGGCGGAAATGGTGCTGCAGTCGATCACCAGCGTAGCGGCGGGCAGCTTGGCAAACAGTCCTTGCTCGCCCAGATACAGCGCCTGCACATGCTTGCCGGCCGGCAGCATGGAAATCACCACGCTGGCCCCTTGCACTGCGTCCAGGGCGCTGCTGGCGGCACGGGCACCGGCTGCTTGCAGCCTGGCCAGCGCGTCGGCGGACAAATCAAAAGCGGCGACGCTAAAACCCTTGGCCACCAGATTGAGCGCCATCGGCCCACCCATATTGCCCAGGCCGATGAAGGCGATGTGTGACATGCGGTCTCTCCTCTAGTTGTGCAATCCCTGCTTACTGCAAGCTGGCCAGCGGATGTTCCGCTGCCGGCCACGGTGCCACAAAGTGGCTGTCCACCCAGTCCTGCGGGATGTCGGCTAGCTGGCGGTAATGCCATTGCGGCTGTCTGTCCTTGTCTACCAGCAGGGCGCGCACACCCTCGCGGAAGTCCGGCTTGTGGCAGAAATTGAGCGACAGGATCAGCTCCATGCGCAGTGCTTCGGCCAGCGACAGGTGTCGTGCACGTTGGAAGATTTCCCAGGTGACGGCAGCCGACACCGGGCAGCCGTGGCGGAAGTTTTTGGCTGCGCTCGCCAGCCAGTCGTTGTCGAAGTCCTGATTGCCGAGGGCATCGGCCACTGTGGCCAGATCGCCCTGGGTCATCAGCTGATGGATGGCCAATAGGTTGGGGGCGACATTGGACGCCGGCAGGCTGCTGCGTGCGGCCTGTTCCAGCTGGCTGAGCAGGGCGGAAACCTGGGCGCTGCGGGTGGCGGTGTCGGCATCCCAGTATTGCTGCTGCAGCTGCTCCAGCAGCAGCGGCCAGGCGTCAGTGTCCAGTACGTGGTCGGCCAGATTGCAGATCAGCGCGTCGTGCGCATTCAGCGGTGCGCCAGTCAGGCCGAGGAACAGCCCTACGCGGGCCGGCATGCGTTGCAGAAACCAGCTGCCGGCCACGTCCGGATACAGGCCGATGGTGATTTCCGGCATGGCAATGCGGGTGGCGCTGGTGGCCACGCGGTGGCTGGCCCCGGCCATCAGTCCCAGCCCGCCACCCATCACGATGCCGTGGCCCCAGACGATGAGCGGCTTGGCATAGCAGTGGATGTGGTAGTCCAGCATGTATTCTTCGTGGAAGAAGGCCAGCACCTGCGGCTGTGGGTGGCTGTCGTCGGCCAGCAAGGCCTCGCGCAAGGCGCGCACATCGCCACCGGCACAGAAGGCTTTTTCGCCGGCACCGCGCAGCAGCACGGCGGCGATGTTTGGGTCGGCCTCCCAGGCGGCCAACTGTGGCTGCAGCAGACGAATCATTTCCAGCGTCAGCGCGTTCAGCGATTTTTCGCTGTTGAGGGTGGCAATGCCCAGGCGCTTGCCGTCGGCACAAGGCAGTTGTTCAAACAGTACGGTGTCCATGGCGGCTCCTGTCAGCGGTTGTGCCATTGTGGCGTACGTTTGGCGAGGAAGGCCTGCACGCCTTCCTGCTGGTCGGCAGTGTCGAACAGCTTTATGAACTGCTCGCGTTCGTGAATCAGGTTATAGCCGGGCGGCTCGATGCGCGCGCGCTGTACCAGCTGCTTGCACACCTTGACCGAGGAGGGCGACTGCCGGGCCACTTTTTCCGCCAGCTTGAGCGCGGCTTCCAGCGCCTGGCCCTGGCCAACCACCTCTTCAACCAGGCCGATGCGCTCGGCGGTATCGGCGTCCACCCGCTCGCCACACAGAATCATGCGTTTGGCCCAGCCTTCGCCCACCAGCCATGGCAGTTGCTGGGTGCCCCCGGCGCAGGGCAACAGGCCGACAGCGGCTTCCGGCAGCGCCATTTGTGCCTGTACCTCGGCAATGCGGATATCGCAGGCCAATGCGCATTCCAGTCCGCCGCCCATGGCGTAGCCATTGATGGCGGCAATGCTGACGCCACGGAAAGCCGCCAGCGCCTCGAAAGCCTCGCCAAACAGCATGGTCATTTCGGTGGCCACCAGCTTGTTGCCGTCGGCAAACAGGTTGAGGTCGGCCCCGGCGGAAAAGAACTTGCTGCCACTGCCGGTGATCACCAGCGCGTAGATGTTGTCGTCCGCGTTCAGGTCTGCCACCAGCTGCTTGAGCGCGTTCAGGCTGGCGCGGTTCCAGGTATTGGCTGGCGGGTTGTCGATGGTGACCTGGGCGGTGTGGCTGCGTATTTCCACTTGCAGATGAGCGTAATGTGTCATGGCGTTCCCGATACTTGGTAAGTAGAGCCTACAGTCTGTATACGATCTTTGTTGTCTTGAATCCGCTGCGCGGGTGCGGTTTTGATTGCCGGGGCTGCCCGGCGGCAGGGAGGGGATATTTGCGTGGCCAAATATCCCCTCCACCCCTAAAGGCCACCCCGGTAAGCCTGGCCTGCGGCTGCCTGCCAGGGCCTGTCAGTCCCGAGGCACGGCTGAACTCGCCCTGCGCTAGCGTCGCAGGGCTCAAACATGCAGCCGCTTAGACCCGCTAACAAAACCCCCGCTCCAGCGTTGCGCCGCCTTGCCGTACGCCATGTACTGTCTGCGGCGGCGCGCCTTGGCCCGGGTTCTCTACGAGGTTTTGTTAGCAGCTCTTAATACCTCGGGTCTGCCATCCGGCGGCAGGCTTGATGGGGTCGTGGCTGCGTCGACAACATCAACCCTGTATTTCAACATGCACCACACAAACAGGGTGCATAGGGGTTCTCAACGGAGGTTTTCCAGTGCGCCGTCTTTCAGCAACTGCCGGGCGACGATCATGCGCATCACCTCGTTGGTGCCTTCCAGAATCTGGTGCACGCGGGCATCGCGGACATGGCGCTCCAGCGGGAAGTCCTTCAGATAGCCATAGCCGCCAAACAGCTGCAAGGCATTATTGGCGACATTGAAGGACAGATCGGTGGCAAAGCGTTTGGCCATGGCGCAATAGGTGCTGGCATCCGGGCTGCCGCTATCCAGCTTGAAGGCGGCCAGACGCACCATCTGCCGGGCGGCCACCAGCTCGGTCAGCATGTCGGCCAGGCGAAACTGCACGGTCTGGAATTCGGCCAGCGGCTGGCCAAACTGCTGCCGTTCCTGCACATAGCATTGGGCCGCATTCAGTGCGGCCTGGGCGGTGCCAACGGCACAAGTGGCAATATTGATGCGCCCGCCATCCAGCCCCTTCATGGCATAGGCAAAGCCCATGCCTTCCTCGCCCAGCAGGTTGCCGGCCGGGATGTGCACATTGTCGAAAGTGATGGCGCGGGTGGGCTGGCTGTTCCAGCCCATCTTTTTTTCTTTCTTGCCATATTGCACACCGGGCGCATTGGCCGGCACCACAAAGGCCGACACGCCTTTGGGGCCGGGGCCGCCGGTACGGGCCATCACCACCAGCACATCGGTGCTGCCTGCGCCGGAGATGAACATCTTGCTGCCGTTCAGCACATAGCCATCACCCTGTTTGTCGGCACGGGTCTTGAGCGAGGCGGCATCGGAGCCGGCACCCGGCTCGGTCAGACAGTAACTGCCCAGCAATTCGCCGCTGACCATGCGCGGCACCCATTCCCCGGCCAGTGCGGGGCTGCCGAAGCTGGCAATCATCCAGCTCACCATATTGTGGATGGTGAGATAGGCGGCGGTAGAGGTGCAGCCGGCAGCCAGTTCTTCAAACACGATGGCGGCATCCAGCCGCGACAGCCCCAGCCCGCCGTAGCTTTCCGGCGTGTACAGGCCGAGAAAACCCATGTCGCCGGCTTCGCGGATGGTGGTGAGCGGAAAGGTTTCTTCCAGATCCCATTCGGCAGCAAACGGGGCCAGGCGGCTGCTGGCAAAGTCACGCGCGCTGTCCTGAAACGCCAGTTGCTGTTCGTTGAGTGCAAAGTCCATGTCGGTTTCTCCTCTTGCAGCAGCCGGGCCGGTGGGGGATGGCGGTCTGCTGCTGGTGTTTTATCTTTTTTGTCTTGCTTACCGCCTCAGCTGAGAGCTGCTCAACGTAGCGCAATGGTGGTCTGCACCTTGCCACTGCTGGCCTCGTCGTCGAACCAGCGGCTGGTGACGGTCTTGGTCTGGGTATAAAACAGGATGACCTGCTTGCCGTAAGGCCCCAGATCACCCAGCTTGGAGCCGCGCGAGCCGGTAAAGCTGAACAGCGGCACCGGCACCGGAATCGGCACATTGATGCCTACCTGGCCGACGTCGATGTCTTCCTGGAAGCGTCGTGCGGCCGCGCCACTCTGAGTGAAAATGGCGGTGCCGTTGCCATTGGGGTTGGCATTGATGATGGCAATGGCCTCGTCCAACGTGTCCACCGCCTGCAGGCACAGTACCGGGCCGAAGATTTCCTGCTGGTAGATGGCCATGTCGCTGGTGACGCCGGAGAAAATGGTGGGGCCGACAAAGTTGCCATCCGGGTAGCCATCCACTTGTACTGCCCGGCCATCCAGCTCCAGCACCGCACCTTCGGCCACGCCTTGATTGATCAGGCTAGTCACCCGTTCGCGGGCGGCGCAGGAAATCAGCGGACCCAGGTCGGGGTTGTCCTTGCCTGCGCCCACACGCAGGGACTTGGCCTTGGCCACCAGATCGGGAATCCAGTTGCGCGCTTCACCCACCAGCACTGCCACACTCAGCGCCATGCAGCGCTGGCCGGCTGCGCCAAACGCCGCGCCGGTCAGCTGGTTCAGCGCCTGTTCCTTGTTGGCATCCGGCAGCACGATGGCGTGGTTCTTCGCCCCCATCATGCATTGCACCCGTTTGCCAGCCAGGCTGGCACGGTTGTAAACATGGGTGCCGACGCGGCTGGAGCCGACAAAGGAAATGGCCTTGATGTCCGGGTGGTCGCAGATGGCGTTGACCACCTCTTCGCCGCCATGTACCACGTTCAGCACGCCAGCCGGGATGCCGGCTGCCAGCGCCAGCTCCACCAGCCGCATGGTCACCAGCGGGTCTTGCTCGGACGGCTTCAGCACAAAGGTATTACCGGTGGCAATCGCCATGGGAAACATCCACAGCGGAATCATCGCCGGGAAATTGAAAGGCGTGATGCCAGCACACACGCCCAGTGCCTGCTGCACAGTGTAGGTATCCACGCCACCGGCCACGTTTTCGGCGTATTCGCCCAATTGCAGATTGCCGATGCTGGCGGCGTGTTCCACTACTTCCAGACCACGGAAGATGTCGCCCTCGGCATCGGCCAGGGTCTTGCCCTGTTCGGCGGTGAGCAGGGCGGCCAGCTCTTGCATGTGTTCGCGGATCAGCTGCTGATACTTGAGGAAAATCCGGGCTCGCGCACCAATCGGGGTTTTTCTCCAGCTCTTGAAGGCTGCTTTGGCGCTGGCAACGGCGGCATTCACCTCGTCTGGCGTGGCCATGGGTACCCGCGCCAGCACTTGCTGGGTGGCCGGGTTGATGATGTCGCGCCATTGCTGGCTGTGCGATTCGACAAATTCACCGTTGATCAACAGCTTGACGGTGGGGACAGCCTGGTTCATCTGCAAGTCTCCTGTGCTTGGCGGCGTGCTTGCCGTCTTGGTATGTCAGTCGTAGTGATAAAAGCCCTTGCCGCTCTTGCGGCCCAGCTGGCCGGCGGCGACCAGCTGTACCAGCAGCGGGCAGGCGCGGTATTTGCTGTCACGGAATTCGCTGTGGAGGATGTCCATGATGGACAGGCAGGTATCCAGGCCGATGAGGTCGGCCAGCGCCAAGGGGCCGATGGGGTGGTTCATGCCCAGCTTCATCACGGTGTCGATGTCTTCCGCCGTGGCCAGGTTTTCGAACAGGGCAAAGGCGGCTTCGTTGATCATCGGCATCAGGATGCGGTTGGAGACAAAGCCCGGGCCATCCTTGACCGTGACCGGCGTCTTGCCCAGGTCTACCGCCAGTTCGAATACCTTCTGGTAGGTGTGGTCGCTTGTCTGGATGGCGCGGATGATCTCCACCAGCTGCATCAGCGGCACCGGGTTCATGAAATGCATGCCCACCACTCGCTCCGGTTGTGGCACCCAGGCGGCAATGCGGGTCAGCGAGATGGAGGAGGTGTTGGAGGCCAGGATGGCATCCGCGCGCACGATATTGCCCAGCTCGCGGAAGATGGATTCCTTGATGGCCGGATTTTCCGTCGCGGCTTCTACCACCAGGTCGCGGTCGGCCAGATCGGCAAGCAGGGTAGTGGGGTGAATGTGTGACAGCACCGTGGCGATGTCGGCTTCGGCAATGCTGCCTTTCTTCGCCATGCGCGCCAGGCTGTTGCGAATGGCGGCCAGCCCCTTGTGCAGGGCAGGTTCACTGACATCCGCCAGTTTCACGTCAAAGCCGTGCATGGCGAAAACCTGGGCAATGCCGTTGCCCATGGTGCCGGCGCCGACGACTGCGATGTTGCGAAGGCTCATCTGCTGTTCTCCTGCGTTGTTTTTATCACAATAACTTGACGTTTACGTCAACGTCAATCAACAATCAGTCATCAGGGAAGAGAAAGCAGGGCAGGGGTGCAATCCGCCCTTGCCAGCGGCTTTATGCAGGGCCAAAACAACAACAGGGAGCCGGCCGATGGCCGAACAGACTTTTACCATCAGCGAGCTGGCGCGCGAATTCGATGTCACCACGCGCACCATCCGCTTTTACGAAGACCAGGGTTTGCTGGAGCCGCAGCGGGCGGGGCAGCGCCGCATCTACAGCCGGCGCGACCGGGTAAGGCTGATGCTGATCCTGCGAGGCAAGCGCATCGGCTTGTCCCTGCTGGAGATCCGCGAACTGTTCGAGCTGTACGACGCCGCCAGCAACGACGAACCGCAATTGCGCGAGTTCATCCGCATTCTCAGCCGCAAGGAACAGCAATTGCAGGAGCAAATGGACGATATCCGCGTGGTGATGGGCGAGATCAGCCAGATCCGCAGCCAGTGCGAGAAGGCACTGGGCAAACAGACAACATCAACACCATAGCAGGGCAAGCAAGCCATTCAGGAAGGAACAGACAGATGCAACAGCAAGAATCGATTGTCATCGTGGGCATGGCCCGTACCGCCATGGGCGGCTTTCAGGGCATGTTTGCCGGTCAGAGCGCCAGCCAGTTGGGCGCTGCTGCCATCCGCGCGGCAGTGGAGCGCTCAGGCGTTCCTGCCACCGAGGTCGATGAGGTGATCATGGGCTGCGTGCTGCCCGCTGGCCAGGGGCAGGCTCCGGCCCGCCAGGCAGCGCTGGGCGCCGGGCTGCCGCTGGCGGCTGGCTGCACCACCATCAACAAGATGTGCGGCTCCGGCATGAAGGCAGCCATGCTGGCACACGACCTGCTGCTGGCGGGTTCGGCCAGCGTGATGGTGGCCGGTGGCATGGAAAGCATGAGCAATTCGCCCTATCTGATTCCCAAGGCGCGTGGCGGCCTGCGGCTGGGGCATGGCGAGATCAAGGACCACATGTTTCTGGACGGGCTGGAAGATGCCTACGACAAGGGCAAGCTGATGGGGGTCTTCGCCGAAAACTGTGCCGGTGAGTACGGTTTCAGCCGCGAGGCGCAGGATGCGTTTGCCATCGCCTCGCTCACCCGCGCACAGGAGGCCATTGCCGCCGGGCGCTTCCGCGAGGAAATCACCCCGGTGCTGGTAGCGGGCAAGAATGGCGAACAGGCACTGGATATCGACGAGCAGCCGCTCAAGGCCAGGCTGGACAAGATTGCCAGCCTCAAGCCGGCGTTTCGCGAGGATGGCACGGTGACCGCTGCCAATTCCAGCTCCATTTCCGATGGTGCAGCCGCGCTGGTGTTGATGACGGCCAGCGAAGCGGCGCGCCGTGGGCTCAAACCGCTGGCACGGCTGCTGGCCCACGCCACCCATGCGCAGGAGCCGGGGCTGTTTACTACCGCGCCGGTGGGGGCCATTCGCAAACTGCTGGCCAAGACCGGCTGGACGGTGGGTGATGTCGACCTGTTCGAAATCAACGAAGCCTTTGCCGTGGTCACCATGGCGGCCATGCATGATCTGGCCTTGCCGCACGACAAGGTGAATGTGCATGGTGGTGCCTGTGCGCTGGGTCACCCCATCGGCGCTTCCGGCGCACGGGTGATGGTGACGCTGCTATCGGCCCTGCGCCAGCATGGTGGCAAGCGCGGTGTGGCCAGTCTGTGCATAGGTGGTGGCGAGGCCACGGCGGTGGCGCTGGAGTTGCTGTAAACCATCGGTGCTGGAGAAAATGAAAAAGCGCCGTCAAGGCGCTTTTTCATTGCAGGCAGAGTGGGCCGGGTAGATCAGGCCTGCCGTTCTGGCTCAACGCAAGGCTGGCTATCGGTTTCATCGTCCACCGGATAGTTTTCCGGCTTCAGCCAGTGCTGGAACAGGGTAAAGCCCACCGCCAGCAGGGTGGGGCCGATGAACAAGCCCAGCAAACCCCAGGCCAGCAAACCGCCGATCACCCCCATGAAAATGATGGACAGCGGCATTTGCGCACCCTGGCTGATCAGCAACGGCTTGAGCACGTTGTCGATGGTGTTGACCAGCAAAAAGCCCCATACCAGCAGGAAAATACCCAGCCCGGTCTGGCCGGTGTAGAACACCCACAGCGCCGCCGGCAGCCAGATCAGCAGCGTGGGCAGCTGGGCCACGGCCACGATGAAGCAGAGAAAGCCCAGTACCAGCGCGCCGGGCACCCCGGCAATCAACAGGCCGATCACACACAGCACGGTCTGCGCCAGGGCCGTGCCCACCACGCCGGTGGTGACGCTGCGGATGGTGCGGGCGATGACTTCCGGCAGTTCGTCGGCGGTGGCTCCTCCCAGTTTGCTGATAGCCAGCTCGGCCCCGTCCCACAGCTTGTCGCCATTGATCAGCAGCAGGCCGGCGATGACGATGGCCAGCACGATTTCCAGCATGCTGAGGCTGGCCGAAGCTCCACTTTCCAGCGCCCATAATGCAGCCTTGTTGATGGCCGGGCGGATTTTTTCGATGAAACCGGGCAGGTCAAGCTGCACACTTACCCAGAACTTGTGCAGTGAATCCCCGGCCAGCGGCAGGGTGCTTACCCAGTTCGGTGCATCCGGCAGATGAAAGCTGGTGAGGTCGCGCGACATATTGGTGAGCTGCGGTATGGTATCGGCCAGCGTCAGTGCCATCAGCCCGATGGGAATGGCCAGGGTCAGTGACAGTCCGCCGACAATCAACATGGCGGCCAGTTTGGCACGACCATTCAGGCGCAGACGCAGGCGGGTAAACAGCGGCCAGGCCGAGATGGCGATGATGGCGGCCCAGGTCAGCGCACCCAGAAAAGGCTGGATCACCTTGATGCAGGACAGGATGAGCAGGCCCATCACGGCGATGCGCAATACTGCCATCACACTGATGCTGGGGAAGGGCTTTTGGGTCATGGAAGTGTCCGTTTGACAATGAGTGCAGCGTCTTTGGCTGCGCGAGCCAGATTGTAGCGGGAAAATCATGCAGCCGGTATGACAGGCCGCCCGCTGTCAGTCAGCAGGCAGCCGCGGTGACAGGGATTACAGGCGGGCGGCGAAGTCCGCGGCCGGGGTAAAGCCGATTACCCGGCTGCGCTCCTGGCCCTTGCTGTCAAACAGGATGATGCCGGGCGGGCCATACAGGCCAAAGCGTTTGAGCAGGGCCTGATGCGCCGGCAGGTTGGCGGTGACGTCGGCGCGCAACAGCACATAGCCTTGCAGTTTGGCTACCACGGCAGGGGCCGGGAAGGTGTCGCTTTCCATTTCCTTGCACGACACACACCAGTCGGCGTAGAAGTCCAGCAAGAGCGGCTTGCCCTGGGCGCGGGCCTCGGCCAGGGCGGCATCCAGCCCGGCGTTGTCGTTGACCGGGCCAAAATGCATGGACTGGCTGACGCCGGCCTGGGCCTTGTTGCCGGCCAGCCATTTCAGCGGATAGCGCGGGTCGGATTCACCTGCCAGCGCACCGGCCAGCTGGGCGGCTCCCACCAGAAACAGCAGCAGCCCCAGCCCCTTGCCCAGCTTGTGGCTGATATGGGCATTGCCGGGCAGGGTTTCGAAGGCCTTGAGAAATACCGCGCAGCCCACGCACAGCGCGGCCCACAGCAGCAGTGCCAGGCTGGCCGGCAGGAAGGGGGTGGCCATCCAGATGGCGAGGCCCAGCATCAGCACGCCGAAACTGGCCTTGACCGCCTTCATCCAGCCGCCGGCGCGCGGCAGCACATGGCCGCCGAAGGTGCCGATCAGCAGCAAGGGCAGGCCCAGCCCCAGTGCCATGGCGTACAGCGCCGCGCCGCCCAGCACGGCGTCGCCGGTGCTGCCGATATAGCCCAGCGCCAGCGCCAGCGGCGGGGCGACACAGGGGCCGATGATCAGCGCGGACAGCACACCCATGCCGAAGACCGTGGCCAGCTTGCCACCGGACAGACGGTTGGAGGCATCCGCCAGCCGCGACTGCAGTGCCGACGGCAACTGGATGGTGTAGAGATCAAACATCGATAGCGCAAACACCACCATCAGCACGCTGGCCGACAGGATGACCGCCGGCTGTTGCAGCCAGACGGTGAGCAGCGAGCCGGTGAGCCCGGCAATCACGCCGATGACGGTATAGCTGAGCGCCAGGCCCTGCACATAGGTCAGCGATAGCCAGAAGCCGCGCCGGCGGGTGATGTGCTGGCCTTCGCCGGCAATCAGCGAGGACACAATGGGTAGCAGCGGATACATGCAGGCGGTGAAAGCCATGCCCAGCCCGGCCAGCAGAAAACTGCCCAGCGTGGCCAGCCAACCTTTGGCTGCCAGATTGCCGCTACTACCCGCCGGCTTTCCCGGCGTGGCATCCGTCAGCCAGTTGCCACCGTTCTGGGCGCTGCCATAGCTGTCGATATTCAGGTGATGGGTATAGGGCGGGTAGCACACGCCGGCGGTGGAGCAGCCTTGCAGTTTGACATTCAGCTGAAAGCGCGCCGGGGCGCCGGCAGTCAGCGGCAGCTTGATCAACTGCTTGCCCAGGTAGATCACCTGCTTGCCAAAAAAGGGATCGTGCTTTTCCTTGCCGGCCGGCAGTTGCGGCTGGCCGGTAAGGCCGGCGGGCTCCGTGCTGAAGGAGAGCCGGTCACGGTAGACATAATAGTTGTCGGCCACGGTCAGTTGCAGCAGCAAGTGGTCGGCCTGGCGCTCCACACTGACGGCGAAGGCCTTTTCCGGTGGCAGCAGGTCTTCCTGGTTGACTGCCAGCGCCGGGAGGCTGGTGCCAAGCAGGCTTAGCAGGGCCAGCAGGCGCAACAGGGGAGAAAACAGGCGGAGCAGAGGCTGGGGCATGGCGTAGTTCAGTTTGGTAGAGCAAGGGTTGACCAGCAGGCAGCTGCCGGGTTCCTGCCGCCCTGCGGCAAGATGCGCACGCGGGCGGGACAGCCGCCATTTTACGGTAGTATCGACCCACAACAACACAATATGGGCGAAACATCACATCATGCGGGACATCATTCATTTTGCACATGCCAACAGTTTTCCGGCCACGGTATACGGCAAGCTGCTGGGCGCGCTGGCCACCGACTACGAACTGGGCTGGCAGGATACCATCGGCCATGATCCGCGCTTTCCGGTAAGCGACTGCTGGCCGCAGCTGGTGGAGGAACTCATCCAGTATGTCGGGCAGCATTATGCCACGCCGATTCTCGGTGTCGGCCATTCGCTGGGCGGCTTTTTGCTGTTTTACGCGGCGCTCAGACGGCCGGAACTGTTCAAGGCCATCGTGATTCTGGATTCGCCGCTGATGGGGCCGCGCCGTTCGCTGGGTATCTGGCTGGCCAAGAAGCTGGGCTTCATCGACCGCGTCACGCCAGGTGGCAATACCCTGCGCCGGCGCGATAACTGGGCCAGCGTGGAGATGGTGCAGGACTACTTTGCCCGCAAGCCGGCTTTTGCCCGTTTCGACCCGGACTGCCTGGCCGATTATGCCCGGCATGGCACGGTGGACAATGGCCAGGGTGGCCGCCAGCTGAAGTTTCGCCCACAGATCGAGCATCAGATCTACTGCGGCCTGCCGCATGATTTTCCGCGCCATCGTGGTCAGCTCACCGTGCCGACGGCCTTTATCGCCGGCACACAGTCCGATGTGGTGCGGGCGGCGGACATCCGCTTCATGCAGCAGCATTTCGCCATGCAGATGCACCAGCAGCAAGGCAGCCACCTGTTTCCGCTGGAATACCCACTGCAAACCGCCGCCACCATCCGCCGCGCACTGATGCAGCTGTTGCCGGCGGGCTAAGCCTGGCTGCCGCATTGTTGCAGCACACAAAAATGAGCAGGCGGGCAGGGCAGATGTTACCCTGAACACGGTTTCAGCCGCGCAGCCACGACGGGTTCGCGGTGTCCGACTGCCTTTTCGTCCCCGCATGCCCCTTGCCTGAGTGATTCTGGAAGCGACTGCCCGTTCGATCAGAACGTTTCCTGCAGTGCAATCCAGTTTCCTTCCTGTAAAGGCTACCCGGCATGCCCGGCTATCAGACCAAGCAGCAAACGGTGTCCGTTGGCGGCACCGATTATCACATTCGTTCCCTGCTGGACTCCCAGCAATATGCCGACCCGCTGGGCGAGGCCGAACAACGCGGCATTTCGCCGGCCAGCTGGTCCTTGTTCGGCCTGTTGTGGCCGTCGGCCCGCGTACTGGCCCTGCTGATGAGCAGCGAGCCGCTGGCCGGCTTGCGCGTGCTGGAAATCGGTGCCGGGCTGGCGCTGGCCAGCATGGTGGTACACCGCCGCGACGGCGATGTCACCGTTACCGACTGGCATCCGCGGAGCCCGGACTTCCTGCGGGAAAACCTGTTGCTCAACCATTTGTCACCGCTGGAATACCAGGCGGGCGACTGGAGTGGCAGCAATCCGGAGCTGGGGCGTTTTGACCTGATCATTGGCAGCGATGTGCTGTACGAACGCCAGCAGCCGGGCCAGCTGGCACACTTCATCGACAGCCACGCCAGCAGCGCGGCCGAGGTGATCATCGTTGACCCCGACCGTGGCAACCGTGCCGGCTTCTGCCGTGAAATGGCCACGCTGGGTTATGGCTTTGACAGTCAGCGGGCTCCGGGCAGGATGGAAAGTGGAGAGGTTTACAAGGGGTGCATCGTGCGCCTGTCGCGCCAGCGCAGGGCGGCCTAGCTGCCCCAACCCAGTGCCAGCAGCCCGGTCAGCATGCCGGCGCTGGCGGCCAGCAGGGTGGGCAGGCAGCGCCGGGCCAGTGTGGCACCGCCCAGGCTGGCGATCAGGCCGAACTTGAAGGTGTTGTTGGCGGTAATGGCCAGCACCAGCGTGGTGGCCACCTGCTGGCCATCCAGGCGGTTTTCACCGAACAGGTTGAAGGCGGTTAGCGTGATGGCATCGACGTCATTCAGGCCGGAAATCAGTGCCACCACATACACGCCCTTGCTGCCAAATTCGGCATTCAGCCAGGCGGCGCAGAACATCACCAGTGCAAACATGGCACCAAAGCCCAGCGCCAGCTTCATTTCGGACGGATTGCTCAGCTTGAGGTCGGGCTGTTGCTGCTCGCTCTGGCCACGCTTCAATTGCAGCAGGGCGCAGGCCAGCCCGCACAGCAAGCCGGGCAGCAGCACCCAGGCCACCGCTGGCAACACGCTGGTTTGCACCACGGCCGCCAGCACCATCAGCCGCACGAACAGTACCAGATTGGCCAGCAGGATGACGGCAGTGGCCAACTGGATGGATTGCGGATTGGCACGCGCCTCGCGGGCGTAGATCAGGCTGGTGGCAGTAGAAGACACCAGGCCGCCCAGAATGCCCAGCAGTGGGCCGCCCACTTTTTGTCCCAGTAGCTTTACCGCCAGATAGCCGGACAGGCTGATGCCGACGATCAGCGTCACCATCAGCCATACCTGATGGGGGTTCACTGCCTGATAGGGGCCGAAGGTCCGGTTGGGCAGCAGCGGCAGCACGATGAAGGACAGGGCGGCAAACTGCAGCAGCGACAGCAGGTCGCGCCGTTCCAGCTTGTGGGTGATGCCGGACAGTTCGGGTTTCAGATAGAGTAGGCTGGTGGTGACGATGCCGACCGCCACGGCCACGCCGCCAAAGCCATGCCACACCAGTGCACCCAGACAATACATCACCAGCAGCGAGGCCACCGTGGTGGTGCGCGGCTCGGTTTTGTCGGGGTCGCTGCTGCGTTCGGGCAGGAAGCCGAAGGACGCCACCGCCAGCAGGCCTACGGTTTGCAGCAGCACACCGTGGCTGGGTGCATCCAGCATGGCGGTCAAGGTGCCGAGGATGGAAGTCAGCGGAAAGGTGCGGATGCCGGCCAGGGTGCGGTGCTTGCGTTCGCGCTCCACTCCCATCAGCAGGCCGATGGCCAGGCTGGTGACAAACAGCGGCAGCGCCTCGAACGGGCTGCCTTTCAGGTTCAGCCATGTTGCTAGATCAAAACCACCCATGACTTCCCCTTGTTCTGTTTGGCGCGGCTAAGAAAAACCCTGTTGCAGCGTTGCGCCTCCTTGCCGTACAGCTTGTACTGTCTGCGTCGGCGCGCCTTGCCCCAGGGGCGCTACGCTATTTTTCTTAGCCGCTCTGGCTACTATTGAGGCAACCAGTTGCGGATGCTGGCCTCGATGCCGGCAGCGTTCAGGCCGCAGTCAGCCAGCAGCACGGCCGGGTCGCCATGTTCGACGTAGTCGTCCGGCAGGCCCAGGTGCAGTATAGGTCGCTGCAGGCCCATGGCGTGCAGCGCTTCGCCACAGGCTGAACCGGCACCGCCCATGATGACGTTTTCTTCCACGGTGACCAGATAGTCGTGCAGCTCGGCCAGTTGGCGGATCAGCGCGCTATCCAGCGGCTTGACGAAGCGCATGTCGGCCACCGAGGCATCCAGTGCTTCGGCGGCAGCCAGTGCCGGGGCCACCATGCTGCCGAAGGCCAGTATCGCCACCTTGCCCTGGCCGTTGCGGCGCAGCACGCCCTTGCCCAGCGGCAGGGCGGCCATGTCGGCCTGGATTTCCACGCCGGGACCAACGCCGCGCGGGTAGCGCACGGCGCTGGGGCTGTCCAGTTGGAAGGCGGTATACAGCAACTGGCGGCATTCGTTTTCGTCGGACGGGGTGATCACCGTCATATTGGGAATGCAGCGCAGGAAGGAAATGTCGAAGGCCCCGGCGTGGGTGGGGCCATCCGCCCCCACCAGGCCGGCACGGTCGATGGCAAACAGCACCGGCAGGTTTTGCAGTGCCACATCGTGAATCAGCTGATCGTAGCCGCGTTGCAGGAAGGTGGAGTAGATCGCCACCACCGGCTTGGCACCGTCACAGGCAAGGCCGGCGGCAAATGTCACGGCATGCTGCTCGGCAATGGCCACGTCGAAGTAGCGGTCCGGGTGTTCCTTCTCGAAACGCACCAGGCCGGAACCCTCGCGCATGGCCGGGGTGATGCCTACCAGACGCTGGTCCAGCTTGGCCATGTCGCAAATCCAGTCGCCAAACACCTGGGTGTATTGCGGCTTGCCGCCACTCTTGCTGCCGGCCAGGCCGTTGGCCGGGTCGAACTTGGTGACACCGTGGTATTTTACCGGGTCGTTCTCGGCCAGCTTGTAGCCGTGGCCCTTCTTGGTGACGATGTGCAGGAACTGCGGCCCTTTCAGGCTGCGGATGTTCTTGAGGGTGTCCACCAGTACATCGATATCGTGGCCGTCGATGGGGCCGATATAGTTGAAGCCGAATTCCTCGAACAACGTGCCGGGGGTGAAGAAGCCCTTGACGTGCTCTTCCACCTTGCTGGCAATTTCCTTCAGCGGCGGGGCAATGCCCAGCACCTTGCTGGAGCCTTCGCGCATGGCCGCATAAAAGCGGCCGGACATCAGCTTGGCCAGATAATTGTTCAGTGCGCCGACATTGGGCGAGATCGACATATCGTTGTCGTTCAGCACCACCAGCAGGTCGGTATCCATTGCGCCGGCGTTGTTGAGCGCCTCGAAAGCCTGACCGGCAGTCATGGCCCCGTCGCCGATGATGGCCACGCACTTGCGTTCCAGCCCCTGCAGCTTGGAGGCCACCGCCATGCCGAGTGCCGCACCGATGGAGGTGGAGGAATGGCCGACGCCAAAGGTGTCGTAGGGCGATTCCTCGCGCTTGGGGAAACCGGCCAGTCCGCCTTGCTGACGCATGCTGCCCATGCGTTCGCGGCGGCCGGTGAGGATCTTGTGCGGATAGGTCTGGTGGCCCACGTCCCACACCAGCCGGTCGTCCGGGGTGTTGAACACATAGTGCAGGGCGATGGTCAGCTCGATGCTGCCCAGGTTGGAGGCAAAGTGGCCACCGGTCTTGCTGACCGTGTCGACCAGGAATTCGCGCAGCTCCGTGGCCAGTTGCGGCAATTGCTGGCGGCTGAGGGCGCGCAAGTCGGAGGGCAGGTGGATGGTGTCGAGCAGCGGGGTCATTGTTGTTCTTCTGCGGTTAAAACGAGCGGGCTACGATATAGTCGGCCAGTTGTTTCAGTCGGTCGGCATCCGGGCCAAAGCCTTCCAGTGCGGCAAAAGCTTCGGCACACAGTTCCTGGGCGAACTGCTTGGCTTCGGCCAGTCCCATCAGGCTGACATAGGTCGGCTTGTCATTGGCGGCATCCTTGCCAGCGGTCTTGCCCAGCGTGGCGGTATCGGCTTCGCAATCCAGCACGTCGTCCACCACCTGAAAAGCCAGGCCAATGCGTTTGGCGAAGATGTCCAGCTGTTCGATCTGGACTGCAGACAGCGGCTGGCCGGCTTGCGCACCCAGCATCACCGCCGCGCGGATCAGCGCGCCGGTTTTCAGCATGTGCATGAACTCCAGCTCTGGCAGGTTCAGGCTATGGCCAACGCTGGCCAGATCGATGGCCTGGCCACCAGCCATGCCGGCATGACCGGACGCACGTGCCAGCGTCTGGCACAGGCTGAGCTGGGTCGCCGGGCGAACACCTTCCATCGGGGTGGCGATCAGTTCGAAAGCCAGCGTCTGCAGCGCATCACCCACCAGCAGGGCGGTGGCTTCGTCAAATGCCACATGACAGGTGGGCTTGCCACGGCGCAGCACATCGTCGTCCATGCAGGGCAGGTCGTCGTGCACCAGCGAATAGGCGTGGATCATTTCTACCGCCGCAGCGGCGCGGGCCAGGTTCTCGGTACTGGCACCACTCAGTTCGCCAGCGGCAAATACCAGCAGCGGGCGCACCCGCTTGCCGCCCTGCAGCGTGACATAGCGCATGGCTTCATGCAGGCGTTGCGGCAGGCTGTCGGCGGAGGGCAGAAAACGCTCCAGCGCGGTTTCCATGGTTTGCTGGATCTGCGTCATCCAGCCGATGAAGGATTCATTGGCCATTGCTGAGGTCCAGCGGTTTGAGTTCGTCGTTTTCCAGAATTTTCAGTTGCTGCTCGGCGTCGGACAATTTGCCCTGGCAGAACTTGATCAGCTCGATGCCTTGCTTGTACGAGGTGAGCGCAGACTCCAGCGGCAGGTCGCCGCCTTCCATCGCCTGGATGATGTCCTCCAGCTGGGCCAGCGCGGTTTCAAAGCTGGCCGGGGCTTTGGCGGATTTCGCCATGGCGTTTTCCTTGTTGCAAAATCGGTAGTCGGCCATTTTATTCCATTTCTCCGGCGATACGATAACTTTGTCGGCAACGGGCGCGGCGGTGAAAGCGCTTTAGCAATGCCGGGTGGATGGTGTAGGGTTCCGCCTGTTTCCGTGATTTCGACGAGGTTGTCCCGTGTCCCACTCCCCCTGCATTCTGATTACCGGCTGCTCCAGCGGTATTGGTTACCACACGGCAAAGCTGTTGCAGCAGCGTGGCTGGCGCGTGTTTGCCAGCTGCCGCAGTGCCGACGATGTGGCCCGGCTACAGGCGGAAGGGCTGGAAAGCCTGCAACTGGATGTGACCGACAGCGCCTCCATTCATGCCGCGTTGCAGCAGCTGCTGGGCCAGACCGGTGGCCGGCTGGATGCCCTGTTCAACAATGCCGGCTTTGGCCAGCCGGGTGCGGTGGAAGACATCAGCCGCCAGGCCATGCGCGAACAGTTCGAGACCAATCTGTTCGGGCCGTGGGAGCTGACCAATGCCGTGCTGCCGGTCATGCGTGCCCAGGGTCATGGCCGCATCATCTATAACAGCTCCATTCTGGGCTTTGCCGCCATGCGCTGGCGCGGTGCTTACAACGCCAGCAAGTTCGCCATGGAAGGCCTGTGCGACACCCTGCGCCAGGAGCTGCACGGCAGCGGCATCTTTGTGTCACTGGTGGAGCCGGGGCCGATTGAAAGCCGCTTCCGCCCCAATGCCCTGCAACGTTTCCTGAAAAATGTCGATGTGGCGGGCAGCGTGCACCGCGAGGAGTACGAAGGCCAGCTGGTGCGGCTGAAAAAAGAAGGCCACGCCGCGCCGTTCACTCTGCCGGCCACGGCGGTAGCCGAAGAGGTGTGGCGTGCCATTACCGTGCCGCGCCCTGCCGCGCGTTACCGCGTGACCACGCCGACCAAGGTGTTCTGGTTTTTGCGCCGGGTGTTGTCGACGCGGGCTTTTGACTGGGCGCTACGCAAGGCGGTGTAGTAGGTGTCGGCATAGCGGATACCCGATGTTTAAACGGTTTGATCCTTGCTGTGCGACAAACGATGGTGCATCGCTGCGTTTAACTTCGCGGGTCTCGCCCTGCTGTTGAGCTTCTTTCTTTTGCTTCGCCCGTATTGCACTAAATGGGTCGGTGCCTACTGTTCTTAATTATTTTTGTTCTGATTGGTTATGCACTGCATGGGTTTTTCATTGCATTTAAGTAACTTTTCAAAAAAATAGTTGTAAGAATTTGTTGTGATTTATGTGTATTTTCCTAGGTGAATTATGCTTTATGCCATTGTTTTTTTACTGTAGAGTGTCGAGCTCTATGATTAAAAATATGGACTGATCGATGAAAGCCTCGCTTGCTATTGCTATGACTATATCCCTACTGTTTACCGGCTGTGCATCAGTAAACATGGCACCTAAGGAAGCTTCAGCCAAAGCCAAGGAGTTCAATCCCCCCAGTGCTGGTAATGCTGGTGTTTATATCTATCGTAATAGCTTTGTCGGTAAGGCACTTAGGAAAGACTTGTTTATTGACGGCAAGTGTGTGGGTGAGAGCGCCCCGGACGTTTTTTTTCATACTGAAGTTTCTGGCGGTAAGGTTCATAAAATTGATACCGAATCAGAGTTTTCGGCAAATTCAATTGATGTAATGTTTGATGCAGGTAAGAATTATTTTATTCGTCAATATATCAAGCTAGGTATGTTTGTGGGTGGTGCTGGCTTGGAGCAAGTTTCTGAAGAAAAGGGAAAAGCTGATATTGCGGATCTGGATATGGCTACACCAGGAAATTGCAGTTCGTCCAAATAATATTGGATATTCATTTGTGGTTGTGGGGGATGGTGTGGGGCGGGCCGTTGTTGTCACGTGGCGAGGCGTCCTACTGGGAAGTAGGCTGGGCGCTGGCAACGCAAAGCTGATTGCATACGCCTTGGCGACTTGTTAGTTGATTCCGGCTGGGATGAAGCCGGCCTGCTATCCCCCCGTCCCCATCAGCTGCGCCAGCACCCATGCCGCTGCCCGCCCGGGCTGGCGGGCTTGCGACCACACCAGATCCACCCTGACTGACTTGGGCCAGCCGGCCACATTCAGTGCCTGCAGTTCATCGCCGCCAAAGTTGACCGCCAGCCAGCAGGGCAGTTCGGCCCAGCCAAAACCCAGCCGTGTCATTTCCAGTAGCAGCAGATAGCTGGGGGCGGACCAGCAGCGTGCGCTCAGGGTGGCACTGGGCGGGCCGTAATAGGTGTTCAGCCGCAACTCGCGCTCGGCGGCCAGCTGTTCGCGGCTGACTTCCGGCAGTGTCGCCAGCGGGTGGCCACTGGCGACATACAGATTGCTCTGGCTGGCATCCGCCATGGGGTAATGGCCGATGTCGGCCGGATAGCGCGCCAGGCCCGAGACAAAACCCAGCTGGGCACGGCCGCTTTCCACCAGATCGATCACGTCTTCTTTTTCTGCCACCAGCGTTTCCAGTTCCAGCGCGGGAAACTGCTGCTCGAAACGGCGCAGCATCTGTTCCAGCGCCTGCGACTGGAAGGTGTCGGATAGCACGATGGTCAGCCGTGGCTCCAGCCCGCCACCCAACAGGCCGGCCACCCGGCCCAGCGTGTCGCTGGCATCCAGCAGTTGGCGGGCATGGCTGAGCAATTGCTGGCCGGCAGGGGTGAGCACGGGCTGGCGGCCGCTGCGCTCGAACAGGCTGACGCCCAGGTCGATTTCCAGATTGGCAATGGCTTCGCTGATGGTGGACTGGCTCTTGCCCAGCCGACGGGCGGCAGCGGAAAAGGAGCCCAGCTCGGCGGCGGTGCTGAAGGCGGCGATGGCGTCTAGCGACAGTGACATATCGGACTTTCCGATGGGTTTTATTTTTTAACTATCCGTCAAACCAATCACAATGTCACCCGATCAGAACCAGTCAGCAGCATTAGCCGGAGGAAACACCATGCAGACGCAACACGACAAGCCTATCAGCGAACGGATTTTTCATGCCGTGCTGTACGAGCTGTGCGCCATGATCCTGCTGGTGCCGCTGGCTTCGCTGGTGATGGACACCGGGCTGGGGCATATGGGCTTGCTGGCGCTGATGATGTCCAGTGTGGCCATGTTGTGGAACATGCTGTTCAACGCGCTGTTCGAGCGAGCGGAAAGGCGCTGGGGGCTGACACGCACGGTGTGGGTCCGCAGCGCGCATGCCTTGCTGTTTGAAGGAGGGCTGGTGGTGATGCTGGTGCCGTTGGCGGCGTGGTGGCTGGCGGTATCGTTTTGGCAGGCATTTTTGCTCGATCTGGGCTTTTTTGCCTTCTTCCTGCCTTATACCTATGTGTTCAATCTGGCTTACGACCGGATTCGCCTGCGTGTCATACAGCGCAGGCATACTGCCCGGCTTCGCGCCGAGGGCGCTGCAGGAGAGTGAATATGAATAATGCCTGGATTTTCCTGTCGGTAGCCATTCTGTCCGAGGTGGTGGCCACCTCGTCGATGAAGCTGACCGAGGGCTTTACCCGGCTGGGGCCGTCGCTGGTGACGGCCATCGGCTACATGATTTCCTTTTACATGCTGTCGCTGACTTTGCGCCATGTGCCGGTGGGGGTGGTGTATGCCATTTGGTCTGGCGTGGGCATCGTGCTGGTGTCGCTGGTGGCCTGGCAGCTCTACGGGCAAAAGCTGGATGTGCCAGCCATGATAGGCATTGGCATGATCATGTCCGGCGTGCTGGTGTTGAACCTGTTTTCCAAATCGGCCAGTCATTGAACGATGTGCGGCGTGGCGGGTGAGTCCGCCATGCTGATACTTACAAAAAAAGGGGGGCTTCCCCCTTTTTTCATGCCGATGCGACAGACGCTTCGTCGCTGGGCTGGTCGGTCATGCCGCCGCATACCTGATTGCGGCCGTTGTGCTTGGCTTGATACAGATAGTTGTCGGCCTGTTTCAGCAGGGGGCTGATGTCGGCTTCTACCGCAGCGGCCATGCCGATGCTCACGGTAAAGCGCAAGTCGCCCAGCGGTGTGCTGATGATGAGGTTCGCCAGCGCCCGGCGCAGTTTGTCCAGCTGACGCAGCATGCCGGGAGCGTCCATCGGCTGCGCCAGGATGACAAACTCCTCGCCGCCAAAGCGGGCGATGATGTCGTCCGGGAAAAATGACTCCAGCAGGCGCGCGGTCTGGCAGATCACCTGGTCGCCGATGTCGTGGCCATAGCCGTCGTTGATGCGCTTGAACAGGTCGATGTCCAGTACGGCCACGCTGTAGTTGTGGCGCAAGCC
Source organism: Aquitalea sp. FJL05 (assembly GCF_003852595.1). Lineage (NCBI taxonomy): Bacteria > Pseudomonadati > Pseudomonadota > Betaproteobacteria > Neisseriales > Chromobacteriaceae > Aquitalea > Aquitalea sp. FJL05. The sequence goes on from NZ_QAJS01000009.1 coordinate 112,702, forward strand.
GGCAACCTGCGCAAAGAAGTGGCGGCGGTTGGACAGGCCGGATAGCGGGTCCTTGTTGGCGGACTCCTGCAGTGCCTGCAGGTTTTCCACAAATTCCACGTTGCGGGTGACGCGGCAGAAAAATTCTTCGTAATTGAAGGGCTTTTGCAGATAGTCATCCGCCCCGGCCTTGATGAAGCGCGCGGTCATGGTGGGGTCCTGGCTGCCGGAAATGCCGATGATGGCCAGGCGGGTGTGGTCGAGGAAGCGGCGCACGGTGCTGGTCATGCGTACCCCGTCCATGCCCGGCATGTCGTGATCGGTCAGCACCAGCTTGATGCCGGTTTCGCGCCGCAGGATGCCCAGCGCCTCTTCGGCGTCGGCAGCTTCCAGTACCTGATACAGATGGCGTTCCAGCTGCATGCGCAAGAACTGGCGCACCGCCTGGGAGTCGTCCACCACCAGCACCTTGATGCCGGGATTGATGCGGATGCGGCGCAGCATCTTCATTACGTACTCAAAGGCGGACGGGCTTTCCTTGGGGATGTAGTCCACCACCGGCATGGACAGCACGCGTTCGCGCGTCTGCATATCGTTATGTGCGGTCAGCACCACGGTGGGAATGCGGTTTTCCAGCAAAAGCGGCAGTACCTCGCCACTGGGGGCGTCCGGCAGGCAGTAATCAGCCACGGCAGCCATGAAGCGTGGGTCGTCGGCCAGCGCCTGCTGTACTTCGGCCATGCTGGTGACGGGAACCGCGACAAAGCCTTGCTTGTTGACCATCCGGCAGAGCGGGCGGATCAGCATCAGGCTGTCTTCGATCACGAGAATGCGCGGGGCGGCCGTGCTCATGGATATTTTGCTGTCGGTCAAGAGAAGTGTGCCCATTATTGTCGAAACCGGCCTATCTGTCAGTAAACCTTGTATGACAAATGCCACTGCGACGACGGGCTGCCGGCTCGGAGAACACCGTAAAAAAGGGTATAATCGACCCATTTTTTCAGCATAAGACACACCATTCACCACCATGGAACTTGCCAAGAGCTTTGAACCGGGCGATATCGAACGTCGCTGGTACCAACAATGGGAACAGGCCGGCTACTTCAAGCCGAGCATGGACACCACCAAGCCGTCCTTCGCCATCCAGCTGCCGCCGCCCAATGTCACCGGCACCCTGCACATGGGCCACGCCTTCAACCAGACCATCATGGATGGCCTGACCCGCTACTACCGCATGAAGGGCGACAACACGGTGTGGATTCCCGGCACGGACCACGCCGGCATCGCCACCCAGATCGTGGTGGAGCGCCAGCTGGCCGAGCAGGGCATCAACCGCCATGACATGGGCCGCGAAGCGTTTACCGCCAAGGTGTGGGAATGGAAGGAAAAATCCGGTGGCACCATCACCAGCCAGATGCGCCGTGTCGGCTGTTCGGTGGACTGGAGCCGTGAATACTTCACCATGGACGACACCCGCGCCGAAGTGGTAACCGAAGTCTTCGTCCGCCTGTTTGAGCAAGGCCTGATCTACCGTGGCAAGCGCCTGTCCAACTGGGACCCGAAACTGGGCACCGCCATCTCCGACCTCGAAGTGGTTTCCGAGGAAGAAGACGGCCACATGTGGCACATCAAGTATCCGGTAGTTGGGAGTAACGAGTTTGTCACCGTTGCCACCACCCGCCCGGAAACCCTGCTGGGCGACGTGGCCGTGGCCATCAACCCCACTGACGAACGCTACCAGCACCTGCTGGGCCAACAGCTGCAACTGCCGCTGACCGGCCGCACCATCCCGGTGATTGCCGACGACTACGTGGATGCCGCCTTTGGCACCGGCTTCGTCAAGATCACCCCGGCGCACGACTTCAACGACTATCAGGTGGGCAAGCGTCACGGCACCCAGCTGATCAACGTGATGAGCCTGGAAGCCACCATGCTGGCCCGCGCCCAGGTGTTCGGCTTTGACGGCTCGGTACAAGGCACTATCGACCTGCCGGCCGCCTATGCCGGCCTCAGCACCAGCGCCGCCCGTAAAGCCATGCTGGCCGATCTGGAAGCGCAGGGCCTGCTGCTGGAAACCAAGCCGCACAAGCTGATGGTGCCGCGTGGCGACCGTACCGGCTCCGTCATCGAACCCTTACTGACCGACCAGTGGTTTGTCGCCATGGACAAGGTCGCCGTAGATAAAGACGGCCAGCCCGACCCCACCGGCCAGTCCATCGCCGCCAAGGCCATCGACGCGGTACAGTCCGGCGAAGTACGCTTCATCCCGGAAAACTGGGTCAACACCTACAACCAGTGGATGAACAACATCCAGGACTGGTGCATCAGCCGCCAGCTGTGGTGGGGCCACCAGATCCCGGCCTGGTACGACGAAGACGGCAACATCATCGTCGCCCGCAGCGAAGCCGAAGCCCAGGCACAAGCCCCGGGCAAGACCCTGCGCCGCGAACAGGACGTGCTGGACACCTGGTTCTCCTCCGCCCTGGTGCCGTTCTCCACCCTGGGCTGGCCGGAAGAAACCCCGGAACTGAACGCCTTTGTCACCTCCAATGTGCTGGTGACCGGTTACGAAATCATCTTCTTCTGGGTTGCCCGGATGATCATGATGACCAAGCACTTCACCGGCAAGGTACCGTTCCGTGACGTCTACATCCACGGCATGGTGCGCGACCACGAAGGCAAGAAGATGTCCAAGTCCGAGGGCAATGTGATTGACCCGGTGGACCTGATCGACGGCATCGCGCTGGAACCGCTGGTAGAAAAACGCACCACCGGCCTGCGCCGCCCGGAAAAAGCCCCGCAGATTGCCAAGGCTACCGAAAAGCTGTTCCCGGAAGGCATCCCGGCCTACGGCACCGACGCCCTGCGTTTCACCATGGCCAGCTACGCCACCCTGGGCCGCAGCGTCAACTTCGACTTCAAGCGCGCCGAAGGCTACCGCAACTTCTGCAACAAACTGTGGAACGCCACCCGCTTCGTGATGATGAACGTGGAAGGCAAGGACTGCGGCCAGGACGAAAGCCTGCCGCTGGAATTCAGCTTTGTCGACCAGTGGATCATCGGCCGTCTGCAGCAGGCCGAAGCCGACGTCACCAATGCGCTGGAAACCTACCGCTTCGACCTGGCCGCCCAGATCATTTACGAATTCATCTGGAACGAGTACTGCGACTGGTATGTGGAACTGGCCAAGGTACAGCTGCAAAACGGCAACGAAGCCCAGCAACGCGCCACCCGTCGCACCATCGTGCGCGTGCTGGAAGTGGCCCTGCGCCTGACCCACCCGCTGATGCCCTTCATCACCGAAGAGCTGTGGCAAACCGTTGCCCCGCTGGCCAACGCCAAGCACACCGACTCCATCATGCTGGCGCAATGGCCGGTGGCGGTGCCGGAGAAGATCAATGCCGAGGCCAACGCCCGCATGGATGCCTTCAAGGACATGGTCAACGCCGTGCGCAACCTGCGTGGCGAAATGGGCATCGGCCCGGCCGTCAAGGCCCCGCTGTTCATTGAAACCAGCGATGCCTCGGTAGCGGACTTCATTCCCTACCTGAAGCTGCTGGCCCGCCTGACCGAGGGCAGCATCGTTGCCACCCTGCCGGCAGACGACGCCCCGGTTGCCATGTCCGGCAACGCCCGCCTGATGTTGAAGGTGGAAGTGGACAAGGCCGCCGAAACCGCTCGCCTGACCAAGGAGCTGGGCAAGCTGGAAGCCGAGCTGGCCAAGCTGACCGCCAAGCTGGAAAAACCGGGCTATGTAGACAAGGCCCCGGCGCATCTGGTGGAGCGCGACAAGGCGCAACTGGCGGAGCTGAATGACAAGATGGAGAAGGTGAAGGGGCAGTTGGCGAAGCTGGCTTGATTAGAAGTTGATTTTTATTAAATTACTTGCTAAATTTTCTCAACTTTCTTATGGAAAGAACGGGTCCCCTTTTTGATGGGATGTGTCTCCACTTTTGAGTGTAGTCATGTGCCAGATGGGACTTTGGCATCAAAACCAACTTAACCAAGTGGTAACTTATTTTTGACAGGTTGGACCCGTGGAAAGCCCAAGCTAATCGCTTGGGCTTTTTGTTTAAAAAACTGGAGAGCAATATGTTCAAATTGGAGTATAGGCTAGAACTATTAATACAAGAAGAATGTAAGAAATTAATTAGACGCTATCATCAATATCACAACTACTTGCATCTTGAGCACAAAAGGAATGAAGAACGACTTATCATAAATTCTGATAAAATCATTCACAAACCTGATTATTGGAATATTGATAGTAAATTTAATCCATTTTATGTAAAAAGAAAATCAAAAAGCATAGCAAAATCCATAGCAAAAGCGATTGAAACTAGGATATACAAGCCCCATCCTCCCTTTGTAAGGAAGATTCAAAAATCTGACGGTGGTTGCCGAGAAGTATCTATTTACACCATTCCAGATTCTGTTGTGTCGAAATTATTTTACAATAGATTGCTTCAAAAAAATAAGCATCGATTTAGTTCGTTCTCATACGCCTACAGAAATGATAGAAATGTACATTTTGCAATTCAAGACGTATCGGTATCGCTAAAAGAAAATTCAAGAGCATTTATTTCAGAGTTTGATTTTTCTGATTTTTTCGGGTCAATTTCTCATCAATACTTGCATGATCAGTACGATAAAAATGGATTTCTTATTGGTGAAGAGGATAAGTATGTAATCAATGCATTTTTGGAAACGCGAGAGCGTGGAATACCGCAAGGCACTTCCATCTCGCTATTTTTAGCAAATATGGTTTGCTGGAAATTGGATAGAAGTTTTGAAAAGGCTGGTTTGAAATTTGCCAGATACGCTGACGATACTATTGTCTGGAGCGATAGTTATTCAAGCATTTGCAGATCGTTTGAATTAATTTCTGATTTTTCGAATGAGGCCGGAGTAAAGGTCAATACTAAGAAGTCCGATGGCATAAGTCTGCTTATTAAGGGAGATATGCCGGCCGAAATTCACTCAAAAAGCGCATTTAATTTTCTTGGCTATTCAATTGCGGTCGACAAAGTGTCGATAAAACCCAACTCGGTCAATAAAATTAAAAAACAGATATCATACCTTCTTTACAAGAATTTAATTCAACCACTAAAGCAAACACCAGTAAATGCTAGATTATTACCAAAACCTCATGGGGATAAGGCATTGCTAATTGCGTTGGCGCAAATTAGACGATACATGTACGGTGGGCTCAGTACTCAAGATTTAATTGATTTTTTAAATGGAGGAAGTGGGAGAATATATTTCAAGGGCATTATGAGTTTTTACCCGCTGATTGATGATGAGAAACAATTAAAGGAGCTTGATGGCTGGCTTGTTTCAACAGTTTATAGGGTAATTGAGTGTAGGGCAAAGCTCGTAGCATCAAAGACATTGGTAACGTACTCGTGTTTCCCGCGCGGCATACCCAAAAATCGTTTCGCCATCCGGATGAGAAGAAAACGAATTATGGGGCTAACACTATTGGAGATACCTAGTTTTACATTAGTATATAAAGTAATAAAAAGGGGAGTGACTGAAATTGGCATTGAAAAAGTAATGCATCCAAGATCATTGGATTATGACTATTCATCATAATATGTTTCTAAACTTCCCAATGTCATTGTCAAAGTGTAATGTTACATCTCTTGCACGCTACATGGTTTAACTTCGCGGGTCTCGCCCCGCCGTCGAGCTTCTTTCTTTTTTTGCCAAAAGACAGAAGCCAAAGAAAAGGCAACCCGCAGCGCGTCGAATTCCCGCCCCTGCCATGCTGCCCAGGGCGCGGCCGGAACTTGCGGCGCGCTAACCGTGTCGCTGCGGACAGCCGACCGCTTAACATCCTGAGCGGCACGTCCGTGTCGGCTTGCGCTGACGGGGCCCGGTCTAGTTGGTTTTGTTTTGGCCTACGGAATAAATGGGGCTGCTTCTATAGCGTCTGCTGGGAGAGGACTGGGCTGGGTGCAGCACAGTCGGGCGTCATTGCAGCTATCCACCACAAACTCCCCACCGCACCGACGCCACCCCATCCCCCGTCAAGCATGCCGAGGGGTGGCGCTGCTGCGGGTTTAAGCGGCTGGCTGTTTGAGCGATTGGACGTTAGCCAATCGCGAGTTCCAGCCGTGCCGCAGCAGTGACGGGACCCGGAGGGGAGCCGCAGGCCATGCTTGCCCGGGGTGGCCTGGGAGGTGAAGGAGGGATTGGCCACACAATCCCTCCTTCCCGTTTGCCGCGCGGCAGCGGCGTGAAAAACATCATCCGCGTAGCGGATTCCCACTTGGTGTTCACCAGTTTAAAGCAACAGCAAAAGCTACTTCGCGGGTCTCGCCCCGGTCGGGTCCCGGCGGGCCGCCGCAGGCCATTCAATGCGGCCAGCTATTCAAGTGTGGGAATCGTTGGTCAAGCAAAGATCCCTTTCCCGTCCGCCGCGCGGAAGCGGCAGGCAAACCATTTTCCGCGCAGCGGATTCCAACCCACTAATCACCACAGACCCACCCCCCACACATTCCCGAACACAGCGTTCAGCAAGCCGCCCCCCACGCCGGCAGCATTCCCGCTACTATCACTCTCCAGATCACATCCCGACCACTGCCGGCGCAGTAGCCCGGCAGCCCATTAGCAAAGGCCTCGCCATGACCGACCTTTCCGCCTATCCGATTACCCGCAAATGGCCAGCCCGCCACCCGGAGCGGCTGCAACTGTATTCGCTGCCCACCCCCAATGGCGTGAAAGTATCCATCATGCTGGAGGAGTGCGGCCTGCCTTACGAGGCGCATCTGGTCAGCTTCGACAGTCAGGACCAGTTCAGCCCGGAATTCCTGTCACTCAATCCCAATAACAAGATTCCAGCCATCCTTGACCCGAATGGTCCGGGTGGTCAGCCGCTGGCCTTGTTCGAGTCCGGTGCCATCCTGCTGTATCTGGCCGAGAAGACCGGGCAGTTCCTGCCGGCTGATCCGGCAGGGTGTTATGAAACCATCCAGTGGCTGATGTTCCAGATGGGCGGGATTGGCCCGATGTTTGGCCAGCTGGGCTTTTTCCACAAATTTGCCGGCAAGGACTATGAGGACAAGCGTCCGCGCGACCGTTACGTGGCTGAGTCGCGCCGCTTGCTGGGCGTGCTGGATGCGCGCTTGCAGGGACGCAATTGGGTGATGGGTGATGATTACACCATTGCCGACATCGCCATCCTGCCCTGGGTACGTAATCTGGTTGGCTTCTATGGCGCGGGTGATCTGGTGGGCTATGACGATTTTGCCGAAGTGCAGCGTGTGCTGGCGGCTTTTGTTGCCCGTCCGGCAGTTGGGCGCGGGCTGCTGGTGCCGCAGCGGGGCTGAGTTCTGACTCAGGGTTTATTGCTTGCACTATTGCATTGTCATTTCTGGTCGGGCAGCTTATTGTCTGCTTTTGTTCAATTTGCCGGGAGTGATCGATGAAACACTTGCTATCCCGCCTGCTGGCCAGCGTGGTGCTGGCCTGGGCTTGCTTGTCCACTGCGGGGGCGGCAGAGCTGGATGAGGCCACGCTGGCTGGCCATTACTGGCTGAAAAATATGCGAGAGGTGGGCGGCGAGTTGCTGTTGCGGCCGGATGCCAGCTTTGAATGGTCGCTGACTTATGGCGCGGTCGATCAGTTTGCCCAGGGCAAGTGGCGGGTGGAGGGGGGCAAAGTGCTGTTGCAGGCGGCGTCTCCGCAGGGCTCGCCGCGCTTCCGGCTGTTTGAGGAGGACGAGCTGAATATCCGCAAGCCGGCAGAGGCTGGCAGCTGGGTGGCGATTGTCGGCATGCCACGGGTTGGCCCGGCGGCGGGGATGGCTGTGATGTTTGAAAGCGCCAGCGGCAAGCAGTGGCAGGCCGTGAGCGATCGTAATGGCGATGCCATCGTCCAGGTGCCGGCGAGTGAAGCCTGGGCGCGTGCGGGTTTGCGGCGACAGGGGGATAACGGTGAATGGCAGTGGTTTGTCATTCCGCCCGCCCGGGCCGAGGCCAGGCTGGCGGCATTCGCCATCGATGACATCAGCCAGATTGCACCGCAGCCATTCCAGCGCATGACGCTGCTGCCGGTGGTGGGCACATTGCAGAGCGAGGACGGCGGGCTGGTGTATTCGCGCTGAATCCCGGCGCTTGCCGGATTGCGACTGGACAGGCTCTCGCCTTGCTTCATGTACAAAACGAAAATGGCCCGAGAGGGCCATTTCCATTTGATACGTAGCGGGAAGCTAGCTGCGCTTGACCAGCCTTACCATCAGCAGCAGCACCACCGCACCGATAGTCGCCACGATGATGCTGCCTACCATGCCGTCGCCAGCACCGATCCCCAGGCTGCGGAACAAAAATCCTCCCAGATAGGCACCAATGATGCCGACCACCATGTCACCGAGCAGGCCAAGCCCTTCGCCTTTTACCAGCAAGCTGCCCAGCCAGCCGGCGACGATGCCGACCAGTAGAAACCAGATGAGATGCATTGTTGTTCTCCCTGTGTGTTTGGGCCAGTGTGACCCGACGGCATCAGCCTAGCAGGCTGCTGGTTTAGTGGCAATGTTTGAAAACAGTTAATGTTATTTGTTTAATGTCGGAATGTAAAAAAACCGGGTAAACCCGGTTTCTCATGGCCGCAGCTATGCGCTAACAGCTTACAGTGCCGGCATGCTATAGCCTTCGATCTTGGCGGCTTGTACCAGCCCGGCCAGATACTCGTGCATGGCCTTGTTGCCGGCCATCTGGGTCAGGTACTGCTGCAGGCGTTCCTTGATGTCGTCAAAGCCGATCTGGCCGCCCTGGGTCCGTTCGTTGACCTGGATGATGTGGAAGCCAAACTGGGTTTGCACCAGGCTGGGGGTGATCTGGCCGGCTTCGGTGCTGAATACGGCTTGTTCGAATTCCGGCACCATCTGGCCACGGCCAAACTGGCCGAGGCTGCCGCCTTGCTGGCCGGACGGGCAGGTGGAGTGCTCGCGGGCCAGGTCGGCAAAGCGGGCCGGGTTGGCTTGCACTTCGGCCAGCACGCCTTCGGCCTTGGATTTGGCCAGCATATTGCCCAGCTCGTCGCCAGCGCCCAGCGGGAACAGGATGTGGCTGGCCACGGCGGATTCGCCGCTGGCAAAGCGTTCCGGGAACTCGTCGTAGAAGGCGCGGCAGGTGGCTTCGTCCACCGGCTCAACCTGGATTTCTTTTTCCAGCAGCGCACCGATGGCAGCGTTCGGATTGGCACCATCCAGGCCTTCGGCCTTGGCTTTTTGCAGCAGCAGTTCGCGCAGGATCAGTTCTTGTACGGTGGCATCGCGCGGATTGGGCGCGTCTGCGTGGTTTTCCTGTTCAGCCTGCACCATGGCTTCGGTGATTTCGACGCCGTTTACGATAATGGCCATGTGATTTTCCTGTGTGGAGGGTAAGTGAGACGCTGCAAAATGTACGGCGTAGTGAAGTAGGGCATTAAATGGGGCTGCAGGGGCGGATGTCAATAGTGGCTCGTGATTCCGGCTGCGTTTACCGCAAATTGCTAATCATTGTTAATGTTGCCGCCGGCTTATTACAAAAACACATTTAGCCCTGCTGGCTTAAGCAGCGGTTCATCTGCGGGCGTTTCAATGTCGGGTATCAATAAAAAGAAGGATACCGGGCATGAAAACATTCAGTTGGAAAACCCATCCTGTTGCCTCTGCCATGCTGCTGATGGCGCTGGCCTTTCTGTTTTGTCACGGCTTGTATATTGCCTGGCCGGACAATTACTTCGCCTGGCGGCACGAGCTGATGCTGCTCAGTGGTGTCGAGCTGATCATGCTGATGTCGCTGGGCATGCTGCTGGGCATGCGCCCGCTGTGGCTGGAAAAACTGTGGGGCGGGCTGGACAAGCTCTACGGATTGCATCGCCGCCTGGGCATTGCCGCCGGGCTGATGCTGTCGGCACACTGGCTGCTGGACCTGTCGCCGCGCTGGCTGATCCAGCTGGGGCTGATTGCCCCCAAGGTACGCCATGGCGGCCCGCATCTGTTTTCCTGGACGAGCCTGGCAAAGCAGGTGGGCGAGTGGGCGGCCTGGGCTGTGCTGGGCCTGGTCATCATCGCCTTGCTGCGCATGGTGCCATATGGCTTCTGGCGCAAGCTGCACAAGCTGTTTGCCCCGGTTTACCTGATGGGGGCCTTTCATAGCGTCATTCTGACTCCGTCTGCTTTCTGGTGGACGCCACTGGGCTGGCTGCTGGCGCTGCTGCTGCTGGCGGGTAGCTATGCCGCGATGGTTTCCCTGCGGCGCAAGGTGGGCAGCCTGCAGCGGCATGTTGGCACCATTACTGCCGTTGAGGCCTTGCCGGGCAATATGCTGGAGTTGCGTTGTGACGTGCCGCGCTGGCCCGGTCACCTGGCTGGCCAGTTTGCCTTGCTGCGACTTGATGCAGCGGAAGGCGCACATCCCTTTACCATTGCATCAGCCTGGCAGGGGCAGGGTGAGTTACGTTTTGTCATCAAGGCACTGGGCGATTACACCCGCAGCTTGCCCGGCCGCCTGCAGCCGGGAGGCGAGGTGGTCGTCGAGGGGCCGTATGGCGGTTTTACCGGTGGGCAGGAAGGGCTGGCTCCGCAAGGCTCACAAGTATGGGTGGCTGGTGGGGTGGGCGTGACGCCCTTTCTTGCCTGGCTGCAGGCGCAGTGGCAGCCACTGCGTGCGCCGGTGGATTTCTTTTATTGCGTGCGCCATGCCGGTGAGGCGGTCAGGCTGGATGAGTTACGCCATGCGTGTGAGCGTCTGGGGGTAAGGCTGCATCTGCTGGAGAGTGATCATGGCCAGCGGCTGACTGCACAGGCCTTGCCGTCGACTGCTGCGGATGTGTGGTTTTGCGGGCCGGAGGGATTGGGGCAGAGCCTGCAGCGCCAGTTGGCCAGTCGCTCGCAGCCGCCGCGTTTTCACCACGAGGCTTTCTCGCTGCGCTAAGCGTGGTGGTAGCGGCTAGAACAGGTCGATATCGCCGCTGGCGACTGCTACCTCGTTGACGAAGCCTTGCTGTTGCAGGGCTTCAAACTGGTTGACCTGATTGCGGCCATTGGTTTTCGAGTGGTACAGCGCCTTGTCGGCCCGGTCGATGACCTGGGAGGGCACAAAACTCTGGTCGAGCCGGGTAAAGCCTATGCTGACCGTGACCTGACCTACCTGCGGGAAGGGCTGATTGGAGATGCGTTCACAAAAGCCCTCCAGGATGGCCTGGGCCTTTTCTGCGCTGACCGCACGGAACAGGATGGCGAACTCCTCGCCACCATAGCGGTACAGGCCGTCTTCTTCACCAAAAAACTGCTGCATGCGCTGAGCCAGCATCAGCAGTACCTCGTCGCCGATGATATGGCCGTAGTTATCGTTGACCCGTTTGAAATGATCGATATCCAGCAGGGCGAGAAAGGGTAGCCGGGGTAGTTCGGCATGCTGGCTGGCGACCAGGGTATAGAGCTGGGAGTCGAACTTGCGGCGGTTGTTAAGCCCGGTCAGGGTGTCACTATCCGAGGCGTGCAGCAGGTTGAGGAAGTTTTCGTGAATGCGTGCCAGTGCCAGCAGCAGGGTGTGGTCGATGTCGGTATCGTGGTTCGGCGTCACCATCAGCACCGCCACCACCTGGTTGATCTGATAGAGCGGTACGCACAGGCCGGTTTCGGTTTGGTAAACCGGCTGGCGCTCATCCTGCTGCTGCAGAATGCGCAGTATTTTTCTGTTGGGTAATGTCCAGGGCTGGTTCGGGAGTGGTTCTTGGTCGGGATGATCAAGCTGGATGCGCCACCAGGGATGGCCATCGATCCAGCGGCAGTTGTATAGCGCCACGGTGCAGTTGGGCATCAATTCGCGCAGCGTGGTCAGCAGACTGATTTCCAGTGTCTTGCGTTCGCGCTGGGCAGTCAGCTCGACCAGGCTGTCCAGTATTTCCGGGAGAGGATAGTCTGGGGGCATGGTATCCGGGGTGGTCCTGCTTATTTCCATGGTGGTGATGTCCAGCGCGGATGCTGCATTCATGACAAGGTGATGAATGCAGTATATGCAGCACGGATGGGTTTTTCCACGTCGGGACGGACCAGGCTTTCAGCCTGGCCGTCCCGGTTTGCTTCAACTGCGGCCGGTGCTGCCGAAGCCGCCTTCGCCCCGTTCCGACTGGCTGAAATCATCGACCAGATTGAACTGCACCTGTACCACCGGCACGATGATCATCTGGGCGATGCGTTCCAGCGGTGCCAGCCGGAAGGCGGTATGGCCACGGTTCCACACCGAAACAAACAGCTGTCCCTGGTAGTCGGAATCGATCAGCCCCACCAGATTGCCCAGCACGATGCCGTGCTTGTGACCCAGGCCGGAGCGCGGCAGGATCATGGCGGCCAGTTTGGGGTCGGCAATGTGGATGGCCATGCCGGTGGGGACCAGCTGGGTTTCACCCGGGGCAATCAGCAGGTCCTTGTCGATGGCGGCGCGCAGGTCCAGGCCGGCAGAGCCGGGCGTGGCGTAGTCGGGGAGGTTGTCGTGCAGGCGCGGGTCCAGCACTTTGACGTCTACAACAGGTTTCATGATGGTTTTCCTGCAATAAGGAGTGGGCAGGCAGGCGCGCTGGCCTGCCTTGTCTAGGCATGTCGTCTGGAGGTTGCGACTCAGCGGTTGAGCATGGCGGCCAGGTGCTCAACGATGGCCTTGGCCACGGCGGGCTTGGGCATTTCCGGTAGCGCGTGCTCACCGGCATCGTCCAGCAGTACCACCTGGTTGCTATCCGCACCCATGGCGTGTTGCGCCAGATTGGCCACCAGCAGCGGCAGCCGTTTTTTCTTGCGTTTGCGCTCGGCAAACTCCAGCAGATTCTGGCTTTCGGCGGCAAAACCGACACAGAAGGGCGCTGCCGGCAGGCTGGCGACGCTGGCCAGGATGTCCGGGTTTTCTTCCAGTTCGATCACCGGCAGGCCGGCTTCTTTCTTGATCTTGTGTGCGGAGCGGTTTTTCACCCGGTAGTCCGCCACGGCGGCCACCGCGATGAAGATATCGGCCCGGCCCACTTCCAGCATCACGCTATCGTGCATCTGGCGTGCGCTGTCAACATTGATGCGCGTCATGCCGATGGGGGCTGGCATGCCGGTCGGGCCGGAAATCAGCGTGACTTCGGCACCGGCATCACGACAGGCACGCGCCAGGGCATAGCCCATCTTGCCGGAGCTGATATTGGTGATGCCGCGTACGGTATCGATGGCTTCATAAGTGGGGCCGGCGGTCAGCACCACTTTTTTGCCGGCCAGGTTTTTGGCCGCGAAGAAACCTTCCAGCATTTCGGCGAGGTCTTCCGGCTCCAGCATGCGGCCTTCGCCCACTTCACCACAGGCCTGTTCGCCGGAGGCCGGCCCCCAAACCGCTACGCCGTCGGCCCGCAGTTGGGCGACATTGCGCTGGGTGGGCGGGTTCTGCCACATCTGGCGGTTCATGGCCGGGGCTACGATCAGCGGACAGGTACGGGCGGCCGCCAGGGTGGAAATGAGGTCGTCGCTGACGCCATGCGCCAGCTTGTAGAGCAGATTGGTACTGGCCGGGGCGATCAGAAACACATCGGCGCGGCGGGACAGTTCGATGTGCGCCATGGCGTTGTCCGGGCGCGGGTCCCACAAATCGCTGTAGACGGCATGGCCGGACAGGGCCTGAAAGGTAAGCGGGGTAACGAAACGGGTGGCTACATCGGTCATCACCACCTCGACCTTGTGGCCGGCCTTGACCAGCAGGCGGGTCAGTTCGGCGGCCTTGTAGGCGGCAATGCCACCGCTCACGCCAAGCAGGATGCGTCTGGCTGTCATGGGGCTTCTCAACGTGCTGTGCAGTAAAGGCGAAAGTGTACCGGATTTTGTCCAGCGTCGTGCTGCGGCTTGCAACTGGCCCTTGGCAAGGCGGGTGGTGCACAGGGCGGTGGATATGATGATTGCCGACTGCCTGCAAACAGGCTATAGCCAGAGTAAGGGTGACACATTCATGTCCATCAATGATTGGCCGCTGGCGGAGCGGCCACGCGAAAAACTGTTGGCACAGGGTGCTGCCGCCCTGTCAGATGCCGAGTTGCTGGCCATTTTCCTGCGTACCGGCATCCGCGGTATGACAGCGGTGGATATGGCACGGCAGTTGCTAGGGCAGTTTGGTTCGCTGGCGGCGCTGCTGGGCTGTCGGCTGGACGATTTCGAACGCTGTCCGGGGCTGGGTGCGGCGAAATACGCCCAACTGATGGCATGCAAGGAGCTGGCGCGGCGCGCACTGGCTGAGGAGATGAATCTCAGCGATGCGCTGCAAAACCCGGCGGCAGTGAAGGATTACCTGCGCTGGGTGATTGGGCGGCGCGATGTCGAGGTGTTCGTGGTGCTGTTCCTGACCGCACAGCACCGGGTGATTACGGTGGAAGAGGTATTCAGCGGCACCCTGACCGAAACCAGGGTCTATCCACGGGAAGTGGCGCGGCGCTGTTTGCAGCACAATGCCGCTGGGGTGATCGTGGCGCACAACCACCCCTCGGGCGTGGCAGAGCCGTCGGCGGCGGACCGCAGTCTCACCGACAGCCTGCGGGCGACGCTGGCGCTGGTGGATTGCCGCCTGCTGGATCATTTTGTGGTGACGGGCAGCCAGGCGGTGTCGTTTGCCGAACTGGGCTGGTTGTGAAGGAGGGTGCGGATCGGTGTTGCGGCGGCCTGACAGTGCTGCGGTAGCTGACGGGCGCATCGGGTGGATGACTGTCGGCTGTGATCTTGTCTCTCAACTGCATCACAAGGAGCTTGCCATGAACATCCTGCGCTTGCTGAATGAGTCGGATTACATTCAGGTCAACAACCAGTTTATCAAGCCGGACCAGCACGGTGCCTCGGAAGAATTCGCCGATGAGGACGATGTCGTGCTGGAGGCCCATGTCGATGGCCAGGATCTGGTGCTGACGCTGGGCGATCTGGAAGACGCCACGCCGCTGGCCGATGGCGGCTTCTGGCTGGAGGGGGTGGGCTATCTACGCTTTCTGTCGCGCCAGAGCCTGCATTGAAGCCAGCCGCTCAGCCATGGCTGCCTGCCATTCCAACCCGGACTGTTCCGGGTTTTTTGTTGCCTGCCGCCCGGTTTGGCTGCGGTATTTTGCCCTGGGCCGGGTGCTGGCTGCATGCAGTTTGATTTGTCTCAAATCTGCGCAGGCTGGTGGCTGTTAGAGTGTCGGATCTTATTCTAAAGGCATAATCTGCCGCATCGAGGGTGACATGGAAAAATTCAGGATCGGCATGATAGGCGCGGGTGTAACTGGTGCCCCGCTGCTCCGGCAACTGCTGGATGCCCCGTTTGTCGAGATGGTTGGGGTGGCTGATCTGGATTTGCGTCTGCCCGGCATCGAACTGGCCCGCGAACGCGGTGTGCCGGTGACCAGCAACTTCATCGAGATCGCCGAGCAGGGCGACCAGGTCGACATCATCATCGACGTGACCGGCTCGCGCAAGGTGCGCGAAGACCTGCGCCGTTTCATGCAGTTTTCCGGCAACAGCCACACTGTGATCGTGCATGAGCGCATCGCCTTGCTGATGATGTCGCTGGGTGCGGGGGCGCAGGTGGAGACCCAGCACGAGGAATTGGGCTACTAAGACCCGCAGACAAAAGCCCCGCGCCTGCGTTGCGCCTCCTTGCCGTACGCCTTGTACTGCTTGTGTCGGCGCGCCTTGGCCCGGGTTCTCAGCGAGATTCTGTTAGCGGCCGCAGTGTGTAGTAAACCGAAAACCCGGCCGCGGCCGGGTTTTTGCATGGCATGACCAGCTAGTGCCTCAGCCGAACCCGCGCTGTTGCAGGCTCAGGTACAGCATGCCGGCGGTGATGGCATCGTTGAGTGCATCATGGCGCGGCAAGGCGGGGATGTGCAGGTCTTCGTTCAGCACTGACAGCCGCAGGTCGATGTAGGCACCGGGGTTCTGCTTGAACTTGTAATCGTAATAGCGGCCGGAGATTTCGATCTGGCGATTGGGCAGGCCAATACCGGTGATGGCGCGCACGTATTTGTTGAGCACCGCGACATCGTATTCCAGGTAATAACCGACCAGTGGCCGGCCGCCGATGAAATCCAGCAGCTGTCGTACTGCCTCGTCGGCATCCAGTCCCTCGGACACGTCCATCGGGCGCAGGCCGTGGATGCTGATATTGCGGCTTTCCAGCTTGCGCGTGGGCTTGACCAGCACATAAAAGGCCTGGCTGGACAGGATGCGGTTGCCACGCAGCCGCACGGCACCGATGGAAAGCAGCTCTGCTTCCTGCACTTTCAGGCTGGTGGTTTCACAGTCCACGCTGACTACTTCTTCATCCAGCTCTTCGAACAGCGCTGCATAGCGCGGGTCTTTCAACTGGCGCTGCTGCCATTGCCGCTTTAACCGGGCCAGCATCAGAAGCTCCCCAGGCGGAAGTGATGGCGTAGCTGGGCGCGGAATTTCTTCACTACCCCCAGTGCATCTTTCAGCAAGTCACGTTCCAGCGTGGAGAGCTGGTCCGGTTCTATCTGGTTGCCCGGCAGCTTGCCCAGCGACAATTGCTGCAGGCCCTGACTGAGCTTGAGGGTGAGCAGGAAGGACAGCGATTCGGCAATTTCGTTGGCCAGTTCCTTGTCCAGATGACCGGCTTCGGCCAGAGCGTGCAGGCGGTCGAAGGTGTTGCACTGGGTCAGGCCATGTTCCAGCGCCAGCGAGCGCACGCCATGGACCAGCGGGAAAATGCCGCCTTTTTTCAGGTCGAGCACGGCCTTGCCATTGCGCTCCTTGGTGAGCAGGTGGGAGAACAGCCCCAGCGGGGTGTCGAACTGCTCGATGGCGCGGGCGAAGCGGGAAAAGAAGCTGGCATCGTCACGCAACTGGCGCATGAGGTAGTCGTGGCTGCTCTGCAGCAGGCTGCTGTCGCCGGCCACGGCCTCGGCATCCACGTAAATGGCCAGATTCATCAGCGCGTGGCCATCCGGCTGATAGACCCATTGGTGAATCTGTTGCTGCAGCTGGCTTTCGGTCAGCCGCCATGCAGCATTGTTGACCATGATCTGCCCCTGGCAGGGCGGGTAGCCAAAGCGGGCCAGCGCGGCGGAAAAGGCCTCGCAGATGGCGGGCAATTCGGGGTGGTTGAAGCCGTTGCGCAGGATGAGGGCGTTGTCCTGATCGGTTTTCAGTATCTGCTCGCCACGGCCTTCTGAGCCCATGACCAGCAGGCAGCTGTTCTGTTGCAGCGCGGGCGGAGCCAGTAATTGCCAGGTGCGGGCGAACAGCCGCGCGTTGAGGGTTTGCACCAGCCGGCCCAGTTGCGGGGCCTTGACGCCGTGGCTGGACAGGATTTGTACCAGCCGGGTGATCTGACCCGCGATGTCGGCCAGTTCGTCCAGGGTGTCGGCCCGTTCCAGGCGTTGGGCAATCAGGTGCGAGTGGTTGGAGAAGTAAGACAGGATGTCCACTTGCGACAGTATGCCGATGGCCTCGCTATTCTCGGTCACCACCAGGCGGCGGATATTGCGCCGGGTCATGATCAACAGGGCGTTGAACAGGAAGTCGCCTACATCCACGGTTAGGAGTTCGAAGCGGCACAGCGTGGCCAGCGCCGTGCTGCCCGGTATCTCGTTGAGTACGATGTCGCGAAAATCGGTGGTGGTGAAAATGCCCAGCTTGCCGTCGTGCCGCACCAGCACCGATTTGACCTTTTTTTCCTTCATCACACGCGCGGCGTCACGCACGCTGGTGTGGCCATCGACAAACACCGGGGTGCGGCTGCCCACGTCGCGCACGGTGGCGGTGAGCAGGGTTTGCAGCTCGCGGTTGCCGGCACGCTGCGCCATGCTGCCGAATTTTTCCGACACGCTGGCATAAAAATACGCCCCAAAGCGCGGATTCTGCTCGGTCAGTGCCAGTACTACATCACGCGGCAGGGTGTAGACCAGCGCTTCCTCGTGTACCACGAAGCGGTGTGGGGTCTGGCCCGCCACCATGGCGCGGGCGTCGAAGGTATCGCGCTCGCGGTACAGGGTGATGACTTCGTCGCCGGCCATTTCACGCACGCTGCCTTTGAGCACCACATAGAGCGCTTCCACCCGCTCGCTGGGGCTGAGCAGGCATTCTTCGTCAGCAAAAAACTGGATGTCGGCGTTTTTTTCCAGCGTTTGCTGCTCGCTGGGGCTGAGGGTGTCGAATGGCGGATGGCTGAAATCGAATCGGCTCATGTGGTCTTCCTGTGGCGCTATTGTTATCCATGGCTGCGAGAGGGGCTTTGCCAGCAGCATAACGCGGAAGTGGCGGGGCGCAAATGTGAAAAAGCCGTTTCTGCTGAGAAACGGCGATGACGGTGTGGCGCGTGGTTGCGGGCGCGGCTCAGCTGTTGCCGGAGCTGACCAGCAAAGGCGCACCGTCGCGGAACAGCAGCAACTGGCCGGCTTCCAGCTGGGTCCAGCTTTCATTGTCGGTCAGCGGCTGGGTGGCCACCACGGCCACGCGGTCGTGGGGTGTGGTGACGGTGGAGAAATCCACGGTGACGTCGTCGTCCACCAGATGGGCCTTGTTGAACGGTGCCTGGCGAATGATGTAGTGCAGATGGGTGGCGCAATGGGCAAACAGCACCTCGCCATTGCTCAGCATGAAGTTGAACACGCCATGCTGGCGGATCTCGGCGGCCAGGCGGTCGACCTCGGCAAACAGCTCGTCCAGCTGCGGTGCGCTGCACCATTTGCGGCGCAGCTGTTCCAGCAGGTAGCAGAAAGCGCGTTCCGAATCGGTGCTGCCTACCGGATTGAAGTGGCAGCCGGCTTCCGGCTGGAAGGTTTTCAGATCGCCGTTGTGGGCAAAAATCCAGTACTGGCCCCACATCTCGCGCATGAAGGGGTGGGTATTGGCCAGATTGACCTCGCCCTGGGTGGCTTTACGGATGTGGGCGATGACGTTTTGCGACTTGATCGGGTAGTTGCGCACCAGATGGGCGACCGCGGATTCTACGGACGGTTTGTCGTCCAGAAAGATGCGGCAGCCCTTGCCCTCGAAAAAGGCGATGCCCCAGCCATCGGCGTGGTGATCGGTCAGGCCGCCACGGCGGTGAAAGCCTTCGAAGGAAAACAGGATGTCGGTCGGGGTATTGCAGTTCATGCCTAGTAGCTGGCACATGAGGTCATTGCTCGCAAATAGGGGTGTATCGGGTGTGACAGCCAGTCTGGGCGCGCCATCTGGCCTGATCCGAGCATAGTCGATTCGGGCAGGTGCGACAATTGGCGGGCGCGAAATCAATGCGTGCACATTTGATAGAAAATATTAATTCACAATTTAAAACTTGATTATGCGGTGACCGGGATATACGATTTTACTAAATACTATTTAAATAAATTATTTAATATAGAGCGTGGCGACAATGAAGCGATACTGCATGTCCAGCCTGCTGCTTGGCCTGTGTGTGGCCAGCAGCAGCCTGATGGCGGAAACTCCCCTGTGGCAGCAAGCTGACTATGCGGCTGCCATTCTCAAGGCCCGTGCTGGCGAACCGGCCCCGGCGCTGGCGATGCTGGAAAGCCAGCGCGCCCGCGCTCCCCTGCAAGGCAGCCTGCTCGACGATTACCTGACCCTGTTGTGCTGGAGTGGCCGGCCGGATGATGCCTTGGCCAGCCTGCCATCGGCGCGCGCTGGCTTGCGTAGCGACACCCTGGCCTTGCTGGCCCGTGCTGCCCGCGACACCAAGCACTATCCACTGGCGGTCGAGCTTTACCAGACGCTGTTGCAGCGTGAGGCCCGTGCCGACTGGACCGCCGGCTTGGCCATGGCCCAGGCCGAGGCCGGGCTGCTGGCTGATGCGCGCCATACGCTGGACCAGGCTGAGCTGACCGCGCCGGCCGGCGACGTGCGCGAACTGCTGCGGGCGCGGGGCTATGTGCTGATTCAGGCCGGCCAGTTGACCGAGGCGCTGGCTTATCTGCAGCGCCGGCAAGCCGAGTATCCGGACGATGTGCCGCTGCAAAGCCTGCTGGTGGAGGTGCAACTGCGGCTGAGCATGCCACAGCAAGCGCTGGCCACGGCGCGGCGCGGCGGTGCGGCAGATGCTGTTTTGCTGCGGCAGGCCGAGTTTGACCGTATCGCCACCCTGAGCCGCTGGGGCCGGGTGCAGGAGAGTTTGCAAAACGGCATGGAGCGGCATGCGCAAACCGATGCTGCTCTGGCACAGAACCAGCAATGGCTGGATGCGCTGCCCGCCACGGAAACCCGCTTTACCACACTGGCACTGGATGACCGCTTGCAGATGCTGACCCAGCGCGGCCGCTTTGCCGACACGCTGCAGCTCTACCAGGCGCATCCCGGGCTGCCCTGGTCTCCCTATGCGCGTGCCGCCGTGGCCGATGCCTATCTGGCACAGCGCCAGCCTGAGTTGGCCGCTGCTTTGTATCGTGCGGCGCTGCAGGCGAAGCCGGCAGCGGATGAAGCGCTGGATTGGCGCAGCGGGCTGGTGTACGCCTTGCTGGAGAGCAACGACTTTGCCGGCGTCTGCGCCGAGCTGGCCGCCATGCGCGCGACCACGCCGCGTGTGCGCAGCAATGCCGCCGGCCAGCGCAGTTTTAATCCGGACTATCAGCGGGTGATGTTGCTGGATGCCATGCTGGCGGCCTATCAAGACCAGACCCGTGCCGCCTGGCTGCAAGTGGAACAGCTGCTGCGCGATGCCCCCTTCAATGCCGAACTACGCCAGAACCAGGCCGCGCTGGCCTTGCTGCGCGGCTGGCCGCGTCGTGCCGGTGACATTTACCGCCGCTTGCAGGTGGACGATCCGGCCTCGCTCGAGGCCCGGGCCGGGCTGGCCAGTGTGGCGCTGGATACCTGGGAATATCCGCAGGCAGCAGCCCTGCTGGGCGAACTGCGGCAACAGCGACCGGACTGGAAAGAGCTGGACAGGTTGCAGCGCAGCTATGACTGGTCGCAACGGCCGGAGCTGACCGTGGAGGCCGGGCGTGACTTGTCCGGTGGCCAGGGCAGCAGCGAGCAAAATGCCTGGGATACGCTGTCCCGGCTCTATTCCGCAGCTGTCGGCCACTGGCGGCTGTTTGCCCAGCATCAGCTGCAGCGTGCCAGTTATGTGGATCAGCCTGAACCGGCCCGTTATGAAAGTGGCGGCTTGGGGCTGCAATACCGCAGCGTGCAGGGCAGTGGCGAGTTTGGCGTGCTGGCCGGTCTGGATGGCCAGAGTCAGGCTGGCGCTTTTGCTGGCTACAACTGGACGCCGGATGACCAGTGGAGTCTGGGTGCGCGCTACGAGCAGAACAGTGCCGACACTCCGCTCAAGGCGCGGCTGAGCCAGATCCGTGGCAACAAGGCCGAGCTGCATGCCGGCTACCGGGTGGACGACTACCGCCAGTTTTCCCTGCAACTGAGCCAACTGTCGTTGTCCGACGGCAATCTGCGCCAGTCGCTGGGCGGCGGCTGGACCGAACGCTGGTATAGCGGCCCGCTCTACAAGCTGGACAGCACGCTGTGGCTGGCTGCCAGCCACAATCGCGATACCCCTTCCGCACTGTATTTCAATCCGCAGAGCGATAGCGAAGCCGATCTCACCATCACCCAGGACTGGCGCTTGTGGGGTCGTTACGACAACAGCCTGCATCAGCGGCTGGGGCTGACGGTTGGCACATACCAGCAGCAAGGCTATGGCAGCGGTGGAGTGTGGGGGCTGATGCTGGAGCAGGAGTGGCGCTGGGGTGAGCGTGCCAGCCTGCGCTATGGCTATAGCCGGGTGCGTCACCCTTATGACGGCAAGGCTGATTTTGGCAGCAAGGTCTATCTGAATATCGATTGGCGGTTCTGATGAAAACGAAACAATGGTTTTTGGTCGTGTGGCTGGCCCTGTGCACACTGTTTGCGCTGGCCGCACCGGTGCAGGCCGGTTCCGGGCTGATCATCCTGTGTTACCACGAAGTGGGGCAGCCGGATGCGCGCAGCAACGACCCCTTTGCCGTGGATGCCCGCAGCCTGGTGCGGCAGATGGAATGGATGCGCGGGCAGGGCTATCAGTTTGTCAGCGTGGAGGATGTGCTGGCCGACCGCGCCGGCAAGAAGCCGCTGCCGGACAAGGCCGTGCTGCTGACCTTTGATGATGGCTACCGCAGCGTCTACACCCAGGTCTACCCGGTACTGCGCAGCTTGCATGCGCCGGCGCTGATCGCGCTGGTGGGCAGTTGGCTGGAACAGCCGGATAACGGCCAGGTGCGTTATGGCGACGGCCTGGTTCCGCGTAGCACCTTTCTGAGCTGGGAGCAGATCCGCGAAATGCAGGCCAGCGGCCTGGTGGAAGTGGCCAGCCATAGCTATGCCGAGCATTTTGGCCAGCTCGCCAATCCGCAGGGCAATAGCGAACCGGCCTTCACCTCGCTGGCCTGGAAGTCCGGCAGCTATGAAACCCCGGAAGCCTACCGGGCACGTGTCCGTGCCGATTTGCTGCGCAACAGCGAACTGCTCAAGGCCAGGCTGGGACAGGCCCCGCGTGTGATGGTCTGGCCCTATGGCAGCTATACCCGCGAAACGGCGGCCATCGCCGGTGAAGTGGGCATGCCGCTGGCCATGAGCCTGGACGAGGGCATCAACACGCGCCAGACCCCCCTGGCAGGGCTGCGCCGGCTGCTGCTGGACGCCAATATGAGCCTGCCTGATCTGGCCTGGCAGTTCCAGCAACTGGAAACCTGGCCGGACGGCATACGGCCGGAGCCCAGCCGCATCATGCATGTCGACCTCGACTATATCTACGACCCCGATCCGGCGCGGCAGGAGGAAAACCTGGGCCGTCTGCTGGACCGGGTCAAGGCCATGGGGGCCAGCACGGTCTATCTGCAAGCCTTTGCCAATCCCGAGGGCGATGGCGTGGCGCGCTCACTGTATTTCCCCAACCGCCACCTGCCGATGCGGGCCGATCTGTTCAACCGCGCCGTCTGGCAATTGCGCACCCGCGCCGGCGTGCGCGTCTACGCCTGGATGCCGCTGCTGGCTTTCGACTTGCCGCGTGAAAACCCGCTGCGTCAGCAAAGAGTGCTGGCACTGGGGCGGCAGGGGCTGCCGGAGCAGCAGGGCTATATCCGGCTGACGCCGTATTCGGCCGAGGCGCGCCAGACCATACGCGAGATTTACCAGGACCTGGCGCGCACGGTGCAGTTCGACGGCCTGCTATTCCATGACGACGCCACCCTGTCGGATGTGGAAGACATCAGTGGTGCCGCCATGGCGGCCAACCGTGCCATGGGCCTGCCGGATTCGCTGCCGGCCTTGCAACAGGACGAGGCAGCCCTGCAGCGCTGGAACGACAGCAAGACCAAGCTGCTGGACGACTTCACGCTCGAGCTGGCGCAAGTGGTGCGTACCTGGCAGCCCACGTTGAAAACCGCCCGCAATCTCTATGCCGGCGTGGTGATGAATCCGGCGACGGAAAGCTGGTTTGCCCAGTCCTATGTCACGGCACTGCAGCACTACGACCGGGTGGCCATCATGGCCATGCCCTATATGGAGAACGCCGCGCAGCCACGGCAATGGCTGCACCAGCTGTTTGACAAGGTAAAGGCCGTGCCCGGTGCGCTGGATCGCACGGTGTTCGAACTGCAGGCGCGGGACTGGCGCAACGGCAAGCCGATTCCCACCCGGGAAATGGCCGAAGTGGTGGATGAGCTGCATACCCGTGGTGCGCGCCATATCGCCTACTACCCGGACGACCTGTTCCAGGATCAGCCACGGCTGGCCGATTTCAAGGCGGCCTTTTCCATGCGCAGCCGCCCCGAACAGTAATTAAGTGCTACCGGCCGCGTGCCGGCTACCTGTCCCCAGCCCGGCGGCTGCATTTGCCGCCGTCGCTGCACTCATGCAAGGAGTCAGATCATGACCACCGCTCTGGCACTGCTATTGGGCTATGCTTTTTTCTACCCGCTGTTCATGGCGTATTTATGGATGGTGGGGGCCGTGCATTACTATTTTCATTACGAACGCAAAGACCCGCCGCTGGATCAACCCCCGTCGCTGGCCTACCCGCCCATCAGCGTGGTGGTGCCCTGTTACAACGAAGAAGACAATGTGCGCGAAACCCTGCACTACGCGCTGTCGCTGGACTACCCGGAATACGAGGTGATTGCCGTCAACGATGGCAGCAAGGATGCCACCGCCGCCATCCTGGATGAGCTGGCCGCCGTGCATCCGCAGTTGCGCGTGCTGCATCAGGCCAGCAACCAGGGCAAGGCGGTGGGGCTGAACACGGCGCTGACCATGGCCCGCCACGAATACCTGCTGTGCATAGACGGCGATGCGCTGCTCGATCCCTATTCGGCCAAATGGCTGATGCGCCACTTTCATGGTTCGCCCCGGGTGGGGGCGGTCACCGGCAATCCGCGCATCCGCAACCGCACCACCTTGCTGGGGCGGCTGCAGGTGGGCGAGTTCACCGCCATCATCGGGCTGATCAAGCGCGCCCAGCGCACTTATGGCCGGCTGTTTACCGTGTCCGGGGTGATTACCGCCTTTCGCAAGACCGCAGTGGTGCAGGCTGGCTACTGGAGCGACGACATGCTGACCGAAGACATCGACATCAGCTGGAAAATCCAGCTGCAGCACTGGGATGTGCGCTTCGAGCCGCGGGCGCTGGTATGGATACTGATGCCGGAAACCCTGCGCGGCCTGTGGAAGCAGCGGCTGCGCTGGGCCAAGGGCGGCACCCAGGCGCTGATGCGCAATGCCTGGATTGTCGGCCACTGGAAGCACCGCCGCATGTGGCCGGTATATGCCGAGTATTTCCTCAGCGTGGTGTGGTCGTACGTGATGGCCTTCATCATCGTCAGCTGGCTGCTCAGCCTGTTGTTGCCTGGCATCGTGCCGCCGATGGAGTCGCCCTTCCTGCCCGGCTGGCACGGCGTGGTACTGGGCGTGACCTGCATGCTGCAGTTTGCCACCAGCAAGCTGATGGACAGTCAGTATGACGTTGATCTGGGCAAGAACTATTTCTGGATGATCTGGTATCCGCTGGCCTACTGGCTGCTGAATATCGGCACCACCGTGGTGGCCTTTCCACAGGGCGTGCTGCGGCGCAAGGGCAAGCGGGCGCGCTGGGTCAGTCCGGACCGGGGAGTACGCGCATGAAAAAACTGGCTGATGTCCTGATCATCCGTGCCGCCCACAATATGAGCTGGCTGCAGCGGCTGGTGTCACGCTTGCTGACCGTGCTGTGGTGGCTGTTGTGGGTGTATCTGTGGCTGCCGGCGCTGGCCTTTGCCTGCCTGCTGATCTGGGGCGAACAGCTGCTGCCGGTGACGGTACGGATCGACCAACTGCCCGATCACCTGGCGGTGCTGGGGCGCTATGCCTTGCTGGTCTGCCTGTTTGGTGGCGGGCTGCTGCTGTGGTCGCGCATCAACTACTGGCGTTTTTCCGGTGAGGAGCAGCGCGGCGAAATCGACAATGTCACGCTGGAAGAGATGGCGGCCGATCTGGGGCTGGCACCACAGCTGCTGCGCGCAGGCCAGGCCGGCAAGGTGGTGGTGGTGCATCACAATCCGGAAGGCGGAATTCATCATCTGGATATCCTGCTGCCCTTGCCGGCCAGCACGGTGGCTCTGACTGAGCCTGCCGTGGCCATGCCGGCGAGCTTGCCGCTGTCAGTCGGTCAGCCCGGCAAGACCTGAGTCACCCATGCCCGAGGCCAGCTCGCCCACCCGCACCAGCGCCCGCTCGTAGGCCTCGTTCCAGGGGTAACAGCAGGACAGTCGCAGGCAGTTGCGATAACGGCCACGCGCCGAGTACATCACCCCCGGTACCACGGTGATGCGCTCGGCCAGGGCGGCGTGAAACAGCTCCAGCGTGTCCACGCCGGAAGGCAGCTCCACCCACAGCAGGCAGCCGCCAGAGGGCAGGGTGGCACGGGTGCCCTGCGGAAAACGGCTGGCCACCGTGCCGCGCAGCCGCTCCATCTGGCTCATGAAATGGCGGCGGATCAGCCGCAGGTGGTGGTCGTAGCCGCCGCTTTCCAGATACTCGGCCAGGGTTTCCTCCAGCAGCCGGGGTTGGCCCAGCGAGCTGGCACACTTCAGTTGCAATACTTCGCGGGCAAAGCGGCCGGCGGCAATCCAGCCTATACGGAATCCCGGCGCCAACGTCTTGCTGTAGCTGGAGCACAGCAGCACCCAGCCATCGCGGTCGAAGGCCTTGACCGCATCCGGCGTTTGCACGCCGTAGTGCAGGTCGGCATGCGGGGCGTCCTCAATCAGCGGGATGCGGTAGTCGTTGACCAGCTGTGCCAGCCTGCGCTTGGCCTCGGGCGGCATGGTGCTGCCCAGCGGATTGTGCACCGTGGGCATGGCCACGATGGCTTGCAGCCGTTTTTCCGACAGCAGCAGTTCCAGCGCATCCAGCGACAGCCCGCTATTGGGGTGGGTGGGGATTTCGATCACCGACAAGCCCAGGCTTTTCAGCAGCGGCAGCAGGTAGAAATAAGTCGGCGATTCCAGCCCTACCGTGTCACCCGGCTTGCATACGGCACGCAAGGCCAGCTGCAGTGCTTCGGAGCAGCCATTGGTGATGACGATATCGTCCATGGCCAGCACACAGCCCCAGCTGACGGCGCGCTGGGCAATCTGCCGGCGTAGTCGCTCGGAACCGGGCGGGAAGGGGTAGTCGGTGGTCAGCTCGGGATGCTGGCGCAGCAGCCGGCCCATGATGTGCTTGAAACGGGTGGTGGGGTAGAAATCGCTGCCGCGCGGGCTGGCCAGCGACAGGTCGATGAAATCGGCGGCGGTCTGCACCCGCATCACCGTTTCGATATGGTCCACCACCTCGCCGGTGGGTGCGGCTTCGCTCTGGCGCCGCATGCGCGGCAGCGGCAGGCTGGCGGCGGCTTTTACATAGAAGCCGGATTGCGGCCGGGCCTCGATAAAACCACGGTCTTCCAGCGTGCGATAAGTCAGCAGGATGGTGGAGGGGCTGACCTTGTGCATGGTGCAGGCCTTGCGCACCGAGGGCAGGCGTTCGCCAGCACGCACCACACCGTTCTGGATCAGGGTGATCCACTCGTTGACCAGCTGTTGATACAGCGGCTCCTGGCTCATTGCACGTCTCCTGCAGGCAGTTGGATGGCCCGCCCGGCACAATTTTGCCTGGATCAGACCATAACAGTTTTGTATATTGCCAACTGTTACGGTCTCAATTGTATTTTTCTGAATCTGTTATTGTCCAGCCCCTTTGCGTACCATGAGCACATCAAAAACCGATAGTGCTGCCGCGTCTGTCCGGCTGGCCACAAGCCGGTCGCTGCAGGTGCTGCCGCCTCAGCCCTACCCTGGAGTTGTCATGAATCTTGTTGCACTGGTCACCTATCTGTTGGTGATGTCCATCACCCCCGGTCCCAATAATCTGGTGCTGGCCTCGTCCGGCGTCAATTACGGCTTTAGCCGCACCATGCCGGCGATGATGGGCATGGCGCTGGGGCTGGCGGTGCAGGTGGGGGTGCTGACGGTGTTTCTGGGTAATCTGGTGGGGCTGATCAGCAGCGTGCAGCTGTATCTGGCGCTGGCCGGCTGCAGCTATCTGCTGTGGCTGTCCTGGGGCATGGCCCGCGCCGGTGCTGCCGGTGAGCAGGCCGATCAAGGCCAGCCCATGGGCTTTGTCGGCGGCCTGCTGTTCAACTGGCTTAACCCCAAGGTGTGGCTGATGGGCTTCAATATTGCCGTGGTGTTCCTGCCGCAGCACATGCCGCCGCTGACTGCCGGCCTGCTGTTTGCCGCCATTACCTTTGTGGTTGGCCTGCCCTGCATTGCCCTGTGGGCGGGCAGTGGCGTGGCCATCCGCCGCTGGCTGGCCTCGCCGCGCCGGCTGCGTGCCTTCAACTGCGGCATGGCGGCCATGCTGGCCGGCACGGCGTTCTGGCTGCTGGCGCAGATGTTGCCGGCTGATGTGCTGCCAGCCGTTGGCGGGCTGATTTGAGCCAAGATAATTCTGCTGGTGGATGAGGCGTACCAGGCCCGCATTTGCGGGCTGTTTTGTTGGCGGCGTACAATAGCGCCTTTCTTCATCCGGCTGGACCCATCCCATCATGATCCGTACCCGTTTTGCCCCCAGCCCCACCGGCTATCTGCATATCGGTGGCGTGCGCACCGCTCTCTTTTCCTGGGCCTATGCCCGCAAGAACAATGGCGTTTTCGTGCTGCGTATCGAAGACACCGACCTTGAGCGCTCCACGCCGGAGTCGGTCAAGGCCATCATGGACGGCATGCACTGGGTAGGTCTGGATTATGACGAAGGCCCCTTCTATCAGACCCAGCGTTTCGACCGCTACAAGGAAGTGATCCAGCAACTGCTGGAGTCCGGCCATGCCTATCGCTGCTACTGCAGCAAGGACGAGCTGGAAGCCATGCGTGCCGAGCAGGAAGCCAATGGCGAAAAGCCGCGCTACGACCGCCGCTGGCGTCCGGAAGAGGGCAAGACCCTGCCGGCCATTCCGGCCAACGTGGAGCCGGTGATCCGCTTCCGCACCCCGCTGGACGGCACGGTGGCCTGGGACGACGCGGTCAAGGGCCGTATCGAATTCTCCAACACCGAGCTGGACGACCTGATCATCGCCCGCCCGGACGGCAGCCCCACCTACAACTTCTGCGTGGTGGTGGACGACTGGGACATGCAGATCACCCATGTGATTCGCGGTGACGACCATGTCAACAATACCCCGCGCCAGATCAACATCCTGCAGGCGCTGAACGCACCGTTGCCGGTGTACGGCCACCTGCCGATGATCCTGAATGAAGACGGCCAGAAAATGTCCAAGCGCCGCGATGCGGTGAGCGTGGTGGACTACGCCGACAAGGGCATTCTGCCGGAAGCGCTGCTCAACTATCTGGCCCGTCTGGGCTGGGGCCATGGAGATGACGAATTCTTCGACATGAAGCAGTTTGTCGAATGGTTCAGCCTGGAAGCGGTCAGCGCCTCGGCCAGCCGTTTCAACCAGGAAAAATTCCTGTGGCTGAACGCCCAGCACATCAAGGCCGCCGACAACAGCCGCCTGGCTGCGCTGATTGCGCCGCGTCTGGCGACTGCCGGAGTGGATGCCAGCACCGGTCCGGCCATCGAAGACGTGATTGCCCTGGTCAAGGAGCGTGTGCAAGACCTGAACGCGCTGGCGGTGGAAGTGGATTACTTCTACAAGAAACGTGAAGCCGCCGCTGCCGACGTGGAAAAGCACCTGGCTGGCGACGCCGTCGCCCGCATGGGCCGCTTTGCCGACAAGCTGGCCGCACTGGACAGCTGGACCGCAGAAAGCATCCATGAGCTGTTCAAGCCCTTCTGCGCCGAAGAAGGCATCAAGATGGGCCAGCTGGGCATGCCGCTGCGCGTGCTGGTGTGCGGCACCACCCAGACCCCGTCGGTAGACGCGGTCCTGGCCGTGATCGGCAAGGAAGAAGTGCTGCGCCGCCTGCGCGGCTGATTTTGCCTGTCTGACCAGACAAAGCCACCCCGCGGGGTGGCTTTTTGCATTCTGCTGTGGCGGCCTTGCGATTTAGCCCGGCCGACAAGATGGCGTAGCGTCGCTGGGGCAAGGCGCTACGCCGCAGCAGGGTTTTGCTTAGCGGCTCTTATGACGGGCTGGCTGGTCTGCGCGGCCGGACAAAGCGGTACAGCACAATCAGCAGCAGCAGGAAGGGCAGGCCGAAGGCCAGCGTCAGACGGAAGACATCGGTCAGCGCCGTGGTCAGCAGGATGGCCAGCATCAGCCCCAGGCCCAGCAGGGTGGAAACGGGGAAAAAGGGCAGGCGGAAAGCCAGCGGTTTGGTGCCGTGGCGCTGGTGATGACGGCGGAAATACCAGTGGGTGAGGAAGATCATCATCCAGGTAAACAGCGCGCCAAACATCGACAGCGACATCATCAGCGTGAAGGCCTGGCCGGGGAACAGCACAAACAGCAGGGTAGCCAGCGCAATGCCGCTGGTGGACAGCAGCAGGGCGTTGAGCGGAATGCCGTTGTGGTTGAGCTTGCCCAGGCTGGCCGGGGCATCGCCGGCGCGCGACAGGCTGAACATCATGCGGGTGGTGATGTAGAGCTGGCTGTTCATGGCCGACAGCGCCGCGATGATGACGACGAAGTTGAGGATGCCGGCCGCGTAGGGAATGCCCAGCACCTGCATCACGGTGACAAAGGGGCTGCTGCCCTTGCCCAGACCATCCCAGGGCACGATGGCCAGAATCAGGGTCAGCGACAAGACGTAAAACACCAGCAGGCGCACGATGGTGGCGCGAAAGGCGTGGCGCACCGCCTGTTCCGGGTGTTCTGCTTCACCCGCTGCCACCGCGATCATTTCCACGCTCAGATAGCTGAAGATGGAGATCACCACCGCCACCCACATTCCCCACCAGCCGTGCGGGAAAAAGCCGCCATGGTTGGTGAAGTTCTGCGTGCCATAGGCCGGGTTGCCGCTGCCCCACACCACATAGCCACCCAGCAGGATGAAGCCGACGATGGCAAAAATCTTGATGGCGGAAAACCAGTATTCCACCGTGCCAAAGGCTTTGACACTCATGGCATTGACGCCGATCAGCACGCCGGAGAACAGTACGATCCAGATCCACGATGGTGCGTGGGGGAACCAGTACTGCATGTATTCGGCCACTGCGGTGACTTCGGTACCCACCGCCATGACAATGCAGGTCCAGTAGCTGTAGCGCACCAGAAAGCCCGCCAGCGGGCTGATGTAATGCTCGGCAAAAGCACCAAACGAACCGGATGTGGCGTGGGCGATGGTCATTTCCGCCAGGCAGCCCATCAGCAGCAGGGTGATCAGCCCGCCGATGGCATAGCTGAGCAAGACGCTGGGGCCGGCAAAGCCGATGGCAAACTTGCTGCCCAGAAACAGGCCGGTGCCAATGGCACCGCCGATGGCGATCATGCTCATCTGCCGGCCGCTCAGCCGGCGTTGCAGTCCGCTTTCGCGCTGCTGGATTTGGTCAAAACTCATGTCTTCTCCTTTACCTTCCTTGGTGGAGCTGCGCATTTCTCTTGGCCATGGCGCGGCCTGGATGCGCTCGGCTCCCGTGATGGTGTGTTACCGGGTGACAACCGCCAGCCGGGCGGCTGGCGGGGTGTGGCTCAGGTCACGGCGTGACGCTGCTTGAAGCGCGGCTGGTCCCAGCTGGCGCTGTCCAGAATGTCGCGCAGGATTTCCACGGCATCCCAGATGTCGGTATGGCTCAGATAGAGCGGGGTAATGCCAAAGCGCAGCACTTCCGGCTCGCGGTAATCACCGATGACGCCACGGTCGATCAGCGCCTGCATCACGGCATAGCCCTCGGGATGGCGATAGCTGACATGGCTGCCACGGCGGCCATGTTCGCGCGGGGTGATCAGCGTTAGCGGATGGTGGCTGCAGCGCTCCTCCACTAGTTGGATGAACAGGTCGGTCAAGGCCAGCGATTTCTCGCGCAGTGCCGCCATGCTGGTTTGCAGGGTGGCGTCCAGCCCGCACTCCACCAGCGACATCGACAGGATGGGCTGGGTGCCGCACAGAAAGCGGCGGATGCCCTGGGCCGGCTGGTAATCCACAGCCATGTCAAACGGGCGCGAGTGGCCCCACCAACCGGACAAGGGTTGCCAGAAACCATCCTGATGGCGGGCCGCTACCCAGATGAAGGCGGGTGAGCCGGGGCCGCCATTGAGGTATTTGTAGGTGCAGCCGACGGCAAAGTCGGCCTTGCTGCCATTGAGGTCCACCGGTACTGCCCCGGCGGCATGGGCCAGGTCCCAGATAGTGAGCGCACCTTGCTGATGGGCCTGTGCGGTGACGGCGGCCATGTCATACATGGCACCGGTACGGTAATTGACGTGCGACAGCAGCAACACGGCCACGTCTTCGTCCAGTGCCTGTTCCAGCGACAGGGTGTCGTCGATCAGTCGCATCTCGTAGCCCTGCTGCAGCAGGTCGATCATGCCCTGGATCATGTACAGGTCGGTGGGGAAGTTGTCGCGCTCGGACACGATCACCTTGCGCGCCGGTGCGGCGTGCTGCTGGATGCGGATGGCGGCGGCCAGTGCCTTGAAGATATTGAGCGAGGTGGTGTCGGTAATCACCACTTCATCCGTGCCGGCACCGATCAGCCCGGCCAGCTTGTTGCCCAGCCGGCGCGGCAGTTCGAACCAGCCGGCAGTATTCCAGCTGCGGATCAGGCCCACGCCCCATTCCTGGCGCAATACTTCCAGGCTGCGTGCCTCGGCGCTGTTGGGCAGTACGCCCAATGAATTGCCATCCAGATAGAGCACACCCGGCGGCAGGTCGAATTGCTGGCGCAGGCCGGCCAGTTGATCCTGGCGGTCGGCGGCCAGGCAGTGTTCACGAGTCAGCATCAGTTTCTCCTTTGTGGTGCTGTGTTTGTTATCGGGGCAGGGGGCTGCGCAGTACGGCGCGGACCGGACTGGCATCCAGATTGATCAGTTTCAGTGGCAGGGCGATCAGCTCGTAGTCACCGGGTGGAATCTCGTCCAGCCACAGGTTTTCCAGAATCGCCATGCCGTGGTGGGCGACGGCGTGGTGGGCGTCCAGCGTCTTGCTGTCTGCCGCATCCAGCGAGGCGGTATCCACGCCGATCAGCCGCACGCCTTGCTGGCCCAGCCAGTGGATGAGTGCCGGGTCCATGGCGCAGAAGTCGGCATCCCATTGCTGCGGAAACTGCCGATAGCAGCGGATCAGCAGCCGTGGTGGCAGCGGGTCCGGCTGGCCTGCCAGTGCCTGCTGCAGCCGGGGCAGGGTGAGTAGCGGTGCGGCGTCCAGGCTGTGCACCACGCGACAGGGGCCAAGATAGGCATCCAGATCGACCAGGCCGATGGGCAGGCCGTCCGCCTGGTAATGCAGCGGGGCATCGGCATGCGCGCCACTGTGCGGCGACAAGGTCAGCCGGGCGACATTGACCGGGCAATGTGCATCCAGCTGCCAGGCCGGGCTTTCCTGTAGCGCGGTATCTCCCGGCCACACTGGCATGCCGGCATAGAGCGGTGGGCTGATGTCATACAGCATGGTGCTCTCCATGGATTGGACAATTCATGTTAGCACCGTGATTGTTTTGAAAAATTGCAAGTTCAACTTGTGGAGTGTTGATATTTCGCAGAATATTCAACAAATTTCATTGAGGAAGAAAGGAAGTTGCAAATGCAGCTGGATGCCATTGATGTGCGGATTCTTTCTGCATTGCAGCACAACGGCCGGCTCAGCAATCAGGATCTGGCCGACCAGGTGGCGCTGTCGCCATCTGCCTGTTTGCGTCGGGTACGCACGCTGGAGGAGGGGGGGCTGATTCGTGGCTACCACGCCGAACTGGACGCGGTGGCGCTGGGCTTCGAGCTGGAGGCCATCGTGCAGGTCACGCTGGATCGCAGCCGGGATGACTGGCATGGCGAGTTCTTGCAGCAGATGGAGGCTTTCGAGGAGGTGACCGCAGCCTATGTGGTGACCGGGCCCTGCAATTACATTCTGCATGTACGCTGTCGCAGCTTGCCGGCGTTTTCCGATTTCATCGTCGAGAAGCTGAACAAGGTGCCCGGCATGCGTGATTTCAGTTCCTTCATCGTGCTGAAAACCGTGAAGGACACCCGAGACCGGCTGCCCCTGGCCATGCGCTGAGCCTGGCGCACCACGGTAACAAAGGCCTTGTATGCTTGAGTGGAGGCCGCTGGCACCCGCTGGTCCGCCTGACTTACCTTGGCTGCGAGCAAAAACTCTAAAAAAATGGATTTTGTGTAAAGGGATGGGGGATAATGCCGCCCAGCCAAACTGAGGTTCATCAAAATGAAGTGTGTTGACGATTTCCGCCTGCGTCTGGGCAAGCAAGAGCTGGTTCCCATCATGGTCGGTGGCATGGGTGTGGACATCTCCACCGTTGCCCTGTCGCTGGAGGCGGCCCGTCTGGGCGGCATCGGTCATATTTCCGATGCCATGGTGCCGACGGTAACCGACCGCCGCTTCAATACCAAGTTCGTCAAGGACAAGCTCAAACAGTACAAATTCAACGTGGAAAACGCCGATAAATCCGTGGTCAAGTTTGACCTGGATATTCTGGCCGAAGCCACCAGAATGCACGTTGGCTCCGCCATGGAAGCCAAAAAGGGCGACGGGCTGATTTTCATCAACTGTATGGAAAAGCTCACCATGAATGCGCCCAAGGAAACCTTGCGCGTACGCATGCAAACCGCCATGGATGCCGGCATCGACGGCATCACCCTGGCTGCGGGCCTGCATCTGGGCTCGTTTGCACTGATCGAAGACCATCCGCGTTTTCGTGATGTGAAGCTGGGCATCATTGTTTCGTCCTTGCGCGCCTTGCAGCTGTTCCTGAAAAAATCCGCCCGTACCGGCCGTCTGCCGGACTACGTGGTGGTGGAAGGCCCGCTGGCTGGCGGTCACCTGGGTTTCGGCATGGACTGGGCGCAGTATGATCTGGCGACCATCGTGGCCGAGATTCACGCCTGGATGCAGGCCGAGCAGCTGGATATTCCGCTGATTCCGGCTGGCGGCATCTTTACCGGCAGCGATGCCACGGCCTTTCTGGAAAACGGTGCTGGTGCTGTGCAGGTGGCCACCCGCTTTACTGTCACCCGCGAATGCGGCCTGCCGGAAAAGGTGCAGCAGGAGTATTTCAAGGCGACGGAAGACGATATCGAAGTCAACCAGCTGTCGCCGACCGGCTACCCGATGCGCATGATCAAGTCCTGCCCGGCCATTGGCGACGGCATTCGCCCCAATTGCGAGGCTTACGGCTATCTGCTGGACGCCAGCGGCGGCTGTGCCTACATCCAGGCCTATAACCGCGAAGTGGCCGCCCATCCGGGCGAGCGCCGCATCAAGGTGATGGACAAGACCTGTCTGTGTACGCATATGCGCAACTTCGATTGCTGGACCTGCGGTCAATACACCTATCGTCTGAAGGACACCACCCGTCGCAACGAGGATGGCAGCTACCAGATCCTCAGCGCCGAACACGTGTTCAAGGACTACCAGTTCAGCAAGGATGGCAAGGTCGCCCTGCCGGATTGATGTCGTACCCGCACCTGGTCTGGCTGGACCGGTAGTGGAACATGGCGAAACGCTGCGGCGTTTCGCCATTTTTCTTGTTGAAGCGGCGCTGGCAGTAGTATCGTCGGAGCCTGTCTTGTCACTGTTTGAGGACTGCCATGCCGGACCGTTTTGATCCCGCCACCACCGCCCTGATCCTGGTCGATCTGCAGCAGGGCGTTCTCGGTTTTGCCAAACAACCCTATGACACCGAACAGGTGCTGGAACGCTCGGCCACGCTGGCGCGGGCGTTTCGCGCAGCTGGTGCGCCGGTGGTGCTGGTGCGAGTGGGCTGGTCGGCCGATGGAGGGGATGCACTGAAGCTGCCCACCGACCTGCAGCCGCCAGCCACGCAGGTGCCGGACAACTGGCTGCAACAGCCAGCAGAGCTGGAGGTGGCGGCCAGCGACATCCAGATCATCAAGCGACAGTGGAATGCCTTTTATGGCACCGAGCTGGATTTGCAACTGCGCCGGCGCGGTGTGCGCACCGTGGTGCTGGCGGGCATCTCCACCCATATCGGGGTGGATTCGACGGCGCGTGCCGCCTGGGAGCGTGGCTATGCCGTGGTGCTGGCAGAAGATGCCATGAGCTGCCCGCAGCTGGAGTGTCACCAGTTTTCCGTGCAGCATATCTTTCCGCGGCTGGGTCGGGTGCGCAGTACCGCCGAGGTGCTGCAGGCACTGGCCGTCTAGCCGCATGGCTCGCGAAGATTGCCGCATCGACCCGCAACAGGTAGAGCTGACGGCCATCCGCGCCCAGGGCGCGGGTGGCCAGAACGTCAACAAGGTCTCGTCTGCCATTCACTTGCGTTTCGATGTCATGGCTTCCAGCCTGCCCGAGCGCGTCAAACTGCGGCTATTGGCCCTGGGGGATGCCCGCCTGAGCAAGGAGGGCGTCATCATCATCAAGGCGCAGCAACACCGCACGCAGGAGCTGAACCGGGCCGATGCACTGGCGCGGCTGCAGGCCATGGTGGATGCGGCAGCGCATGTGCCCAAGGCCAGGCATGCCACCCGGCCTACTTATGGCTCGAAACAGCGCAGGCTGGAGGGCAAGTCGCGGCGCAGCGGCATCAAGGCCTTGCGCGGCAAGATCCCAGATTGATGCGGCGGGGCGGTGGGGCGCTCAGGCGCGCCGGCTGAACTGACAGCTGGGGAAGATGTGCTTGCCCAGTTCTTCGGCCGGTACGGGCCGGCATAGCAGAAAGCCTTGTAGCTCGATGTCCGGATGCTGTGTGCACAGGTAGTCCAGATCATCGGTGTTGTCTATGCCTTCTGCCACCATGCGCAGGCCCAGTTCGCGGGCAATATTGGCCATGCCGGAAATGATGCTCTGGCTGCGGGCATCGCGGTGGATGTCCTTGATCAGGATGCGGTCGAACTTCAGCTCGGTCAGCGGCAGGTTCTTGATGTGTTCCAGCGTGGTATGGCCAGTGCCAAAATCATCCAGCGACAATTCGAAGCCACGCATGCGCAGCCGCAGCAGGGTAGCCAGGGTGTGGCCGAAATTGGTGAAGGCCATGGTTTCGGTGATTTCCAGCACGATGCGGTCAAACGCCAGTCCGCGTGATGCCACCTGTTCGACCAGCCAGTCGAGAAACTCGCGGTCATCCAGCAGGCGGCGCGACAGATTGATCGACAGCCGCAGCTGTTGCATGTTCGGCTCGCGGATCAGCATGTCCAGGCTGGTTTGCACGATGCGGTTGGTCAGTAGCGAGATAAAGCCTTCGTGCTCCAGCATGCCGATGAACTGGTTGGGCCCCAGTATGCCTTGCTGCGGATGCCGCCAGCGCGCCAGCGCCTCGATCTGCACGGCGCGGCCCTGGCACAAATCGTAAATCGGCTGATAGAAGGCGCAAAACTGGTTGTGTGCCAGCCCGGTAATGATGTCGATCAGCGGCAGGCTGCTCTTGCTGTCGCTGATGTCCTGATGCACATCGAGCAGGCGGGTGATTTCGGTCAGAAACAGGTCATCATCGATTGGTTTGGCCAGATGACCGATGCCGGTAAAACCCAGCTCCTGGGCGGCGCGCACGCTGTTGGACAGCAGTTCCGGCGAGTGGCCGCTGATCAGCAGCAGCGAGGGAATATGCGGCTGGCGCGACAGCTGCTCCACCAGCTCGATACCATCCATGCCGGGCATGTTCAGATCGGTGATGACCAGGTCCAGTTTGGGAATCTTGCGACTGAGCTGAAACGCCCAGCTGCCGTCGGCAGCTTCGTGCACCACGGTATTGGGTATTTGCAGGCAGAGCGCCTTGAGCAGGCTGCGCTGACTGCTGCTGTCTTCAGCGAGCAGGATCTGTCTTGGAATCTGGCTGGTCATGGCTGACGCACTGTTCAGAAGAGTATGTCTCAATCTAAGCAGGTGTCATGCCTTCTTGCCAGTAGAAAAATCGATAAATCAGTGATTTGTAAATTTTTGCTAGAAATTTTACCGGATTTCACGGTGAAGAGATTGCGATTCGACGGCAGAATGGCGCAAGGGCAAAAGCAGGCGGCTGAAGGCCGGGACTAGGGTCCGGCGGCCGGGCAGCCGTCAAGCGGTCACCTGCCGCAAAGCGATGGACCATATGGTCATCACTTCCGGGGCAGTGTGCTGCGATATGATGCCGGGCAGAATAGCCGGCGGGCAAGGCAGGAACTGACTACGCGACCCACAGGTGGGCTGAGTGGCCGCGAGGGGACTCAGCTTATCAACGACGCTTGAAGTGGTGCGGTGCGCCGCCGCCAACCGGTGCGGTCGGGTGACGGAAGTTGATGCGACCCTTGGTCAGGTCGTAGGGAGACATTTCCACGGTAACGCGGTCGCCAACCAGGACGCGGATGCGGTGCATCTTCATCTTGCCCGAGCCATAGGCCAGGATTTCCACGTTGTTGTCCAGACGCACGCGGAAG
Source organism: Aquitalea sp. FJL05 (assembly GCF_003852595.1). NCBI lineage: Bacteria > Pseudomonadati > Pseudomonadota > Betaproteobacteria > Neisseriales > Chromobacteriaceae > Aquitalea > Aquitalea sp. FJL05. The sequence continues at coordinate 150,597 of NZ_QAJS01000009.1, forward strand.
CGCGATTCCGGCAGCATTTCAATGACAACGCCTTGCAGCTCGATCATGTCTTCTTTGGACATTAACGATTCCTTTCAGTGTAACGGGTGGGCCAATAGCCCATGCGGCAGTCCCTCACGGAGCGCCGCACGATCTGTGATAACAGATTGCTTCTATCGATAACCAAGCAGGTAAGACAGGTAGCACACAGTAAAAATGTGCCGTTACCAAGGCAAGGCAGACGGATTGAACCCCGTGCTGGGGAACGGTCCGGAAGGAGGCAGGGCGCATTATACGGCTAAATGGCTGATTTGTCAGTAGAAATGTAGGCGGAATTGGCTTGGTCCCTTGCCGTGCTGTTGCAATGGCTAAAAACACTTATGCATCCGCAGCTTAGCGAAGGTGCCATCTGTTGCAAGACGCGCAGTCCGGCACGCGATTGGCGCTGGATTGCCCGTGCCGGCCGTGGTGGATGCTCGCTTGCGCGTGCCGGCTACTCCGGGTGCTGCGGCCTGAGTCATCGGCAAGTCAGGCGGGGGGCAGTGTTCGGGCTCTTGGTGATGAGCTGGGTGTGGGTGCCGGCATGGCCCATTTGCCTTGTGCGCCGCCCTGTGGCGCGGGCCACAAGTGACAATTGCTTGATTTTTGTCATTAAAAGAAAATTCATCATTCATATTCTTACAATTCAATACAAAATTTGGCTGGATTATTCCGTGGCCTGCTGACATCCTGTACGGTTTCGATCATTACCCTTTGCTGATGTTTATTGCCGGCAAGGGGGGTAACAGTTGGAAACTCTGCAGTGGGACAGACTATGGAAAATAATAGAGAAGGCGAAGGACTACGGCGCAGCCTGCAGGCGCGTCACCTGTCCATGATCGCCATTGGCGGCTCCATCGGCACCGGCTTGTTTCTGGCCTCGGGGGCCACGGTAGCCACTTCCGGACCGGGCGGTGCCTTGCTGTCCTATGCCCTGATCGGGCTGATGGTGTATTTCCTGATGACCAGCCTGGGCGAGATGGCGGCTTTCATGCCGGTGTCCGGTTCTTTTCAGGTATATGGTTCGCGTTTCGTTGATCACTCCTTTGGTTTCGCCCAGGGCTGGAACTATTGGTATAACTGGGCGGTAACCATTGCCGTGGAACTGGCGGCAGCCTCCATCGTGATGCATTACTGGTTTCCGCATGTGCCTGGCGTGGTGTGGAGTGCTGTGTTCCTGGCCATCATCTTTGCCCTCAATTATTTCTCGGTGAAGGGTTTTGGCGAGGCGGAGTTCTGGTGTTCCATGCTCAAGGTCATCACCATCATCGCCTTCATCATCATCGGTTTCATGATGATCTGGGGCATCATGTTCCATCCGGACAACAGTCGTTATGCGCCGGGCTTGAGCGTATTCACGCATGGTGACGGCCCCTTTGTCGGCGGTATGGCGGCCTTTGTCAGCGTGTCGATGATTGTCGGTTTCTCTTTCCAGGGCACTGAGCTGATCGGTGTGGCGGCAGGCGAGTCCAGTCATCCGGCCAAGACCATTCCGCGCGCGGTGAAGCAGATTTTCTGGCGCATCCTGATGTTCTACATGCTGTCCATCCTGATCATCGGCTTCATCCTGCCGTATAACGATCCGATGCTGCTGAAGAACGACGTGCAGGATGTGGGGGCCAGTCCCTTCACCCTGGTGTTCAGTCGCGCCGGTCTGGCGCTGTCGGCCAGCCTGATGAACGCGGTTATCCTGTCGGCCATCCTGTCGGCCGGTAATTCCGGCATGTATGCCTCTACCCGCATGCTGTATGTGATGGCCAAGAACAAGATGGCACCGGCCTGGTTCGGCCAGCTGTCGAGCAGTGGCGTACCGCGCAATGCACTGTATGCCACCACGGTGATTGCCGCGCTGTGCTTCCTGACTTCGCTGTTCGAGAGCAATGCCGTCTATCTGTGGCTGCTGAATTCTTCCGGCATGACCGGTTTCATCGCCTGGCTGGGGATTGCCATCTGCCATTACCGCTTCCGCCGTGCCTATGTGAAGCAGGGATATGATCTGGCCGATCTGCCCTACAAGGCGCGCTGGTTCCCGCTGGGGCCGCTGTTTGCCTTCGCGCTGTGCATGCTGATCATGCTGGGTCAGAACTATGCCGCCTTCACCAGTGCCAAGGTGGACTGGAACGGCATCATTGCCACCTATATTGGCATTCCGCTGTTCCTGTTGCTGTGGCTGGGCTACAAATGGAAGCACGGCAGCAAGCTGATTGCGCTGGACAAGATCGCACTGGCCGAGGCGCACGCCCAGCTCAAGCGCGATGAGCTGGCTGACGGCCAACTGGCGCAGCAAACCACCGGCTGATTGCTCGTCTGAACTGCCATGCAACGGCCCGGTTTGACCGGGCCGTTGTCGTGTGTGCTGACAGCGCGATCACGTGCTGTTCAGCAATGGTGTATCTGTGCCGCCGGCAGGCTACAATCGCCGCACTCAGCCGACGTTGGCAGACCCCACCACCGCATTGCGGGTGCATACCCGGAGAACAATAATATGGCCTTGATGTCGCTTTTTTTCAGCAAGTATCTATTTGTGCTGGCAGCCTTGCTGCCCATCATCAATCCCCCCGGACTGGTGCCCATTTTCATTTCCATGACGGCGCGCAACAGCAAGCAGCAGCGTGCCTTCCTGGCGCGGCGTATTGCCATGTACTGCTTCCTGTTGCTGTTGGGCAGCATGTATGTGGGCAGTTTTGTGCTGGAATTTTTCGGGGTGTCGTTGCCGGTGGTGCAGTTGTCCGGCGGCCTGCTGATTTCGCTGGCGGCGTGGCGCATGCTGAATGACAACCCGGCCGAGAGTACCCAGCCCTCCAGCGAGCCGGTGCGGCAGGAAAACCGCGATGAACTCAAGCAGCGGGCGTTTTACCCGCTGACCTTTCCGCTGACGGTGGGGCCGGGTTCGATTTCGGTCTCGATCACCGTGGGCGCATCGCTGACGGTAACCGGCAAGCCGATGATCAAGTACATGCTGGTGCCCATGGCCAGCCTGGCGGCCGTGCTGTCGCTGTCGGTGCTGGTGTATATGTGCTACCGCCATGCCGACAAGCTGCTGGGCTATCTGGGGCAGACCGGCTCGGTGGTGTTCCTGCGCCTGTCAGCCTTCATCCTGATGTGTCTGGGGGTGCAGATCATGTGGGAAGGGGTGGAGCAGCTGTTTGTCGAGCTGATTCAGAGTAATGCCAATCTGCTGCATCGCTAGCCTGCATGTCGCGCAGTGCCTGCTGCAATTGCGGGTAGAAGGCGAGGAAGTCCTGCTCCAGCGCTGCATGGTGCTGCTGTAGGTCCTCGATGCCGGCCGCGACCGGATTGGCACGCTGAATGCGGTGGCGGGAGAAACCATCCAGCACCGCCGCAATGCCGCTGTGGCTGGCATAGGACAGCAGCCAGTCTTCGGCCTGCATGCGCGGCAGTATCTCGAGCAGGCGTGGCGGCAGCCATTGGCGGTGTTGCTGTAGCTCGGCATAACTGCGGCGGGTAAATGTGGCCAGCGGCATGGCAGAAAATTGCTGCCAGTGCCGCGCCAGAAAATGATCGTAAAAAATATCCACCAGGATGCCGGCATAGCGTCGCCGTGCTGCGGCAATGCGTGCCTTGCTTTGTAATACCAGCGGGTGACTGTCGGTATAGCTGTCGATCCAGCGGTGCAGGGCCATGCCTTGTTGCAGCACCAGCGGCAGATGGCCGGCATGTGCCGGCTTGATGAAATCACCCAGCAGGTTGCCGACGCGGGCGCTGGCATCGTCCGGGGCCAGGTGCAGATGTGCCAGGTAATTCATCCGGCCGACAGCCGGTTCAGTCTCACCACAATCACCCGTACCGCCGTGCTGCTACGCAGGGTCAGGCCGATGGCCAGTTGTTGCAGCAGCGCGTCCTGTGGCTGCAGGCGACAGCTGCGGCCATCTTCGCGGCTGATTTCCAGCTCGGTGCCGGCAGCCAGCAAGACCAGCAAGATTTCATCATCGCTTTGCAGCTGGCGTTCACCGTTCAGGGTGAAGTCTTCCACTTGCTGCAGATAGCGGCCACGCCGGGTCATCACATTGAAATCGGTCACCGGGCCTTCCGTCAGCCGGCTGCTGATATTCTCCTCGCCGGCAAAGGCCAGCGGCAGGCTGAAGGCATCCAGCCGCACTTCGCTACCGTCTTCGCGTTGCAACAGCAAGGCAGCTCCCTGCAGCAGCAATAGCTGGCGGTCGATGCCGGGGAAGCGGGAGAAATCACCGTCACTGGCCACACTGGCGATGCTGATGCGGTAATCGAAGTTGTCCAGCGTGGCATCCGGCGGTGAAATCAATACCTGGCGGGTAATGCCGCCGCCGTTTTTCCAGGGCGTGGCAGGGTAGTCGCGGGCGGGCAGGATCTGCATGGCAAGCTCGGGCGGGGTAAAAAAAGCGATTATCCACCGATGGTCGCCAGCGTGCATCTTCACTGCGGCATCGGGCCGGCAAGCCCTTGTTATGCTGCGAATTTGTAGTGGCGAAACTACAAGTTGGGGCGCTTGATCTGTCGCAATATGCCATTCCACTGTCGTGCCAAGATAAAGACAAAGCTTGAACCCACCACGAGGAGATCATCATGGCCATCAGCGCATTCTTCATTCCTTCCGTCAATCTGATGGGAGCCGGCTGTCTGCAACAGGCAGTCGACAGCATGCAGGCTCAGGGTTTCAAACGCGCCCTTATCGTGACCGATGCCGGCCTGGTCAAGACCGGTCTGGCGGACAAAGTCAGCGCGCTGCTGGCGAGTGCAGATATCCAGTCCGTGGTATTTGACGGGGTGCATCCCAATCCGACCTGCGCCAACGTCAATGCCGGCCTGGCCCTGCTGCAGGAAAAACACTGCGACCTAGTCATTTCGCTGGGCGGCGGTTCGCCGCACGACTGCGCCAAGGGCATTGCGCTGGTGGCGGTGAATGGCGGCAAGATCCAGGACTACGAGGGCGTGGACAAGTCGGCCAAGCCGCAGCTGCCGCTGGTGGCCATCAATACGACGGCTGGCACCGCCAGTGAAATGACCCGCTTCTGCATCATCACTGATGAGTCGCGCCATATCAAAATGGCCATCGTCGACAAGCACACCACGCCGATTCTGTCGGTCAACGACCCGGAAACCATGGCCGGCATGCCGCCTTCGCTGACGGCCGCCACCGGCATGGATGCCTTGACCCATGCCATCGAGGCCTATGTCTCCACCATCGCCACGCCGATTACCGATGCCTGCGCGCTCAAGGCCATCAGCCTGATCGTGGCCTTCCTGCCGCGCGCCGTGGAAAACGGCCAGGACATGGAAGCACGCGAACAGATGGCCTATGCGCAGTTTTTGGCTGGCATGGCCTTCAACAATGCTTCGCTGGGCTATGTCCACGCCATGGCGCACCAGCTGGGTGGCTTCTACGACTTGCCGCACGGCGTGTGCAATGCGGTGTTGTTGCCGCATGTGCAGGTGTTCAACAGCAAGGTGGCTGCCACCCGTCTGGCTGATGTGGGCCAGGCGCTGGGGGTGAAAGCCACGGCCGAAGCGGCGATTGAAGCCATTCGTCAGCTGGCTGCCACCGTGGGTATTCCGGCCGGTCTGAAGCTGCTGGGCGTGAAGGACGAAGATATTCCGGTGCTGGCCACCAACGCGCTGAAAGACGCCTGTGGCTTTACCAATCCGCTGCAGGCCAGTCACGAAGAAATCTGTGCCATCTACCGCGCAGCCATGTAAGCAGGGTGTAGTCTGATGCAGTGAACAGGGCCGGCTATGCCGGCCCTTTGTCATGGTTTATGAGGTTGGTGGCTGCTGCCAAAGCCGGCAGCCTGGGCCGCGCTGCGGATGGCGTCGAGCACCAGCCTGGCCTTGCGCGGAATGCGCCGGCTGGCAAACACCGCATGCATTTGCGCATCTTCGCCACGGCTGGACACGATGCGGTAGTCCGGACACAGCCGCAGCAGCCGGCCACTGGCCACCAGTGGTTCGGCCAGCCAGTCGCCCATGCGCGCCACGCCCCAGCCGGCCAGGGCGGCTTGCAATACCGCATTGCCGGAACTCACCCGGTGGCTGGCATTCAGGTTGAGGCTGACCTGATGACTGTCCGAGACAAAATTCCAGGCTTTCAGGATACGCGGGGCAGCATGGATGAGAATGGCGTGTTCGGTCAGTTCTTCCGGCTGCAGCGGCAGACCATGGCTGGCGACATAGGCCGGGCTGGCATACAGCCGGCGTTGATAAGGCCATAGCGGAAAGCCGATCAGCTCGCTGGAGGTGGGGTAAGCGCCACGGATGCTGAAATCCAGCTTCTCGCGGATGGGCTCCAGAATAGTGTCGCTGTACAGGATGTCGAAGCGCAGCTGCGGGTGGAGGCTGGTCAGCTCTTGCAGCAGCGGCGGCAAAAAGTGGCTGGCCATCACCTCTGGTGCAGAAAAACGCAGCCAGCCGCGTGGCGAGCTGGCCAGCATGGCCAGATCATCCTCAACCTCCTGCTGCAATTGCAGCATCTGGCGCGCGGTATCGTAATAGGCTTCGCCGGCCATGGTCAGGCTGACCTGCTTTTGCGAGCGCGCCAGCAGGCTGGTGCCCAGGTTTTCTTCCAGCGCCTGAATGGCCCGGGTGGCCGTGCTGGGCGAGGTGCCCAGCTGACGGGCGGCCGAGACGAAGCTCTTGCGCTCCACCACGGTGCAGAACACCTGCAACTCCCATAACAGTTTCATTGATGCTGGCCTTGATTGCAGAAACTGCAATACGGTATTGCAAGCATGCGGCAAGGGCAAGCCCTACAATGGCGACATCATCAGGAGGCGGCCATGTTGTTGACTTTGGGGTTCTTGTGTTTCTTTTCTTTCATGGCGGGTTTGATTGACGCGGCGGTTGGCGGCGGCGGGCTGATCCAGACGCCGGCGCTGTTCAACTTCTTGCCGCAATACTCGGCAGCCACGCTGTTTGGCACCAACAAGATGTCATCGGCAGTGGGGACGCTGTCGGCCACCCGTTCCTATCTGCAGCGGGTGCGCCTGCCGTGGAAGCTGGTGATTCCTGCGGCGATCACCGCCTTTGTCATGTCCTTTGCCGGTGCCGCCACGGTGAATGCCATACCCAAGTCGGTCATCCGGCCGCTGGTGCTGGTACTGCTGGTGCTGATGGCGATGTACACCTTGTGGAAAAAGGACTTCGGCAAATTGCACAAGCCGGTGACGATAGGGCGGCGCGAAATGATGGTGGGCATGGCCATTGGTGGGGCCATCGGTTTTTATGATGGCTTGTTCGGTCCTGGCACCGGCAGCTTCCTGATTTTCCTGTTCATCCGCTTTTTTGCCTTTGATTTCCTGCATGCCTCGGCTGCAGCCAAGGTGGTCAATCTCACCACCAATGTGGCGGCGCTGGCGTTTTTCATTCCCACCGGTAATGTGCTGTTCCAGTACGCCATTCCCATGGCCGGTTTTAATGTACTGGGGGCGATGACGGGCTCCTGGGTGGCGATGAAAAAGGGGGCTGGCTTTGTGCGGATGTTGTTCCTGCTGCTGACCACGGTGCTGATTGGCAAGCTGGCCTGGGACATGCTGCAGCCCTGGTTGCAAGGCTGAGCCAGGCGTGCCGGCTGAATGAAAAAAGACCACGCATAATCGCGTGGTCTTTTTTGTTGGTGGGCAAGCTCAGTCGTGCTTGTCCCAGCCGCGGTGACGACCATTGTCGTGGTGGTGATGACGGTGGTGGCGACGTCCTTCATCGCGTGCCGGTCTGTCTTCGCGCTGATCCTTGGTGGTGATGGCCACGCCTGTCGCACCGCCAACTGCGCTGCCGATGATGGCACCATTGCGGCCACCTACCGCATTACCCACTGCCGCACCGGCCGCACCACCTACTGCACCACCAAGAATCGCATCTGTTGTCGAGCCAGCCTGGGCTGCACCAGCCGCCAGCGTGATGGCAATAATCGAAATCCACTTGTTCATTTGCATGATTTGCTGCTTTCACTGAGTAAGTGGTGGCAGTCTAGTAAGGGCGGGGTAAAACGGACAAGCAGTGAAATGTTAGCAAGTATTGAAAAGCGTTTGACTGATAATGATCATGGTATTTCTGTGCGCAGAAATTTCGCTAATTATCTGTTTCTAATGTGTTTTATATCCCACATTGCGAGGGTGGTTTTATAACAATCTGTTACAGAGTCGGCCCGGGTAAATGCGCAAACCCTGCAACAGCCATTGTCATGCTGCCTGGACACAGCTTGCCGGCAGCGGTGTTACTGACCGGAGCAGCCGCAACCACCGCCGCCGCCACCGCAGCCACCCGCGCTGGCTGGAGCGGCTTCCTGCTGCTGGCCCAGGCGGATCTGGAATTCGATCACAATCATCTCCGGCAAGCGGTCTACATAGCGATAGCTGATCTGCTGACCATAGCGCTGGCTAACCTGCTCCAGCAGCGGCAGCGGGTCGTGATCGTTGACGAAACGCATGGTTTCGCCATCGTGCAAGGATTCCAGTGCCGCAAAAATGGCGGCGTGGCGAAAGCGTTTGGCAATACCGCGCGCATCAAACAGATAGCTGGTATTCAGTTGGGGGGAGAGCGTAGTCATGGTGATCTTCCTGCTTGAGGGGGTGAAGCCAGGATTTTGTCGCAGCTCAAGGGGGGCGCTCCTTGAGGCAGGATAAGAAATTCCACTCGGCAAGGCCCACGCCCCGCCGCTGTCGATTTAAGATGAAAGCATTGCGCGAGGAGAACCGACATGCACCCTGCACGCTGCCCGCCAGCCAGCGAGGCCGTTGATTTGTTGCAGCTGCCGAATGTCGGACCAGCCATGGCAGCGGATTTTCACTTGCTGGGGCACGACAACCCGCAGTCGTTGCGTCAGGCAGACCCCTATTTGCTTTACCAGGCCCTGTGCCAGCAAAGCGGTAAGCGGCATGATCCTTGCGTGCTGGATGTTTTCATCGCGGTCACCCATTACCTGCAGCAGGATCAGGCCCTGCCGTGGTGGCACTTCACGGCACAGCGCAAGGCGGAGCTTGCCTCCCGGGCTGTCGGGCCTGCCTGGCCGCTTGTACAATAGGCAGTCATGATGATGAACTCTTCTGTTCCCTTGGCCGATGCGTCGGTGCTGGCCTGCCACGAATGCGATCTGCTGCAGACCGCACCTGCACATGCCGCCCATGGCGTTTGCTGTGCCCGCTGTGGTTGCCGCCTGCTGCCTGGCCCTGGCTATCAGCCTGCCACTTCGCTGGCGCTGGTCGTGGCCGGTCTGCTGGTATTCGTGCTGGCCAATGTCTTTCCCGTGGTCGGGCTGGAGGCCGGCGGCGTGCGTACCGCCACTACCTTGCTCGGCACTGCCTGGCAGCTATCCCAGCAGCAAATGCAGCCGGTGGCCTTGCTGGTCTTGCTGACTGGCGTGTTGCTGCCGGGGCTGGAGCTGCTCTGCCTGCTCTATCTGTTGCTGCCGCTATCGCTGGGGCGTGCGCCGCGTGGCTTTGCTGCCGTGATGCGGCTGGTGCGCATTCTGCATCCCTGGGGCATGGTGGAGGTCTTTCTGCTGGGCGTGCTGGTGTCGCTGGTCAAGCTGGCCCACATGGCGGCAGTGCATCCCGGCATCGGCCTGTGGTCGTTTTTCGCACTGATTCTGCTGCTGGCGGGCAGCGCCAGCCGCTTTGATGCTGGCTTGCTATGGGAGCGCTATCAGGCATGCCGCGCTACCCGCTGAAGACCGCCGCCCGCCACGGTTTGTGGAGCTGTCACGGTTGCAGTCTGTTATGCCGCCTGCCGGCTGCGGCGCAACAGGCTGCCTGGCATTGTCCGCGCTGTGGCGCAGCGTTGCACCCGCGCAAGCCGCACAGCCTGCAATACGCCTGGGCCTTCCTGATTGCCGCGGTGATCTGCTATATCCCGGCCAATCTCATGCCCATCATGCTGACCGAGATGCTGTCCGGCACCCAGCGCGACACCATCATGAGCGGGGTGGTGTATCTGTGGCAGGGCGGCTCCTGGCCGCTGGCGCTGGTGGTGTTCATTGCCAGTGTGCTGGTGCCTTTGCTGAAGATACTGTCCATGCTGCTGCTCTTGCTCACCGTGCACTGGCGCTCGCGCTGGGCACCACGCCAGCGTACCCGCTTGTACCGCTTGCTGGAGGTGGTGGGGCCGTGGTCGATGCTGGATATTTATGTTGTTGGCCTGCTGGTGGCGCTGGTGCAGTTGCAGTCGCTGGCCACCATCAAGGCCGGGCCGGGGGCGATTGCCTTTGGTGCCGTCGTGGTACTGACCATGCTGTCGGCCATGCATTTTGATCCCAGACTGATCTGGGATGTTTTCGAGGATGATGATGAGTGACAAGCACACACCGCAGACCGGGAATGACGGTCTGCCTGCCCAGGCTGATGCCGTGCCGCTGGCGGTAGCCGACAGCAGCCGCCCCAGCCGTTGGTCGCCCTCGCTGGTCTGGCTGATTCCGCTGGTGGCTGCCTTGATTGGTGGCTATCTGGCGGTACAGGCTGTCCTGTCGCGCGGCCCGACCATTACCATTACCTTCCGTAGTGGCGAAGGGCTGGAGGCCGGCAAGACCCGCATCAAGTACAAGGATGTGGAAATCGGCGAAGTGACGGCTGTGCGCATCAGCCCGGATAGCAAGAATATCGAGGCCACGGCCCAGCTGAGCAAGGAAGCCGAGCGCTTTCTGGCCCACGACAGCCGTTTCTGGATCGTGCGGCCGCGTATCGCCGGTGGCAGCGTATCCGGCCTGGGAACGCTGTTGTCCGGCGCCTATGTCGGCATGGATGCCGGCAAGAGCAGCGAGATGAGCCAGCACTTTACCGGGCTGGAAGTGCCGCCGATTCTCACCGGCGATCTGCCCGGCCGCCAGTTTGTCCTTAAGGCCACGGAGCTGGGTTCGCTGGACATTGGCGCGCCAGTCTATTTCCGGCGGGTGCCGGTGGGGCAGGTGGTGGCTTACCAGTTGGGCAAGCAGGGCCGCAATGTCGACATCACGGTATTCATCAATGCGCCGTATGATCACTTTGTCACCGAAGACAGCCGTTTCTGGCACGCCAGCGGGGTTGATCTGTCGGTCTCTGCCAATGGTCTGAAAGTGAATACCCAGTCGCTCAGCGCCATCATGCTGGGCGGGGTGGCATTCGAAACCCCGGCCAGCGTGCAAGAAGGCAAGCCGGCCGCGGCCAGTAGCGCCTTCTCCTTGTCCAATACCCGCGAACAGGCGATGCAGGCACCCGATCACGAGGTGGTGCCGCTGCGGCTGAAATTCCAGCAATCGGTACGTGGCCTCACCGTGGGTGCACCGGTGGACTTCCGTGGCATCGTGATTGGTGAGGTGACCAGCATCGGCATGGAATACGACGCGCCACGCAAAGACTTCAACATGCTGGTGGATATCCGCATCTATCCCAGCCGTTTGCTGAGCATGTCGCGCAACCTGGACGAAACCAGGCTGCATCAGCTGAAACTGGACAAGATGGTGGAGCACGGCATGCGGGCGCAATTGCGCTCCGGCAGCCTGCTGACCGGCCAGCTGTACGTGGCGCTGGATTTCTTCCGCGATGCCCGCCCGGCCCTGCTGGGCCGCAGCCAGGGCATGGATGTGCTGCCCACCATTCCGGGCGATCTGGAAGAACTGCAAGGCGTGCTGCAGCGCATTGCCCGCAAGCTGGACAAGGTACCGTTCGACAGCATCGGCAAGGAGCTGGACAGCACCATCAAGGAGCTGCATGCCACACTGACCACCACCCGCCAGCTGGGTGAAAGCCTGGATGGCAAGGTGGTCCCGCAAACCCTGCAGACCTTGCAGCAGCTGCAGCGCACGCTGGATGCCGCTGGCCAGACCTTGCAAGCCAATTCGCCTTTGCAGCAGGACGTGCGCAAGGCCGCGCAGGAAGTCAGCGACACCGCCCGCAGCTTCCGCGCGCTGAGTGATTATCTGGATCGCCACCCGGAAGCGCTGATCCGTGGCAAGCAGGAAAACAAACCATGAGCAACAACACCCTTATCCGCAGCGCAACTGGCCTGCTGTTGGCGCTGCTACTGGCTGCCTGCAGCTCGGCGCCGCTGCGTTACCACCAGTTGCAGGCCGGCCTGCCGGCACAGGGGCAGCCGCAGGCCGGAGCAGTGATCCTGGTTGAAGCGGTCAGCCTGCCCGCCAGTGTGGACCGGCCGCAATTGCTGCTGGAAGACCGTCAGGGGCAGCCGCAGATCCAGGAGCGTGACTACTGGACGGCCAGCCTGTCCCGCTTGTTGACACAGGCGCTGGCGCTCAATCTGTCGCGCCGGCTTGGCCTGTCTGGTGTCTACGCCGCGCCGCAACTCAGCCTGGCACGGGCAGATCTGACATTGCAGCTGGACGTGCGCGAGTTCCGCTTGCAGCCGGGGCAGGGCGCATTGCTGACTGCCGCCTGGCGTATTGCCCGGCATGGTCAGGCTGCACCGGTACTGCAAGGTTATTTCAGCCAGCGCCAGGCCGTGGCCGGTAGCGAACAGGCGGCCTTGGTGGCGGCACAGCAAGTATTGCTGGATGGCATGAGCAGCCAGATCGCCGAAGCCCTGGCCGCCCACCCGGACTGGTTGCGCCCGGCCGCAGGCTAGCCCTGGCGTAGCGGCGGCCGGCGCTGGAACCAGGGCTGAGCCTGTTCCAGTTGCGCTGCCAGTTGCAGCAGCAGGGCCTCCTTGCCATAAGCCGCCGCCATCTGGGTGCCGATGGGCAGATTGGCTTCATTCCAGAACAGGGGCACGCTCATCGCGGGCTGGCCGCTCATATTGAAGGGAATGGTCCAGCCGATGTACTCCATCAGCTTGCGCGAGTGCTCGGGTACCAAGCGACTCAGTTTCAGCGTCCAGTCCCAGCCCAGATGACCCAGCAGCAGGGTGGACAGTGATTGTTCAAAGCGCGAGGTGGCCAGTGCGCCGATGGCTGCCGGCGGCTGATTCAGCACCGGCGTCACCAGTACATCGTAGCGTTGATGGAATGCCTGCATGATGCGGCCCTGGCGCAAGGCAAAGTCGCGCATCCAGGCAAACTCTCCCGCCGACAGCAGCTCGCCGTAACGGGCCAGCGTCCAGCTGTCGGCTTCGACCAGACGGAAATCAGCCTTGCGCCCGCATAGCCGCTGACTGTTGCGCATCAAGCAGGCCAGTTCGCCGCAAATCATCACCAGCATGGCGTGACACATTTCATCGGCACTGCCCAGTTGCGGGTGGGCTTCTTCCACTTCATGCCCCAGATCGCGCAGCAGGTGCAGGCTGTGGCTGAGTGCAGCCTCGCCATCGGTATGCAGTTTGCCGCCCAGAAACGGCTGGCGGGTAAAGGCAATGCGCAGCTTGCCGATGGGTTGTTGCAGGCTGGCCAGAAAAGAGGATTCTGGCGGCGGACAGTGATAGGCATCGCCTGCATCAAAGCCCTTGCACAGGATGTCCAGCATGGCGGCGCTGTCGCGCACGCTGCGGGTCAGGGCGTGTTCGCTGGCATAGCCCTGCCACAACTCCGACTGGTGAGGGCCGCAAGGGGAGCGGCCACGGCTGGGTTTCAGGCCGAACAGTCCGCAATTGGATGCCGGGATGCGGATGGAGCCGCCGCCATCGCCACCATGGGCAATGGGTACCATCCCGCTGGCCACGGCTGCCGCCGAGCCACCGCTGGAGCCACCACACGTCCGGCTGGTATCCCAGGGATTGCGAGTGGCACCGCTGAGCCTGGATTCGGTATAAGGATAGAGACCGAATTCCGGCGTGGTGGTCTTGCCAGCGAAAATCAGCCCGGCCTGGCGGTAGCGACGGATCAGCTCACTATCCTGGGTGGCGACATGGTCCTGGAACAATCGGCTGCCGCTGCGGGTAGGGCAGCCCTGGATGTCTGCCTGCAAGTCCTTGATCAGGATAGGCAGACCGGCCAAGGGGCTGGCACCAGCGTGTTGCGGCTGGCTGCTGGCTTGTGCGTCCAGGCGCAGCAGCACGGCATTGACTGCTGGATTGTGCAGATCCATCCGCTCCTGGGCGGCCCGCAACAAATCAGCACTGTTGATCTCGCCCTTGGCCAGCAGGGCGGCCAGCGCGATGCCGTCGTGGTTTTCGTATTCGGGGAAAAAAGCCATGGAGATCACCGGGCTATGCAATCCCGATAGCATAGCCTCTTCTGGTGCAAGCTCCAATACGGCTTGGTAGGTGTGGATTGCGCATGAATTTATTTATGTGAAATAAAAATTCATTTATTTGAAAAAATAAGGTTTATTGAGCTTTTTAAATTATTTAATTGGCAATAATGTTTAAGTGGCTTTGGGTAAAATTTCTGCCGTCACCCATTTCGCTATGTCATCATGTCCCGTTCAAGTCCCCAGTCTTCCCGCACCGCTTATCTGCTGCTGGTACTGACCATGCTGCTGTGGTCGACCAACTTTGTCATTGCCCGCGCCATTCATGGTCAGATCGGTCCCTTCGGCTTGGCCTTTGGCCGCTGGGCGACTGCCTTGCTCTGCCTGCTGCCTTTCGGGCTACCGCGCCTGGCCCGCGCCTGGCCTCTGTTGAGGCAGCAGTGGCAAAAGCTGCTGTTGCTGGGGGTGTTCGGTATCGGGCTGACCAATACGCTGGTCTATGTTGCGGTACGTAGCACCACCGCCACCAATGCCGTCATTCTCAATAGCGCCACGCCGATGATGGTGCTGGTACTGGGCTCCCTGTATTTCCGGCAGCGGCTGAGTCGGCGTCAGTGGGGTGGCATGGGCCTGGCACTGGCAGGGGCCTTGCTGATCGTACTCAAAGGCAATCTGCTGGGCATGAGTCATTTCCAGTTCAGTAGCGGCGACCTGCTGGTGCTGGCTGCCGGGCTGTGCTGGGCGGTGTATACGCTTGGTTTGCGTACGCTATTGCCCGGGCTGGACCCGCTGGTCATGATGATGGTGCTGCTGCTGGTGGGCGAGGTGCTACTGCTGCCGGCTTTTGTGGCGGAAACCTGGCAGGCCGGCGGCTTTCATCTGCTGTCCGGCTCCGTCATGGGCTGCTTGCTGTATCTGGGCATTTTCCCTTCGGTGCTGGCCTTCCTGATGTATAACCGCGCCATTGCCCAGGTGGGTGCGGCCAAGGCCGCTGCTTTTCTCTATCTGATGCCGGCCTTCGGTGCGCTGCAGTCCATCCTGCTGCTGGGTGAGGATTTGCGCTGGTATCATGTGGCTGGCTTGGCTGCAATTTTTTCCGGCATTGTGCTTGGCTCGCTCAGCCGTCGTGCTCTTGTTGCTGCCGCTCACCAGCCGGCAAAGCTGTCGGCCGCCAAATAATGTGGTTTTGACTACGGATTTTTACGGATGGTTAAAAGTGTAAACAGCGACTAAAGTTAGCTCTGTTGGCAGTGCCCGTACTTATTGGATCTCCTGTAGTACCTGCCAACCTTATTTTTGCTTGTTGTTGAAGTACCTCTGGCTTTTGTTCCTCTTCAGTATTGGCTATAGCTCGGCCCGGTGAATCCTCCCCGACTCACCGGGCATTTTCTTGTCTGCCGTTCTCCCTGATTTTACTTTTTCACTGCCGTACTCGATGTCGGAATGACATCGCCGCCAGCGCCCTGCCGTGGCGGTAGTCGCCTGAATCCGCGTAAATCATGGTCAGTCGGCGGTCTATCCCCTACAATGGCGGCAGATCAACAGCGGCTGTGCCGATGGCGGCATGCAGCGGACGGGAATGGCCCGTGGCGGCATGACACCCGGCGCTACCCGCTTTTTTTATTACAGGATTATCCAATGGAACCCGTGCGCCTTTCCAAGCGTATGGCCGAGCTGGGCATCTGTTCCCGTCGCGAGGCGGACAGCTATATCGAGCAAGGCTGGGTCAAGGTAGACGGCGAAGTGGCCGTGCTTGGCCAGAAAGTGCTGCCGCACAACACCATCGAAGTACTGAAGAAGGCGCAGGATGCGCAATCTTCCCGTGTCACCATTCTGCTGAACAAGCCGATGGGCTATGTCTCCGGTCAGGCCGAAAAGGGTTATCAACCGGCGGTGACGCTGGTGAAGCCCGACAATCACTGGACGGAAGACCCGAGCAAGAAACGCTTCATTCCTGCCCATCTGCGCGGCCTGGCCCCGGCCGGGCGGCTGGATATCGATTCGGTCGGCCTGCTGGTGCTGACACAGGATGGTCGTGTCGCCAAGCACATCATCGGCGAGAACTCCGAGGTGGAAAAGGAATACCTGGTTCGTGTGACCGGTGAGCTGGACGAGCGTGGCCTGGCACTGCTCAATCATGGCCTGTCGCTGGATGGCGAGGCGCTGAAGCCGGCGGAAGTTGCCTGGCAGAACGAAGACCAGTTGCGCTTTGTCCTGCGCGAAGGCAAGAAGCGCCAGATCCGCCGCATGTGCGAGCTGGTGGGCTTGCGTGTGGTGGGGCTGAAGCGTATCCGTATCGGCACCATCAAGCTGGGCAATCTGCCGACCGGGCAATGGCGTTACCTGCGTGACGACGAGATGTTCTGAGCGGCGGCATGTCTCGGGCAAACACGGCGACTGATGGTCGCCGTTTTGCATGGTGGCGGCTGACTTGGATTTGTAAGGCGGGCATGACATCATCACCGTCATGAACGCCTATCTCATTCCCCTGCTGTTGTTGTTGGCCGCTGTGGTGCTGGCCTGCTGTTTTCCTTCTGCTACCGGTCAGTACATGGTCCGGGTCTATTTGCGGCTGGCCGGCTTTCGCAGCCGTCATTTGCTGCTGGAGCAGGGCGAGCTGGCCTTTCTGGAGGGCGGGCAGGGCAGCAGCGTGCTGCTGATTCACGGTTTTGGCGGTGATGGCTCGGCCAGCTGGGGGCGGGTGATGGCCGGGCTGATCCGGCGTCACCATGTGCTGGTGCCGGACTTGCTGTGGTTCGGCCGCAGCCATGCGGCTGGTGAACCTTCGTTGATGGCGCAGGCCGATGCACTGGAGGCGTTGATTCGTGCGCGCATCACCGGCCCCGTGCAACTGGTGGGCTTGTCCTACGGTGGTTTTGTTGCGTTGGAACTGGCGCGGCGTTTGCCGCAGCAGGTATCGCAGCTGGTGATCATGGCCTCGCCCGGCATGGTGTATACCCCGGAAGATCAGCAAGACTTGCTGCTACGTGCCCAGGTGGCATCGGCCGCGCAGCTGTTCGTACCGGACGACCCGCAGGGCGTGGCGCGCATGATGGCGATGGTGGGCAGTCCGCTGGCACGCGCTCCACAGTTCTTGCTCAAGGATGTCTGGCAATTCTATTACCGTGACCGCGCGCCGCAGCTGCGCGCGCTGATGCAGGAGCTGGCCACGCGCCAGCAACAGCATCTGGAGCGCTACTCCCTGCCGCTGGCGATGCCGGTTGCCGTGATTTGGGGGTCGCAAGACGAAATTTTCCCGCTGGACATTGGTCAGCGCTTGGCGCTCTTGCTGGATGCGCCACTGATTACCATCGATGGCGGCACCCATGTGTTGCCGGTGGTGTTCGCCGTGCAGACGCTAACGGCCCTGCAAGACATTTTGCAAGGCCGTTCGCCACAAGTTTGATGCTGCGCTACAGCAGGCCGGTAAAAAACGGGCATGCTGTAGCTCGGGCCTGTTAACACTATGTTTTCTGCGGCGCAGGCCCTAGGCCGTTCTGCTCGGCCTGCGGTGTTGGGTGGGCTGATTTTCTGGCTGCCAGTGCCGTTTCTTCCCGCCTTTGCCTAAGCAGGCAAACACCCTGAATGCGCGGGGCCATGAAAATAATTTGGGATAGCTGGCCATCATTGGGACTGCTGTCTTTTGTGAAGGGAGTAGGCCGATGTTCGACTGGCTATGGCAAAAACTGGAGCTGGATTCGGCATCCCGGCAGCGCAAGGCCACCTTGTTGCAGGCTATTGAAGCCGTGGTGGATGGCAGCGATGCCCGTCTGCGCCTGTTGTCTGCTTATCAGCAACGCTTGCTACCCGGCATGCAGCGCTCGCTGGATTATCTGGCAAGCCTACCCTGGCAGCGTATCGAGCCGGTGGAGTTGTCCTTGCGCGGATTTGCTACTGACCGTCGCCTTGGCCTGCTGTTTTCCAGTCCGCTCAGCCTGTTGCTGTTCCTCAAGAGTAGTGCCGCGCTGGGAGACTTCTTCCTGTCGGCCAGCAAGGGCGATGATGCCTGGGCCATGATGAGCATGAGCCGCAGCGAGACAGCCCGTTTCGGCATGGTCGAGTACAACGGCGAAGTGCGTAGCGATGTGGCACAACTGGTGGTCAGCTTTGATCAGCACCAGTTGATGGACCCGTCGGCCAGCCAGGAAGACTTGCAACAGAACGTCAGTCAGCGCGGGCTGGCGGTGCTGGTGGCCGTCATTGGCCGCCGTCTCAGGTTGCTGCAGCAGATGCGGCTGGACCTGCAAAGCGAGCTGGAGCAGATACAGCTCAAGCTGCTGACCATTGCACGGGGCGGCGGCAAGGTGATTGATGCGACTGGCAATGCCTCTTCCGGCTCGCAAGGCTTGCCGGCTGACGAGGCCGGTTTGCGCCAGCAAGAGGCGGCTTTGCAGCAGCAGTTGCAGCCGCTGGCCGGTCTGGCGGAACTGAGCGGCATACTGGACGTGGTATGCCAGGTGCTGGAGCAGCCGGCAGAGTTTTTCCGTATTGATGCCGAAACCATCTACCTCAACCGCATGGGCGTACGGCATGAGCGGCCGGATGCCGACGACGTGACCGCCCTCAGTTACGAACATGTGGTGCTGGGTCAATTGCAGCCGGTCTCGCGTGCCATCATGCCGGTGCATGTCAATCGCCAGCAATTGCGCGAGCTGGAGCTGCAGTTTGCCGACGAGTTGGCCAGCCTGCAGCAGCAACAGCAACAAAGCGGCTTATTCTGACGCCGTCGTGGCCAGACTGTTGGCAAGTGCACTGAGCAGGGGCCAGATTTCCTCGGCTTGTTCGGTGGCATAAGCCTGATGCTTGCGCTTGATGACTCCCAGCTCCGACAGCAACAGCGTGTGGTCTGCCGTGACGTCGACCCGCTGCAGGCATGCCTGCACGCAGGCCAGTCGGCAGCCATCCAGTGCCAGTATCGGCCTGCCGGATTGTGCCAGCCTGACCAGTGCGGCCACACCTCCCCCTACACCGGCGATGCAGGACATCTCGGCCAATCCTGCGCGGTCCAGACGCAGGGCAAGGTCATTGGCCATCTGCGCTGCACTGGAGCAGCCGGAACAGGCATAGACCAAGGGAAGATTCGGTTTTGTCATGCCCCATTGTGTGATGTGCTGCCCTGCCTGTGGTATTCGCCGCAGGCAGGATGGGCGCTAATCCTTCCGGGGTAGGCGCAGGATGAGCGGCACGGTCATTTCCGCCGCGGTTACCCCACCGTGCTGGCCGGGTAGATAGAGCGGTTTTTCCTGTGGCAGCGTATCGCGAATACTCCAGTCCTCCTTGGCCAGCAGGGTGACCTCACCCATGCGTTGCGCCAGTTGCGGATGCTCAGGGCCTGGGCCGAACGCGCCGCCAGCCAGCAGCTGTTCACTCTCGATCACCCAGCAGGCGTGGCCTATTTGCTGTTGTGCCAGGCTGATGAAGCGCTGCTGCAAACCGGGCTGGAGATGGCAAAACACCGCGCGCCGTTCGCCAGACAAGGGTTGGGCCAGCATGGCGTACAGCGCGGGAAATTCTTCGTCCAGGCTGATCTGCCGCTGACGTGGCGTGTCGATAAAGCCATGATCGGCCGTGGCCAGCAAGACGCAATCAGCCTGGTCGGCAATGGCGGCCAGGCTGGCAAATCCCTGGTCAATCTGCGCGAACAGCTCGCCCACCGCGCTGCTGTGCGTGCCGTGACGGTGCATCAGGCTGTCCAGTTGCGGCAGATACAGATAATGAAAATAGGGTGCTGTTTCTGTTTTCAGGCAGGCAGCCAGCAGTGTGAAAGCCTCGTCCAGGCTGCGATAGCTGCGGCGCTGGGCCGAACCGGCATGGTGCAGGCTGTAGAGGGAGTCGGCAATGTAGTGCGGCTGTAGTATCTGCACCCACCGGCCGAGTTGTGGCAGCAAGGGCGGGCAAACCAGCAGGCGACTGGCCAGTTCCTGTGGCGTAGACCTGCTATTGGCCGGGTGGCGCACGGTGAGTGGCAGTGGCGCGACAATTTCCGCTGGCGTATTGCCGCCGCCATCGCTGTACAGGTGCCAACCCACCAGGCCATGGCTGGCAGGGGACTGGCCGGTCATCAGGCTGGTAATGGCTGCTGCGGTGGTGGCCGGAAAGACTGAGGTCAGCGTGGCAAGCTGATGGTGGTACAGCTGGCTGCGCGGCCCCAGACCGGCCAGCTGCCGTGTGCCCAGCCCGTCGATCAGGATCAATACCACATGGCGGTGCCGGCCAATGCCCGCCAGCCATGGCTGGCAGAGTGCCGGGACGCCGGTTTGTGGGCCGCCCAGTTCGCTGGACAGGCTGGCGGTCAGGTTGAGCAGGCTGCCGCCGTGGTAATCGGGCCAGTGGCTGCCGGGGCAGAGGTTAGAAAGCAAGGAGGGCATGCAAGGCTCGCAAGGCTGCTGAATTTCCCCCAGCTTACAGGCATACTGTGGCCTCTTGAATTCTCTGTTTCCCGCTATGCCTTCATCCGAGCAAAACATATGTCAACGCTGCGGGGCCTGTTGCGCTGCATTCCGTGTCAGCTTTCATCATTCCGAACTGGATAGTGAACCGGGTGGTCGGGTGCCTGCGCGGCTGGCCGATGAGGAAACCCGCAGCACGGTACGCATGCGTGGCACCGATTATGCCCGCCCGCGCTGCATTGCCCTGATCGGCAAGGTGGGTGAGTCGGTTAGCTGTGGCATTTACAGTGAGCGACCATCCCCCTGCCGTGAATTCGGTGCGCGTGCCAGCATCGGCGTATATGAAGAAGCGTGTAATCGGGCGCGTGCCCAGCATGGCTTGCCGCCACTGCAACTGGACTGAAGGCCGGTTATATTGCGCTGGGAAATTTCCCGGTCCCATCTATGCTGAAGAAACCTTCCAGACAGTATTGCAGAGTGGATTGTCTGGCGGTGTGAAGTCTCCACCTCGGTCAGCCAGCAGGGCGGTTGACCGAACCTGCCCCGGCCAGAGTGCCGGGGTTTTTTTGTGGGTGGCCACCCATGAAGAAACCGGGCTGTGCGCCCGGTTTCTTGGTATGGCAAGTCAGGTTTTGCTGCTTACGGACGTTCTACCGCCAGTGCAACACCCATGCCGCCGCCGATACACAGGGTAGCCAGGCCTTTCTTGGCATCGCGACGCTGCATTTCGTGCAGCAAGGTCACCAGTACGCGGCAGCCGGAGGCACCAATCGGGTGGCCCAGTGCAATGGCGCCGCCATTGACGTTGACCTTGTCGGCAGACCAGCCCAGTTCACGGGCGACGCCCAGTGCCTGTGCGGCAAAGGCTTCGTTGGCTTCTACCAGATCCAGCTGCTCTACCGTCCAGCCGGCTTTTTCCACAGCCTTGCGGGTGGCGGCAACCGGGCCGATACCCATGATTTCCGGGGCGCAGCCGGTGAGGGCGTAGCCACGAATCACGGCCAGCGGCTTCAGGCCCAGTTGGTCGGCCTTGGCTGCAGTCATCAGCATGACGGCGGCCGCGCCATCATTGATGCCGGAGGCGTTGCCGGCGGTCACGGTGCCATCTTTCTTGAAGGCCGGGCGCAGCTTGGCCAGCGTTTCGGCCGTGGTGCCGACCTTGATGTATTCGTCGGCATCGACTGCTACCGGATCGCCCTTGCGCTGCGGCACCAGGACCGGAACGATTTCATCCTTGAACTTGCCGGCTTTCTGAGCAGCTTCAGCGCGGTTTTGCGAGGCCAGTGCCAGTGCATCCTGTTCTTCGCGGCTGATACCGTATTTTTCGGCCACGTTTTCGGCGGTGATGCCCATGTGGTACTGGTTGTAGGCATCGGTCAGGCCGTCAGCCACCATGGTGTCCACCAATTGGGCATTGCCCATGCGGAAGCCGTCACGCGAGCCCGGCAGGATGTGCGGCGACAGCGACATGCTTTCCTGGCCACCGGCAATCACGATTTCGGCATCGCCATTGGCAATGGCCTGGGCTGCCAGATGCACGGCGCGCAGGCCGGAGCCACATACCACATTGAGGGTGGACGCCGGAGTGGAGATGGGCAGGCCAGCCTTGATCAGGGCCTGGCGGGCCGGGTTCTGGCCGGCACCGGCGGTGAGTACCTGACCCAGAATCACTTCGCTGACGTCTTCCGGCTTGACGCCGGTCTGGGCCAGCAGGCCCTTGATGACGGTCGCGCCCAGTTCCGGAGCCGGAACCTTGGCCAGTGCACCACCAAAGCTGCCTACGGCAGTACGCAGGGCTGCAACAATTACGACATCTTGCATAGTTAATTCTCCGTTATGGTTTTGGGGTGGCCCCTGTCTGGAGCCAGTGCCCGGCGTTCATGCGCCGGGCATCAGGTGATTATTGCAGGCTGGCTACCGTGCTGGGCATGGCCTTGGCCAGAACGTAAGTGCCAGGTGCTGCGACCAGTGCCGGGAATTCCTTGCTGCCGGCAGTCTTGGGCGCGGCAACCTTTTTGCCGGACTGCGGGGCAAGCCAGTTGTCCCAGTCTTTCCACCAGCTACCCGGGCGGCTTTCCGCACCTTCCAGCCAGGCTTCCGGATCCTCCGGCAGGTTTTCATTCACCCAGTAGTTGCGCTTGTCCTTGGTCACCGGGTTGATGGAGCCGGCGATGTGGCCGGATGCACCCAGCACAAAGCGGCGCGAGGCGGCTCCGGTCAGGTACTTGATGCCGGAGAAGGCCGACTTCCACGGTACGATGTGGTCTTCGCGCGCAGCAAATACATAGAGCGGAATGTCCAGCTTGCTGATGTCGATGGGCACGTCGCACAGGGTGATGGCGTTTTTCTTGACCAGCGCATTGTTCAGGTAGAACTGGCGCAGGAAGAAGGTATGCATCGGCAACGGCAGGTCGACTGCGTCGTTGTTCCAGTACAAGAGGTCGAACGGTGCCGGGGTCTTGCCCATCAGGTAGTTGTTGACTACATAGTTCCACACCAGATCGTTGGCACGCAGGCTGGCAAAAGTACGGCCGATTTCCTTGCCGCTGATGATGCCGCCATGGGCCAGCTTGGCCTCGCGGCTCTGTACCAGCTTGTCATCGATGAAGACCTTGATCTCGCCCGGATCTTCGTGGTCGATCAGCGAGGTCATGAAGGTGGCACTGTCGATCAGCTTGATGCCCCTGGCCTGCATGACGCACAGCGAGGTATTGAGGATGACGCCACCGACACAGAAGCCCAGTGCGTTCATGCTGGGCTGCTTGGTGATTTTCTTCACGGTTTCCGCAGCGGCAATCACACCCTTCTCGATATAGCTTTCCCAGGTGAAATGCTTCATTTCCGGGACGGCAGAACGCCAGCTGATCAGGAATACCTTGTAACCCTGGGCGACAAAGTGACGCACCATGGAGTTGTCCGGCTGCAGGTCCATCAGGTAGTACTTGTTGATGCAGGGCGGTACGATCAGCAGCGGCTTTTCGTACACTTCGCTGGTGGTCGGCGTGTACTGGATCAGTTCGATCAGCTCATTGCGGAACACCACTTCGCCGGGGGTGGTGGCGATATTCTTGCCGATCTCGAACTTGCTTTCGTCCGACATCGAGATATGGCCCTTCTGGAAGTCATCGGCCATGTTCTTCATGCCTTCCACCAGGCTTTCGCCCTTGGTTTCCAGCGCCCGCTTGATCACTTCCGGGTTGGTCAGCATGAAGTTGGTGGGGGCCATCGCGTCCAGATACTGACGGGTGGCAAAAGCCAGTTTTTCCTTGGATTCTTCTTCCAGCTGGGATTGATCGACCAGCTCGGTCATCCATTTGGATGTCTGCAGATAGCTTTGCTTGAGGAAGCTGTAAAAGGGGTGTTCATTCCATTCCGGGGCGGCGAAGCGGCGGTCACCTGCGGGTGCGGCCGGTGCGGCCGGTGCGGCACCGGCGGCGGGGGCCTTCTGGCCCAGAAACTGCATCCACATATTCATCTGCTGCTGGTACAGATTGGTTTGCATGGCCAGCAGCTGATTGGTGTTGTTCACCATCTGGTTCCAGGCGCCGGAAATCGGATTGGCGGCCGCGTCCAGCGGCATGCCTGCGGTCATCGAATTGACAAACTGCTGCATCCACTGCTGATTGGCCTCGGAGAGGCTGGAGAAGAAGCTCTCCAGGGAAGTGGTCGTGTCCTGAGTCAAGGTAAATCTCCTTAACATGCCGTGAGAGGTGGATGGATACGTCCTGCCCGGGTCGGTCGGGGTGTGCCGCCGCCAGGGGGTACTCGCTGACTGTAACAGGACTGTATGACATTTTCACCGGGTGAAGGTAGGCCGGATGGAAAAAATCCACAGCGAGGGAAGGGCTGTTGCGGCAATGCACAAATCATGTCCATGTCCTTAACCCAATTGCCGTAAAACATAACCCCCGGTTACCGCCGCCGACTGTACCGGCAGAAACGACAAAGTGCTGCATGCTAACAGAGTACACAGCGTAAATGACAAAAGGATAGCTATTGCATTGCCCCAAGTGGGGTCACATCTGGGATAATCGACGGCCTGAATCGGGAGAATTTCACTATGGCAGTGGTCAGACTGAATGGCGTCGAACAGCGTGTCGGCAATATTTTCTGCATCGGGCGTAATTACGCCGCACATGTGGCCGAACTGGGCAATCAGCTGGAAGAAGAGCCGCTGGTGTTTCTCAAGCCCAGCTCGGCGCTGACGCTTGGTGGGCAGGCCATCAGCCTGCCGGCTTATTCGGCTGATGTGCACCATGAGTGCGAGCTGGTGCTGCTGGTGGGCCGGGGTGGGCGCGATATCGCCGAGGCTGATGCGCTGTCGCATATTGCTGCTTATGGCATCGGTCTGGACCTGACCGCCCGCGATGTGCAGAGCGAGGCCAAGCAGCACGGCAAGCCGTGGACCAAGGCCAAGGGTTTTCGCCATGCGGCCTGCGTGTCGGATTTTGTCGCGGCAGAGGCGGTTGATGCCGGCAAGCCGTTTACCTTCAGCCTGCAAGTGAATGGTGTCATTCGCCAGCGTGGCGATACCAGCCTGATGCTGTTTCCGCTGGCCACCATCATCAGCTATCTGTCGCAAGTGTATGGGCTGACCGACGGCGACCTGATCTATACCGGCACCCCGCAGGGCGTGGCAGCCCTGCAGCCGGGAGATGTCGTGCAGGCACAGCTGGATGGTCTGGTGACGGCCGACTGGACGGTGTCAGCATGAGCCGGCAAACCCAGGCGGAAGACGACGACAAGGTGCGGCTGGACAAATGGCTGTGGGCGGCGCGTTTTTATAAAACCCGCCAGCTGGCACACGAGGCGCTGGAGCTGGGGCGGGTGCTGGTGGGCGGTGAGCGGGTCAAGGCTTCGCGTATCGTGCGCGAAGGGGATGAGCTGCTGCTGCGTATCAATCAGCTGGAGTACCGCATTACCGTGCTGCAACTGGCCACCCAGCGTCGTCCGGCCAAGGAGGCGGTGCTTATGTACTGTGAAGATGAGGCGGGACGGCAGGCGCGCGAGGAGCGCATGCTGCTGCTCAAGGCCGAGCATGCCAGTTTTCCGCATGGCGATGGCCGTCCCACCAAGAAAGCCCGACGTGATATCACGCGCTTCAAGGGCACCCTGTAATCGCAAGTACACCATGCCTGGGTGGCATGGTGTGTTGCCTGTTTGATTGTGGTCTGATGTCTGCTCCATCTGCTGTGCCATCCGCTGCGGCGGCACCTTCGCTGCGACCGTTCGCGCTGTTCTACTTTGCCTATTTCGCCTTTCAGGGTTTGTTCGGGCCGTTCTGGGGCCTGTACCTGGAGTCCTTGTCCTTCTCTGCCTTGCAGATTTCCGTCCTGATGGCCCTGTCCACGCTGGCGCGTATTGCGGCGCCCGGTTTCTGGGGCTGGCTGGCCGATCGCCAGGGGCGTCGGCGTGCCATCATCATCAGCACTTCGCTGTGCTCGGCACTGGCCTTTGCCTTTGTCGGGCTGGGGCAGGGCTTCTGGTGGATTTTCATCAGCCTGGCGGTGTCGCACTTTTTCTGGGCTGGTGCATTGCCACTGGTCGAGGCCAGTACCGCCTATCTGACACGGGCGCAACCGGGGCGCTATAGCCGGGTGCGGGTGTGGGGGTCGATCGGTTTTGTCTGCCTGTCCATGGTGGGTGGCTATGTGCTGGACCTGATCCATCTGGCCAATCTGCCCTGGGCGCTGTTGTGCTTGCTGGTGCTAATTGTGCTGGCCGGCTGGCTGGTGCCGGATGTGGCCTCGCATCGCCAGCAGGCTGCTGCAGCCCCCATCTGGCACACGCTGCGCCAGCCCAGAGTGCTGGCCCTGTTTGGCTGCTGCTTCCTGATGGCGTATGCCCACGGGCCTTACTACACCTTCTACTCCATCGGCCTGCGCCATGCCGGCTATGCCCAGGGGGCCATCGGCCTGCTGTGGTCGGTGGGGGTGATCAGTGAAATCCTGGTCTTCCTGCTGATGCCGCGCATCATGGGGCGATTTTCGCTGGAGCGGCTGATGCTGGCGTCCTTGCTCACCGCCGTGCTGCGTTTCCTGCTGATTGCCACGGTGGTCGATCATCCAGCATGGGCGGTACTGGCGCAAAGCATGCACGCGCTCACTTTCGGCCTGCATCACGCCACCTCGGTGGGCCTGATTCACCGCTTCTTTGCCGAGCAGCACCAGGGGCGGGCGCAGGGGCTGTACATCATTGCCTCCTTCGGCATCGGTGGCAGCACCGGTGGGCTGGTCGGCGGTGTGTTGTGGCCGCACGGCGGCATGTTGCTCACCTTTGGCATGTCGGTGCTGGCGGCGGCGCTGGGTGTGCTGCTGTGCTGGCGCTATTTGCGGCCACCGGCTGCCCGGCTTACTGCAGCAGCATGATGAGCTTGAGTTCGGCTGAGGCTGCCAGATTGAGTGTCAGCTGCTGATAGACCAGCCGGCCGCGTTGCGGATGATTGAAGGCACGTTCACCTCCTTCGCGGCCTTGTACATCGTGCTGTTGCCACAGACTGTCGAATTCCGCACTGCCCAGCCGCAGCGTGTCCACCCATTGCTGGATGGCGGTTTCATCCAGTCGCTCGCCGGCATCGGCGCGAAATTCCGCCACCATGCGCCTGGCCCGGGTCGGCCAGTCTTCCACCAGTTGGCGCGAGGCCGGCTGCAGGAACATGAAATCCAGCAGATTGTGCCGCGCCAGCGGCTGGTCCAGCCAGCCGCAGAACAAATCCTGTGCCAGGGGATTCCAGGCCAGGGCATTCCAGTTGCCATCCAGTACATAGGCGGGTGTTGCGATCACTTCGACCGCTGCAGCCAGCGCCTCGCGTGCCTGCGGGTTGCGCTCGGTCGGGCGTTCCTGCGGGTTTTTCAGTCCGGCGAGCTTGAACAGGTAATCGCGCTCGGCATGGGTCAGCAGCAGGGCATCGGCCAGCCGTGACAGCGTGGGTGCGGATACCGACTGGCTGCGGCCTTGCTCAATCCAGGTCAGCCAGGTGGGGCTGATGCCGCACAGGGCGGCGACCTCTTCGCGGCGCAAGCCCTTGGCGCGGCGACGCACTCCCGCCGGCAGGCCGGCTTGTTGCGGGCTGAGGCGCTCGCGGTGCGCGCGGATGAATTCACCCAGCGGGCTGGTGGTCTTGCTATGGCTCATGTGCTTTCCCCCGGAGGCAATCTCAACGTGGTAGTGTCAGTACTAGTATAAATGCTTATCTTGTACTAGGAAAAAAGCTGAGACATGATGTCAGGCAACAGCAGCCCTTGTGACTGCTGCCAGATGCACGAGGCCGGTTTCATCCGCCTTGTAGTGCCAGCTGGCAGCGTGACAGAATGACTGCCTTATCCGGCAAACCGGCGGCGCGGCCGCCATCAACGAGCAGGAAGCCATGACAGCACAAACTCTTTACGACAAGCTCTGGTCCAGCCATGTGGTGCGGGAAGAGGCCGACGGCACCGTACTTCTGTATATCGACCGCCACCTGGTGCACGAAGTGACCAGCCCACAAGCCTTTGAAGGCCTGAAGCTGGCCGGGCGCGGCCTGTGGCGGGTGGATTCGGTGGTGTCCACTGCCGACCACAACACCCCGACCGATCACTGGGACGAAGGCATCAAGGACCCGATTTCGCGCCAGCAGGTGGAAACCCTGGACGCCAATATCAAGTCCTTCGGTGCGCTGGCTTACTTCCCGTTCAAGGACAAGGGTCAGGGCATTGTGCATGTGATGGGGCCGGAGCAGGGTGCCACCCTGCCGGGGATGACCGTGGTCTGTGGCGACAGCCATACCTCTACCCATGGCGCTTTCGGTGCGCTGGCACACGGCATCGGTACCTCGGAAGTCGAGCACGTCATGGCGACCCAGTGTCTCGTGGCCAAGAAATCCAAGAACATGCTGGTGCAGGTGAATGGCCCGCTGGCTGCCGGCATCACTGGCAAGGACGTGGCGCTGGCAATCATCGGCAAGATTGGCACTGCTGGCGGTACCGGCTACGCCATCGAGTTTGGTGGCGAAGCCATCCGCAGCCTGTCGATGGAAGGGCGCATGACCTTGTGCAATATGGCCATCGAAGCGGGTGCCCGCTCCGGCATGGTGGCGGTGGATGAAAAAACCATCGACTACGTCAAGGGCCGCCCCTTTGCGCCGAGCGAAGCCGACTGGGATGCTGCCGTGGCCTACTGGAATACCCTGCACTCCGACGAAGGCGCGCATTTCGACGCCGTTGTCGAGCTGGATGCCGGCCAGATCAAGCCGCAAGTCACCTGGGGTACTTCGCCGGAAATGGTCACCGACATCGACGGCATCGTGCCGGACCCGGCCGCCGAAGCCGACCCGGTGAAGAAGGGCAGTATTGAACGCGCGCTGGCTTACATGGGTCTGACCGCCAATACCCCGGTGAAAGAGATTCCGGTCGACATCGTGTTTATCGGCTCCTGTACCAATTCCCGTATCGAAGACCTGCGTGAAGCCGCCGCTGTGGCACGTGGCCGCAGCAAGGCAGCCAGCGTGAAGCAGGTGCTGGTGGTGCCGGGCTCCGGTCTGGTGAAGGCACAGGCCGAGGCCGAAGGACTGGACAAGATTTTCATCGCCGCCGGTTTTGAATGGCGCGAGCCGGGTTGCTCCATGTGTCTGGCGATGAATGCCGACCGTCTGCAGCCGGGTGAGCGTTGTGCGTCTACCTCGAACCGCAACTTCGAAGGCCGTCAGGGGCAGGGTGGGCGTACCCATCTGGTCAGCCCGGCCATGGCGGCGGCGGCAGGGGTAACCGGCCATTTTGTCGACATCCGTCAGCTTTAATTCTGCGAAAGGAATTCATCCATGAAAAAAATTGCACTCAGCCTGTTTGTGACCATCCTGCTGTCTGCCTGCAATACCTTACACGGCGCGGGTGAAGACCTGAAACAAGGTGGCCAGGCTGTTGGTCATGGCATCCAGAAGGCCGGACAGGCCATCGAAAACGCTGCCCAGTAAGGGCAGCCAGATTCGGAAAGAATCCCAATGAAAGCATTCAATACACTCGACGGGCTGGTGTGCCCGCTTGATCGCGCCAACGTCGATACCGACGCCATCATCCCCAAGCAGTTTCTGAAGTCGATCAACCGTTCCGGCTTTGGCCCGAATCTGTTCGACGAGTGGCGCTATCTGGACCACAGCGAACCGGGCATGGACAACAGTGTGCGTCCGATTAATCCGGATTTCGTGCTCAACTTCCCGCGCTACGCCGGTGCCCAGGTATTGCTGGCACGGGAAAACTTTGGCTGTGGTTCCAGCCGCGAACACGCGCCGTGGGCGCTGGATGATCAGGGCTTCCGCGTGGTGATTGCGCCCAGCTTTGCCGACATCTTCTTCAACAACTGCTACAAAAATGGCCTGTTGCCCATCGTCCAGCCAGCCGAGGTGGTCGACCAGCTGTTCCGCGAATGCGCAGCCAATGAAGGCTACCGCCTGACGGTAGATCTGGCAGCGCAGACCATCACCACCCCGTCCGGTCAGTCGTTTGCTTTTGATGTCACCGAGCATCGCAAGCACTGCCTGCTGGGTGGCCTGGATGAAATCGGCCTTACCTTGCAACACGCCGACACCATCAAGACTTACGAGGCGGCGCGTCGCCAAAGCCAGCCCTGGTTGTTCCATCAGGCCTGATTGGAGAATGACATGAGCCAGAGCGCACACGCAGAGCACGTCCAACAGCAGTTTGGTGCCCAGGCCGCGGCCTACCTGCACAGCCAGGTACACGCCCAGGGCGCGGAGTTTGCCCAGCTACAGCAAGCCGTGCGTGAACACGGCGCGGCGCGGGTACTGGATCTGGGCTGCGGCGCTGGCCATGTCAGCTTCCAGATTGCCGAACACGCCGCCAGCGTGGTGGCCTATGACTTGTCGGCCAGCATGTTGCAGGTGGTGGCGGACGAGGCTGCATCGCGTGGCCTCGGCACGCTCACCACCCAGCAAGGCGCGGCCGAACGACTCCCTTTTGCCGATGGCGAATTCGACTTCGTGTTCAGTCGCTACTCCGCCCACCACTGGGGTGATCTGGCTCTGGCGCTGCGTGAAGCGCGCCGGGTGCTCAAGCCGGGTGGCCGGCTGGCCTTCATTGATGTGATGTCGCCCGGTCAGCCGCTGCTGGATACCTATCTGCAGACCGTCGAGGTGCTGCGTGATACCAGTCATGTGCATAACTACGCCATGGCCGAGTGGCTGAGCGCATTGTCCGGTGCCGGCTGGCAAGTGCAGCAGGTGACGCGGCAAAAGCTGCGGCTGGAATTTGGCGTATGGGTGGAGCGCATGCGTACGCCGGAAACCCTGCGTCAGGCCATTCGCCTGTTGCAGAAGTCCGTCGGCCAGGAAGTGCGCGATTACTACGCCATCGAGGCGGATGGCAGCTTTACGGTCGACGTGATCGTGCTGTGGGCGGCGTGAAGCATTCAAAAACAAACAAATACAGAAACCAAAGGATAAATCATGAAAATCGCCGTATTGCCGGGTGACGGCATTGGTCCGGAAATCATTGCCCAGGCCTGTCGCGTGCTGGATGTGCTGCGTCAGGATGGTCTGCCCATCGAACTGGAAGAAGCCCCGCTGGGTGGTGCTGGCTACGATGCCTATGGCGTGCCGTATCCGGAATTCACCCAGAAGCTGTGCCGCGCAGCCGATGCCGTGCTGCTGGGTGCCGTGGGCGGCCCGCAATACGACACGCTGGATCGTCCGCTGCGCCCCGAGCGTGGCCTGCTGGCCATCCGCAAGGACCTGAACCTGTTTGCCAACCTGCGTCCGGCCATCCTGTATCCGGAACTGGCCAATGCCTCCACCCTGAAGCCGGAAGTGGTGTCGGGCCTGGATATCATGATCGTGCGCGAACTTACCGGTGACATCTACTTTGGTCAGCCGCGCGGCATGGGCGTGAACGAGCAGGGCGAACGTGAAGCCTTCAACACCATGCGCTACAGCGAAAGCGAAGTGCGTCGCATCGCCCACGTTGCCTTCGGCATTGCCATGAAGCGCAACAAGAAGCTGTGTTCGGTGGACAAGGCCAATGTGCTGGAAACCACCGAGTTCTGGAAAGAAATCATGATCGACGTGGCGCGCGAATACCCGCAGGTGGAACTGAGCCACATGTATGTGGACAACGCCGCCATGCAGCTGGTGCGCAATCCCAAGCAGTTCGACGTGATGGTGACCGGCAATATTTTCGGCGACATCCTGTCCGACGAAGCGTCCATGCTCACCGGCTCCATCGGCATGCTGCCGTCTGCTTCGCTCGACCAGAACAACAAGGGTCTGTACGAACCTTCGCATGGTTCCGCCCCGGATATCGCTGGCAAGAACCTGGCCAATCCGCTGGCCACCATCCTGTCTGCCGCCATGATGCTGCGCTACACCTTTGCCCAGGAAGAAGCTGCCCAGCGCGTGGAAAACGCCGTCAAGCGCGTGCTGGCCCAAGGCTACCGCACCGGCGACATCTTCGAAGCGGGCTGCCAGAAAGTCAGCTGCTCCGGCATGGGTGACGCGGTGGTGGCAGCGCTGTAAAAAAAACTTCACCCGGATAGGGTTGACCCCATTGCCTCAGTCGCTATCGCGCTGCACAATGGAGTAATAAAAATACTTGGCCCGCTAACGCTTGCGTTGACGGGCCAATCGCAACTTTAGAGACAGATCCCAGGAGAAACCCGTGAAAGTAGGCTTTGTAGGCTGGCGTGGCATGGTTGGTTCCGTGCTGATGCAACGTATGCGTGAAGAGAACGATTTCGCTGTCATCAACGAACCGGTGTTCTTCACCACTTCCAATGTCGGTGGCAAAGGCCCGGACATCGGCCGTGACGTACCGGCATTGAAAGATGCCAAGAACATCGACGAACTGAAGGCCATGGACGCCATCGTCACCTGTCAGGGTGGCGACTACACCAGCGACATCTACCCGCAACTGCGCGCAGCCGGCTGGACTGGCTACTGGATCGATGCAGCTTCCACCCTGCGCATGGCGGACGATGCCGTCATCGTGCTGGACCCGGTTAACCGCAATGTGATCGA
The DNA here is from genome assembly GCF_003852595.1 of Aquitalea sp. FJL05. Classification (NCBI taxonomy): domain Bacteria; kingdom Pseudomonadati; phylum Pseudomonadota; class Betaproteobacteria; order Neisseriales; family Chromobacteriaceae; genus Aquitalea; species Aquitalea sp. FJL05. The sequence continues at coordinate 183,041 of NZ_QAJS01000009.1, forward strand.
TGCGGCACTGGCCAAGGGTGTGAAGGACTACATCGGCGGCAACTGTACCAACTCCATCATGCTGATGGGCATGGGCGGTCTGTTCCGTGAAGGTCTGGTGGAGTGGGTGTCTTCCATGACTTATCAGGCAGCTTCCGGTGGTGGTGCCAACCACATGCGCGAACTGCTCAAGGGCATGGGCGTGGTACACGCTGCCGTGGCCGACGAGCTGGCCACGCCGTCGTCTGCCATTCTGGACATCGACCGCAAGGTGGCTGCCGCCATCCGCGAAGACGTACCGACCGAATTCTTTGGTGCGCCGCTGGCTGGTGGTCTGATCCCCTGGATCGACAAGCAGCTGGACAATGGCCAGTCCAAGGAAGAGTGGAAGGGCCAGGCCGAGGTCAACAAGATTCTGGGCAACGAAGCCGCCATTCCGGTGGATGGCCTGTGCGTGCGCATCGGTGCCATGCGCTGCCACAGCCTGGCTCTGACCATTAAACTGAAAAAAGACCTGCCGCTGGCTGAAATCGAAGCCATCATCAAGTCGGGCAATGACTGGGTGAAGTGGGTACCGAACGACCGCGAAATCAGTGTCAAGGAACTGACCCCGGCTGCCATTACCGGCGGGCTGGAAGTGGGCGTCGGCCGTGTGCGCAAGCTGAACATGGGTGGCGAATACCTGTCGGCCTTCGTTATCGGTGACCAGCTGCTGTGGGGTGCGGCCGAACCGCTGCGCCGCATGCTGCGCATCCTGATCGAGCGCTGATTCGGCTTGACATGGTTGTAAGGCTTTAACCGGACTGTCGCCGGAATCGACTACACTGCAAAGGGCGCCTTAACGCGCCCTTTGCTTTTGGCTGAGGTACAATCAGCCTTTTCCAAGAATGTAAGGATTTATTCGGATGATGCAGCTTGCTGTGGTAGGTGCCGCTGGCCTGGTTGGCCAATCTGTTCTCGAACTGCTGGCCCAGCGCCAGTTCCCGGCGGAGCGGGTGTTTGCCGTGGATGGCCCGGAGCATGAAGCGTCTACCGTCAGCTATGGCAATCTGGAGCTGGATATTCGTCAGTTGGACGAGTTTGGTTTCGAGAATGTGGCGCTGGCGATTTTTGTTGCCGGCGACAGCGTGGCGCGTGAATACGTGCCGCAAGCGCGCGCAGCCGGGGTTACGGTCATCGATTTCAGCTCGGCCTTCCGCCTGGATGCCGAAGTGCCGCTGGTGGTGCCGGCAGTCAATGCCGAACAGCTGGCCGGCCTGGAAGCTGGTGCGCTGGTTGCGGTTCCCAATTGCACGGTCACCCCGCTGGCCATGGCGCTGCGCCCCTTGCTGCCCTTGCAGCCCAAGCGGCTGACCGTGGCAACTTATCAGTCGGTTTCCGGCAGTGGTCAAAAGGCCCTGGAAGAACTGGCCGAGCAAACCACCGCCTTGTTCTCGCAGCGCGAATCGGAAAATACCGTATTTGAAAAGCGTATCGCCTTTAATGTGCTGCCGCAGATTGGTGCGCTGGATGAGGACGGTATGGCGGAAGAAGAACGTTCGATCATGCTGGAATTGCGCCGGCTGTTGCAGCAAGCAGAATTGCCGATTGAGGCCACTGCAGTACGGGTGCCGGTTTTCTTCGGACATGCCTGGGCGGTTAGCCTGGAGGTCGCTGCTGATATTGATCTGGTACAAGTCAAAAATCGTCTGGTGGCGGCAGGATTGCAATGTGTCACGGCCGATCAGCATGGCGGCCATATTACGCCGATGGAAGCAACCGGTAATGACGGGGTATGGATCAGCCGCTTGCGCAAAGCGGGAAATACCATTCAATTCTGGTTGGCGGCAGATAATGTGCGCGTTGGCGCGGCATTGAATTGCGTACTGGTTGCCGAGGCCATGTATAAAGCAGGCGTGTTTGAATAAATGTAAAGCCCCGGTTCATCCGGGGTTTTGTTGTTATGTAATCTAGCTAAAAGCTTGGCTAGGGCCTAAGATGGCACTAGTTGCCAGCTCTTTGCCTGCGATGGGCAAACCGAGCGAATAAGATCAAGACAAATAAGTGCCGGAAGGTAGACTGTGAATAATCAGGCAAAATTCAAGCTGAGCGTACTGGCGGTAGCCGTGGTTTGCTCGGCAAATGTATGGGCCGGACTTGGCAGGATCAATGTGCGATCCTTCCTGGGGGAAACCTTTCACGCGGACATCGAGCTGACCGGGGTGCGCTCGAATGAACTGGAAGGCGCACGCATCGGCCTGGCCAGTCCGGATACCTTCCGTGACCTGAATGTCGATTATGCCAGCACGATGTCGGCACTGCGTTTTCAGCTGGCTCCGTCGGCGCATGGTGCCATTATTCGCGTCAGTTCTGCCGTTCCCATCAATGATCCGTATTTACGCTTTGTCGTAGAGGCCAAAACCAGTGCCGGCCGTTCGGTGCGCGAATATACCGTGTTGCTTGATCCGTCCAGCTATAACGCTCCGCAATCCAAATCCATCGTGCAGGATGCCCCGCGCTACGCTGATGAAAACCTGTCCAGCCGCTATCAGGGCAAGCCGGGTAAAGCCAGCCGCAATACCAGCCATGGCGTGTTGCAGACGCGCTCCGGCTCGACCCTGCGCGGCATGGCTGCCAAGGCCGTTCCGCCGGGTGCCACGCTGGAGCAGACCATGGCAGCGCTGGTGCTGGCCAATCCGCATGCCTTCAGTGATGGCAATCCCAGTGCGCTGAAAGCAGGTATTACCCTGAAGCTGCCACCTGTTGCCAAGATCAAGTCGCTGTCTGCGGCGCGGGTCAATGCCATCCTGCGCCCTGACGGTGCTGCTGCGCCGACTACAGCAGTGGCCGATGCCAAGCCGCAAGCGCATGGTCAGGGCGGAGACGTTCTCAAGATATTGCCGCCGGACGCACTGGCCGGTCAGTCGAATCCCAAGCTTTCCGTACTGGAACAGCAGGTTTCTGCGCGTGAACAATCGCTGAAGGACGCCGAAGCCCGCATCTCGGCCTTGGAGCAGCAGCTCAAGGCCATGCAAAGCGGCAAGCCGCAAGCTTCTCAGCCGCAGGCCGAGGCCGCAGCGTCAGTAGCCGCTTCGATGCCAGCCACGGAAACGCTGCAGCCGGCCAGCATGCCGGTTGCCGAGGCTGCCCCTGCGCCGAAACCGGCCGTGGTGCACAAGCCGCTTGCGCCGCCGCCCCCTCCGCCCGAACCTTCCATGCTGGATCGCCTCATCGACAACCTGCCGCTGGTTGGTGGTGGTGTGGCCGGTGTTGGTCTGCTGGGGCTGCTGGGCGCGCTGATTGCCCGCCGCCGCAAAGCTGGTGCTTCCTCGCTGCAGCTGTCCACCCAGACCAATAATGCCGTGCTGGGGCGCGGCGCAGTCGGCAGTGGACCGCAAACAGTCAGTGGCGGTCACTCCTTCATGACCAATTTCACCCAGGCGTCCGGTGATATCGATGCAGCAGAAGTCGATCCGGTTGCCGAGGCTGAGGTGTATATGGCCTATGGGCGTGATGCGCAGGCTGAGGAAATCCTCAAGGATGCGCTGGCCAAGGATCCCTCACGCCAGGAAGTGCGTCAAAAACTGCTTGAGCTGTATGCCGCACGCCCGGACGCCGGCAATTTCGAAAAACTGGCGCGCGAGTTCCATGCCACTACCGATGGCAAGGGCCAGGCCTGGGCCAGGGTGGCTGCCATGGGGCTGGGTATTGATCCGGCCAATGCGCTGTATCAGTTGCCGGAAGACGCGGCCCCAGTGGAAAGTGCCGCCGCTGTTGACGACGGTATTATCGATCTGGATCGCGAACTGTTTGGCGATCTGCAGGCTGAGACGCCACCGCCAGCGGCAGTAGTCGAGCCGGAGCCGGCAGCAGACCCGTTGCGCGCAGCCTTGTTTGAAGAAGATGCCCCCGTGTCCGCGCCAGCCGTGGCGGATGCCAATATGCTGGATTTCGATCTGGATGCCGAACTGGCAGCCGCTCCGCTGGTCGAGCCTGTCGCTGCACCAAGCCTGGCCGAGCCAGCCGCGGCCGATACCAATTTGCTGGATTTTGATTTCAACCTGGATGGCCTGGCTGCTGAAATGGCCGCCGACAACCAGGGCCAGCCGGAAACCGGCACCCTCGAGCTGCCGGCTTCTGCCGCTAGCACGGATGGTTTTGAATCGCTGTATGAAGACATGGTGGCTGCCACGCCGGCAGCAGCGCCAGCGGCACCTGCTGAAACAGCAGCGGTCAGTGCTGCTCCGGTGGTCGCACCTGCACCCGAACCTGCACCGGTCGTGGCCGAGGGCATGACCCTGCTGGATGATCCTTTGTCTACCAAGCTTGATCTGGCCAAAGTTTATCTGGACATGGGCGACCGCGACGGTGCCCGTGAAGTGTTGCAGGATCTGGTCGGAGAAGCACAAGGAAGTTTGAAACAAGAAGCCCAGGCTTTACTTACCAAAATCAGCAGCTGATGCGCCGAGCTTGTCGATCAGGTCCAGTTTTGTGATGCCAGCCGCGCTGTTTTGCAATATTGTCGGTTTTACTATTGAATGGCACACGTTTTAGCCGGGTAGTTCATTAGCAATAAAACCTGCCTAAGCAGGAATCGGGGAAGTCCGGATCATGGCTTCAAAACATAGCATGACCTTGCTCGCCATTTTGTTGGCCGGCATGGGCTCTGCAGGATCGGCCTTGGCCGGCCTGGGGTCGATTCATGTCCTGTCTTCGGAAGGTCAGCCTTTTGAAGCGGAAATTCCCGTGGTGGACGAAGATCCGCAAGGGAATGTGCTGGTCAGCCTGGCTGATCGCAACAAATATCCGCTGGTGTCGACTTATAGCCAGTCGGCACCGGTGCTGAAGTTTTCTGCCATTCGCAAAGCGGATGGCGGTATTCAGAAGATTCTGGTCAAAGGCCCCAGCCATTTCGATGAAGCACTATTGCGCTTTGCCGTGGAAATGAACTGGCCAGCCGGGCGTCTGGTGCGTGAATTCGAAGTTGATTACCAGCGGGATGGCCCGCCGCGCAAGGACAAGCAGCCGGCTCATGATGATACCGTCAAGAAAACCGCCGTCTCGCCAGACCTGATGCCCCGCCTGAGCAGCCTCGGTCTGGGCGAACTCAAGGTTAAGTCCAAGCTGGGCGAGCCGCTGGTGGCCGAGCTGGAGCTGTTTGGTACTGCCGTCAAGCAGACTGACAATGTTCGGGTGGCACTGGCTGCCGATAGCCTGCAAGGCGCACCCAGCGGCGAGCAATTGCAACTGATTGCCTCCATCTCGCACCAGATCAGCAAGTCGCCGGCTGGCAAATCCATGCTGCTGTTGCGCAGCAGTCAGCCTATGAATGACCCGGTGCTGGCTTTCCGCCTGGAAGTCGGGGCGGGCAATGTCCATGCGCAGAAACATTACAATCTGCTGCTGGACCCCAATGGTTACACCGTTGAAGAGCGTTCCATCAATCCGGTCAGCGCCGGCAAGAGTGCGCGTGCTGCGGAGAAGGTGCAGCCGCTGAAGGTATACCGGGTTCTGCATGGCGACACCTTGTCGCTGATCGCCTCCAGGGTAAAGGGCGGCGGTAACCCGGCTGATATCGCCAAGCGCTTGTATCGCAGTAATCCGGATGCATTCATCTCTGGTGACGTCAATCGCCTGCGCGCAGGTGCAGCCCTGAAGTACCCGGCCGACTGGCGTCTGGCCACGGCAGGTAATTCTCCGGCTGCAGCCGAGCCGCCCGCTGTGGCGCAAGAAGCGCCGGTGCCGGCAGCCAAAGCCCCGGCCAAGTCCGATGCTGTCACCCTCAAACCCATGAACAAGCCGCTTCCTGAAGCGGCCCATCCTGCAGCCAAGGTGGCAGCCTCGGCTCCCCAGGTGACCGCAGTCAAGGCGGTGGCGGTGGGTGGGGCTGACACTGCTCAGGAGGATCGCCTGAAAACCATCCTGCAAAAGCAGGATCAGGCCCTGTTACATGCCCAGCAGAAGACGCTGGAGCTGGAACAGAAAATCCGTAATCTGCAAATTGCCAAAGCCGCAACGGCCAGTACGGCTGCCGGTGAAACCCGCGTTGTGGCGAGTCAAGCGGCGGTGGCTGCCGTAGCCAGTCAGCCGGCTGCTGCCGTTGCTGCTGTGGCCAGCCAGCCTGCTGCAGTGCTTGCGTCTGCTCCGGCAGCGCAGCCCGTCAAGCCGGCGGAACCCGCTCATCCGCCAGTCAAGGCGGCCGCGCCGGTCAAGCCCGCTGTCGAGGCCCCGCCACCGTCATTCCTGGTGGATGACGTGCTGGACAGCCTGCGCAACAGTGGGGCGCTGATGTATGGCGGCGGTGCCGCTGCCGTCGGCCTGGGAGCCTTGCTGGTGGCGCAGCGCCTGCGGCAGCGTAAGGCAGCCGAGTCCGGCAGCAAGCCTGCCAGCAAGTCGTCTGCTGATAACGCATCCATGCTGACCATGGGGCCGTTGACCACCTTGATGAGTGGCATCAAGCGTGGTGAAGGTATCGATCTGGCCTCGGTTGACCTGATCGCCGAGGCAGAGGTCTACCTTGCCTATGGTCGCATCGACCAGGCGCTGGAAATCCTGCGCGAAGGTCTGGTGCGCGAACCGATGCGCCAGGATCTGCGCTACAAACTGCTGGAAGTCCTGGCCATGCAGCCGGACAGGGACGGCTTCATTGCCGAAGCGACCACGGCGCGGGGGATTTTCGGCAAGGACAGCACCTTGTGGATGCGGGTGTGTGAACTGGGCCGCACGCTGGCTCCGGAGCATCCGCTGTTTGATGCCAAGCCGGTTGCGGCAGCATCGCCGCTGAATCTGGAAGCCGTGCGCGTCAATTCGGCGGCAGCGCCGGTGGATGTTGCGGCTGAGGCCTTGGCTGAGGCTCCGGCTGAGCGTGTGCCACCGCTGGATCTGGCCGTTGAGCTGGGGGCGGTTGAACCCGAGCCGGAAGCACCGCTGGCCATGGACTTTCTGGACAAGCCGGCAGCCGGGCCCGCTCCGCTGCCGCCGGCTACCGAGCCCAATCCGGCCTTGAGTGGGCTGGATGCCTTTGCTTCGCTGGGTGAGCAGGAGCTGGAGAATGCGGTAAAGCAGGCACCGGAACCGATGTTGAGCATGGATTTCCTGTCTGATCTGCCTGCCTCGGTCAAGGTAGATCCACCTCTAGCGCCAGCTGCGGCAACGACGCAAGCCAAGTCGCAATCCGAGGCCAACGACAAGATGGAGCTGGCCAAGCTTTACCTGGAAATGGGCGACAAGGAAACGGCAGAAGCCCTGATGAAGGAAGCCGGCCAAACCGTTTCGTGACGCAGGACTGGCCGTAGCAAGCGGGGGAGCAGATGCTCCCCCGTTTTGCATTGTGCTGTGCTGCGGGTGATTTTTGCGTGGCAGCCGCCGGTGGCCGGCAGGCGGATCATGCAAGACGGCATGGCGTAAACCCCGCCGGATAGGGTAGAGTTGTCGTTTTAGCGTCTGCTGTCGGCTGCCTAGGCTGCCGACAGCGGAAGATGTTGCAAGCAAGGTGTGGGCATGAGAATAGCGCTCGGCATCGAGTATGACGGCCGGGCCTTTTCCGGCTGGCAGACTCAGCCGCATGGCAATACCGTCCAGGACAGATTGAACCGGGCCCTGAGCCAGATCGCCGGACAAGACATTACAACCCTGGCCGCAGGCCGTACCGATGCCGGCGTGCACGCCGCCATGCAGGTGGTGCATTTCGACAGCCAGATTACGCGCCCGCTCAATGCCTGGGTGCGCGGGGTCAATGCCCATCTGCCGCCCGAGGTGGCCGTGGTGTGGGCACGCGAGGTGGACGAGGGCTTTCACGCCCGCTTTTCCGCTTTTTCGCGCTCCTACAGCTATTTCCTGCTGACGCATCCGGTACGCCCCTGCCTGTTGGCCGGCAAGGTGGGCTGGTATCACCAGCCGCTGGATGTCGAGGCCATGCGCGAGGTTGCTGCCGTGTTGCTGGGTTCGCATGATTTTTCCAGCTTCCGCGCGGCGGAATGCCAGGCGAAAAGCCCGGTCAAGAACCTGCAGCAACTGGCGATCAGCGAGGAGGGCGGGCTGATCCGTTTCGATCTGCTGGCCGATGCCTTCCTGCACCACATGGTGCGCAATATCGTTGGTGCATTGCTGTATGTGGGCAAGGGCAGTCTGACAACGGCCGACCTGGAGGCGCTGCTGGCCGCACAGGACCGCACCCGTGCGCCGCCTACCTTCATGCCGGACGGGCTGTACCTGACCGGGGTCGGTTATCCGGCACAATACCAATTGCCATCGCAGACCGAGCCGGCCCGACTGGCCCTGTGGAGATGATGTGACCATCAGAATCAAGATTTGCGGCATTACCCGGCCCGAGGATGGCGCAGAAGCCGCCCGGCTGGGCGCGGATGCCATCGGCCTGGTGTTTTATCCGAAAAGCCCGCGCAATGTCAGCCTGGCGCAGGCACAGGCGGTGATTGCCGCCTTGCCGCCTTTTGTCAGCGTGGTGGCGTTGTTCGTCAACCCGGAGCGCGAGTGGGTGGAAGAGGTGCTGGCACATTGCGGCATCGACATCCTGCAATTTCACGGTGAAGAACCGGCTGAATTCTGCCGCTCTTTCCAGCGGCCCTATCTCAAGGCGGTGCGGGTCAAGCCCGGACTGGACCTGACAGTAGCCGCCGCCCAATACCCGGACGCGCGCGGCCTGCTCACCGACGCCTTTGTTGAAGGCGCACATGGTGGCACCGGTACCACGTTTGACTGGACTTTGCTGCCGGCAAACCTGCCCCTGCCGTTGATTTTGTCCGGTGGGCTGGACGACCAGAATATCAAGCAAGCCGTGGCCGCAGTGCGGCCGGCGGCGGTGGATGTTTCCAGCGGAGTGGAAGCAGCCAAAGGAATCAAAGATGCCGCCAGGATGGCGGCGTTCATATCAGGAGCAAGGCATGGAGCGGTATGATCTTCCGGATGCAAACGGCCACTTTGGACCGTATGGTGGCGTCTATGTTGCCGAAACCTTGATGGCGGCACTGGACGAACTCAAGAACGAATACGAGCGCGTCAAGGCCGATCCGACTTTCTGGGAAGAGTTTCGCCACGAGCTGAAACACTATGTGGGCCGCCCCAGCCCCATCTACCATGCCAAGCGCTGGTCGGAGCAACTGGGTGGTGCGCAGATCTTCCTCAAGCGTGAAGACCTCAACCACACTGGCGCGCACAAGATCAGCAATGCCATCGGCCAGGCGCTGTTGGCCCGCCGCATGGGCAAGAAACGGGTGATTGCCGAAACCGGTGCCGGTCAGCATGGCGTGGCCACGGCTACCGTGGCTGCCCGTTATGGCATGGAATGCTTTGTCTATATGGGTGCCGAGGACATCAAGCGCCAGTCGCCCAATGTCTTCCGCATGAAGCTGCTGGGTGCCACCGTGGTGCCGGTGGAGTCCGGCTCCAAGACCCTGAAAGATGCACTGAACGAAGCCATGCGCGACTGGGTGACCAATGTCGACAGCACCTTCTACATTCTGGGTACGGCGGCAGGTCCGCATCCTTACCCGATGATGGTGCGTGACTTCCTGTCGGTGATCGGTGAGGAATCCAAGGAGCAGATGCCGGAAGTGGCCGGTCGCCAGCCGGATGTGGTGGTGGCCTGCGTCGGTGGCGGCTCCAACGCCATCGGCATGTTCTATCCCTATATCGGTGTGAATGGCGTGCGCATGGTGGGTGTCGAGGCCGGTGGCCACGGCATTGCCAGCGGCATGCACGCCGCTCCACTGTCCGGTGGGGCTGGCGTAGGCGTGCTGCACGGTGCCAAGAGCTATCTGATGCAGGATGCCAATGGTCAGGTTGTCGAGACCCACTCGGTATCGGCCGGTCTGGATTACCCCGGTGTTGGCCCGGAGCACAGCTATCTGAAGGACATCGGCCGCGCCGAATACGTCGCCATCGACGACAAGGAAGCCTTGTCGGCCTTCCACGACTGCTGTCATCTGGAAGGCATCATCCCGGCGCTGGAATCCAGCCATGCGCTGGCCTGGGCTGCCAAGGTGGCACCGACCATGGCCAAGGACAAGGTGATTCTGGTGAATCTGTCCGGCCGTGGCGACAAGGACATCAATACCGTGGCCGGTCTGGCCGGTATCACGCTCTAACAAGGCTAAGGAAGGCTTATGTCACGTATTGCTGCATGTTTTGCCCGGCTGGACGGCAAGAAAGCACTGATCCCGTTTATCACGGCCGGTGACCCGCATCCCTCGCTGACCGTTGAGCTGATGCACGGTCTGGTAGATGGTGGTGCCGACATCATCGAGCTGGGGGTGCCGTTTTCCGATCCGATGGCCGATGGCCCGGTGATCCAGCGTGCGTCCGAACGTGCGCTGGTGCACAAGGTCGGCCTGCGCGATGTGCTGGCCTTGGTGGCCGAATTCCGCAAGAGCAATGCCACCACGCCCGTGGTGCTGATGGGTTATCTGAACCCGGTGTTCGTCATGGGCTATACCGCCTTTGCCGAACAGGCTCACGCTGCCGGTGTGGATGGCGTGCTGACCGTGGACTGCCCGCCGGAAGAAGCGGCCGAACTGTCTGCGGCACTGATTGCGGCGGATCTTGATCCGGTATTCCTGATTGCACCGACCACGCCGGAAGCGCGGGTGCGTGAAATCGCCCGCCATGCCCGTGGTTATGTCTACTATGTGTCGCTGAAAGGCGTCACCGGTGCAGGAAATCTGGACATTGACGACGTAGCGCGTAAAATTGCCGCCCTTAGAGCACATATTCAGGTTCCCATCGGCGTAGGCTTCGGCATTCGCGATGCCGCCACCGCCCAGGCCATCTCCGTGACGGCCGATGCCGTGGTGGTAGGGAGCCGTCTGGTGCAGGAAATCGAGGCGGCTACAGCAGAAACCGCCAGAGAGCGGTTGACCCGTCTGGTGGCCGAATTGAAGGCCGCCATTCTTTAAGGACACGCAAACGGGGTGACAACACCCCGTTTTATTGTCAGCCCGGCATACCCTGCCGGGCTGCGTTGAGCAAGGAGTCAGCATGAGCTGGTTGAACAAGCTCCTGCCGCCGAAGATCAAGCGCGATTCTCGCGCTGACAAGCCTTCAGCGGTACCGGAGGGGCTGTGGAGCAAGTGCCCGGCATGTGAAGCCGTACTGTATTACACCGACCTGGAGAGCAATCTGCAGGTTTGTCCCAAATGTAATCATCACCATCCGCTGAATGCACGTCAGCGGCTGGATGTCCTGCTGGATGACGAAGGCCGCCGTGAAATCGGTGCCGAGGTCAAGCCGGTGGACATTCTCAAGTTCAAGGATGGCAAACGCTATCCCGACCGTCTGGCTGCCGCCCAGAGCAATACTGGCGAAGACGACGCGCTGGTGGTGATGCAGGGCAGCATCCATTCCATGCCGGCTGTCGTGGCCGCCTTCGAGTTCCGCTTCATCGGCGGTTCCATGGGTTCGGTAGTGGGTGAGCGTTTTGTGCGTGGCGTACAGGCTGCCATCGAAGCCAAGGCCCCCTTCATCTGTGTGGCCGCATCGGGTGGTGCGCGCATGCAGGAAGGTCTGAATTCGCTGATGCAGATGGCCAAGACCAGTGCCGCACTGCAATTGCTGACCGATCACCAGCTGCCCTTCATCTCGGTGCTGACCGATCCGACCATGGGTGGCGTTTCCGCCTCCTTCGCCTTCCTGGGCGATGTGGTGATTGGCGAGCCGGGGGCGCTGATTGGTTTTGCCGGTCCGCGCGTGATCGAGCAGACCGTGCGCGAAACCCTGCCGGAAGGCTTCCAGCGTTCGGAATTCCTGCTGGAAAAGGGTGCCATCGACATGATCGTCGATCGTCGCGAACTCAAGCGCAAGATTGCCGAGCTGGTCTCCATACTGCAAAAGCAGGCTGCTGTTGCCTGATTCTTGCTGACAGCACCAAGATCATCCAGGCCGCTTCCTTCGGGGGGCGGCTTTTTTATTTGTTTTGCCGCGTGCTATGGTAGCCGCTGCCACTTTTCTGTCTGGATATTGCCGTGCTGACCTCGCCCCAACTCTCTGCCTTGCAAACCATTATTCCTGCCGAGCGTATTCATGGCGATGCCGATACGCTGGAGCGTTACGGCCAGGACTGGACCCGTTACACCAAGCCGCAGGCGGCGGCAGTGGTGTTCCCGCTCAGTATTGAGGAAGTGCAGGCGGTGGTGCGCTGGGCCAATGCGCATGGCGTTGCCATCGTGCCGTCCGGTGGCCGTACCGGCTTGTCCGGCGGTGCCGTGGCGGCGCAGGGCGAGGTGGTGCTGTCCTTCGAACGGGTGAATCGTATCGACCAGTTCGACCCGCTGGCGCGCACGGTACGCTGCCAGGCGGGGGTGGTCACGGCAGCGCTGCAGGCCTTTGCCCAAGAGCAGGGGCTGCTGTATCCGGTGGATTTTGCTTCCAGCGGCTCCAGCCAGATCGGCGGCAATATCGCCACCAACGCCGGCGGCATCCGCGTGGTGCGTTATGGCATGACCCGGGACTGGATTGCCGGGCTGACGGTGGTGACTGGCCGCGGTGAGCTGCTGCAGTGCAATCTGGGCCTTAACAAGAACAATAGCGGCTATGACTTCCGTCACCTGTTTATCGGTTCGGAAGGCACGCTGGGGCTGGTGGTGGAGGCAACGGTGCGCTTGTGTGATCCGGCACCGCCCAGCGCGGTATTGCTGCTGGCCGTACCGCAATTGCCCGACATCATGGCGGTGTTCCATGCCTTCCGTAGCCGGCTGACCTTGCAAGCCTTCGAGTTTTTCTCCGATCAGGCCTTGACCCATGTGCTGGCGGCCGAGCAGGCGCAGCCACCGCTGGCAGAGCGGCAGCCATTTTATGTGCTGCTGGAGTGCGAATTGCCGCCAGCGGCTGACGATGCGCTGGTATTGCAGGCATTTGAATATTGCCTGGAACAAGGTTGGGTGGTGGATGGTGTGCTGGCGCAGTCGCAGCAGCAGGCCAGGGCGCTATGGCGCTTGCGCGAGGGCATCAGTGCTGCCATTACGCCGCGTACGCCGTACAAGAACGACATTTCGGTGGTGATTAGCCGTCTGCCGGATTTTGTGTCCCGGCTACAAGCCTTGCTGGCCCGCGATTACCCGGATTTCGAGGTGCTGTGGTATGGCCATATCGGCGATGGCAATCTGCATATCAATGTGCTGAAGCCCGAAAGCTGGGCGCTGGAAGATTTTCGTCACGCCTGCGAGGCGGTCAACAAGCAGGTGTTTGCACTGGTGGCCGAGTTTGCCGGCAGCATGTCGGCCGAGCATGGCGTGGGGCTGTTGAAACGCGATTATCTGGGGGTAACGCGCAGTGCTGCAGACATTGCGCTGATGCGCGGGGTCAAGGCGGTATTCGATCCCAACAACATCATGAATCCGGGCAAGTTGCTGAGCCGAGAGGGATAGGCTGCTGTTGCCCGGCGCACTGGTATTTGAACCGTCATCTTCATGGCATATATTTTTTCATATGAGCTACTGAAAAAATAAAGATAAACAGTATATTTTCATTAAAATCAATGGCTTGATTTGAATTATTGCAATCAGGCAAGCAGGGAAGTGCTCAGGACTGATAATCAGTAGCCAACTGGGTCTATTCTGCCTTTTTAGTGAGCAGTTGCAGCAAGTTGTTAAGGTAAAAAGACTTTTTTTATTTGTTCAGTACTTATCCACAGAGTTATCCGCTGATTGCTGTGGATAATTGCAGCCGGCAGCAAGAGGCATGGGCGGGTGGCATCGGCCCAGCCTCGCTGATGACAAGCTTTGGCGCCGCTAACAAAAACCCTGTTGCGGCCTTGCGCCTCCTGGCCGTACACCTTGCAATGTCTGCGTCGGTGTCCCTTGCTCCAGGGGCGCTACGCTCTTGTTAGCCGCTCTTAGTCCGGGCTGTCCATACTGTTTTCCAGCGCTTCCAGCTCTTCTTGCAGCAGCATCCAGTCTTCCTCTACCTGAGCCAGTTCACTGCTGACCACACCCAGCCGTTTTACCGCCTCGGCCAGCTTGCTCTTGTTGGCGTCCGAGTAGGCTTCTTCGCCAGACATGAAGGCGTCCAGCTGGTTTTTTTCGCTGCTCAGTTGCTCCAGCTGCTTCTCCAGCTTGGCGAGCTTGCTCAGCAGCGGCTTTTTCAGCTGAGCCAATTTCTGGCGGGCTTCGGCTTCCTGTCGCTTCTGCTCCTTGCGGTTGACGGCCTGGGCGTCGCCGCTGGACGGTTTGCCGCTTTCTGCCAGCTGGGCCAGTCGCCACTGGCGATAGTCTTCCAGATCGCCGTCAAACGGGGTGACCGTGCCGCCGCTGACCAGCCAGAACAGGTCGGTGGTGGATTCCAGCAGGCTGCGGTCGTGGGAAACCACGATCAGCGCGCCGGAAAAATCCTGCAGTGCCAGCGTCAGGGCATGGCGCATTTCCAGGTCCAGATGGTTGGTCGGTTCGTCCAGCAGCAAGAGGTTGGGCTTTTGCCAGACGATCATTGCCAGTGCCAGTCTGGCCTTTTCACCGCCGGACATGGGGCCGACCAGATCGGTCGCGTTGTCGCCACGGAAATTGAAGCCGCCCAGAAAGCTGCGCAGTTCCAGCTCGCGTGCAGTGGGGGCCAGTCTCTGCATATGCTGCAGCGGTGATTCGTCCTCGCGCAGGGTTTCCAGCTGGTGCTGGGCGAAATAGCCTATCTTCAGCGTTTGCGCCTTGATCAGCTCGCCCGCCTGTTGCGGCAGGTCGCCCGCCAGCAGCTTCACCAGTGTGGATTTACCGGCACCATTCACCCCCAGCAGGCCAATGCGGCTGCCGGCTTCTACCGACAGCGACAGGCCCTGCAAGATGGTCGTATCGCCGTAGCCGATATTCACCTTGTCCAGCCGCAACAGCGGGTTGGGCAGGTTGTCTGGGCTGTCGAAGTGAAAATCGAAGGGCGAGGCAATGTGGGCCGGGGCAATGCGCTCCAGTTTTTCCAGTGCCTTGACCCGGCTTTGTGCCTGCTTGGCCTTGGTGGCCTTGGCCTTGAAGCGGGTGATGAAGGATTCCAGATGAGCAATCTGGCGCTGCTGCTTGTCGAATTCGCCCTGTTGGCGCGCCAGCTTTTCCGCACGCATGGTTTCAAACTGGCTGTAATTGCCGGTGTACAGCGTCAGGGTCTGGTTGGCTACTTCGGCAATATGGCTGCAGATGCTGTCGAGGAAGTCGCGATCATGCGAGATGATCAGCAAGGTCCCCGGATAGCTTTGCAGCCAGTCTTCCAGCCACAGTACGGTTTCCAGATCCAGGTGGTTGGTGGGTTCATCCAGCAGCAGCAGGTCGGAACGGCACATCAGCGCCTGCGCCAGGTTCAGCCGCATGCGCCAGCCGCCGGAGAAGCTTTTCACTGCCCGCTGGTGGGCTTCGGTGGCAAAGCCCAGGCCGGTCAGCAGCTTGGCGGCGCGGGCCGGGGCAGAATAGGCTTCGATGCGCGCCAACTCACCATGCAGATGGCCGATGGCGCTGCCGTCGTCGCGCGCTTCGGCGGCAGAGAGTTCGGCTTCCAGTTGGCGTAACTCGTGGTCGCCATCCAGCACGTAATCGATGGCAGCGGTGTCCAGTGCCGGCGTTTCCTGCGCCACATGGGCCATGACCCATTGCTTGGGGATGTCGGCATCGCCGCCATCGGCGTGCAGCTCGCCCTTGAGCAGGGCAAACAGGCTGGATTTGCCCACACCATTGGCACCGACCAGGCCGGTTTTGTAGCCGGGGTTCAGGGTCAGGCTGGCGTTGACCAGTAATTCTTTCAGGCCGCGACGCAGGCTGAGGTTTTTCAGTTGGATCATGATGGGGTTGTCAGGCCGACGCAGCAGGCTGCGCCGGCGGGGTGATTTAGGCAGCGGGCAGGCCGGACAGGTCCCAGCGCGGTTTGATCGAGTAGCTGCCGGGTGCGGTGGCGTATTTCAGCCGCATGGCGCCAGCAAAGGCAATCATGGCACCGTTGTCGGTGCACAGGGCCAGTGGCGGGTAGAACACCTCCAGCTTGCGCCTTGCCGCGGCCTGATCCAGTGCGGCGCGCAGCTGTTTGTTGGCACCTACGCCGCCAGCCACCACCAGCTTTTTCATGCCGGTCTGCTTCAGGGCTTTCAGCGATTTGCTGACCAGCACGTCGACAATGGCCTCCTGAAAGGCGCGGCAGATGTCTTTGCGCGTCTGTTCGTCGATCTGGCCATGCTCGGCTTCCACCTGTTTGCTCAGTGTCAGCACGGCAGTCTTGAGGCCGGAGAAGCTCATGTCCAGGTTGTCGCTGTGCAGCATGGGGCGTGGCAGGTTGAAGCGCGCCGGGTCGCCTTCTTCGGCCAGGCGCGACAACAGCGGGCCGCCTGGGTAGGGCAGGCCCAGCAGTTTTGCCGTCTTGTCGAAGGCTTCGCCGGCTGCGTCGTCCAGCGTTTCGCCCAGCACCTCGTACTGGCCGATGCCGCGTACGGCCATCAGCTGGGTGTGGCCGCCGGATACCAAGAGGGCGATGAAGGGAAAGTCCGGTCGCGGCTCCGCCAGCAGCGGCGATAGCAGATGGCCTTCCAGATGATGGACGCCAATCACCGGAATGTTCAGGCCAAAGGCTAGCGCATTGGCCACGCTGGCACCAACCAGCAGGGCTCCACCCAGGCCGGGGCCTTGGGTGTAGGCAATGGCATCCACATCGGCCAGGGTCTTGCCGACTTCAGCTAGGCAGGCTTCGGTGAGCGGGATAACCCGGCGGATGTGGTCGCGGCTGGCCAGTTCGGGCACCACGCCACCGTATTCGGCGTGCATGGCCATTTGCGTATGCAGTTGGTGGGCAATGAGGCCCGCCTTAAGGTCGTACAGTGCAACGCCGGTTTCGTCGCACGATGATTCGATTCCAAGTACCAGCATGATGGCTTTATAACAGGTCAATCTTTCCATTTTACCGGTGAATCTTTGTCTGCCCAAATCGGGAATGATAGTCTGTGGCGATTAAGCGGATTTGCGCTGAACAAAAGCGGAAGGATGGGGCAGTGAAAGCAAGACTCAAATGGGTGGATGGCGTGTGTTTCATGGGCGAGAGCGGCAGCGGCCATGCGGTGGTGATGGATGGTGCGCCGGAAGGCGGCGGCCGCAATCTGGGGCCGCGTCCGATGGAGCTGCTGCTCTTGGGCACTGCCGGCTGTACCAGCTATGACGTGATTTCCATTCTGAAAAAGTCGCGTCAGCAAGTGACTGATTGCTGGGTGGAAATGGAAGCCGAGCGCGCCGAGACCGAACCCAAGGTCTTCACCAAGATTCATTTCCACTTTGTGGTCACCGGACGTGATCTCAAGTCCGAGGTAGTGGAGCGGGCCATCAAGCTGTCGGCGGAGAAATACTGCTCGGCCTCCATCATGCTGGGCAAGACGGCTGACATCAGCCACGATTTCGAGCTGCGCGCAGACTAAGAAGCTGTTTGCGGGGTGTGCTGTTAAGGCTGGATCAAAACCGCCGACGCCATGGGCCGTCGGCGGTTTTGTTTTGGTGGCAGCGGCAGCGGGGCGGTGATGGCGGCAAAACTTGCCGCTCCTGCCGGTGTGCGCTGTGCGGGTGGTGGTGTGTATTGCCTGTAGTTTCAATAAAATCAATGGTCTGTATGGATTGTTTGTGCTGGCACAGTTCCTGCTAAGGATGGGGACGCATTCAAGGAGGCAAGGTCATGTTGGACAAGATTGGCAAGGAATTTGATTTTCAGCAGCGAGCGCTCAACCTGCGCGCCTATCGCCAGGAAGTCATTGCCAGCAATGTTGCCAATGCCGATACCCCCAATTACAAGGCAGTCGATTTCGATTTCAAGCAGGCCTTGCAGTCTGCGCAGGATGGACAGGGCAAGCTGGCGATGAATGTGACCGATACGCGCCATCTGGCTGGTACGGGGGCTGGCAGTGCCGGCAAGCCGGCGGTGCAGTATCGCAATGCGGTACAGCAAAGCCTGGACGGCAACACGGTGGATATGGATGTGGAGCGTGCGGCCTTTGCCGATAACGCCTTGCAATACCAGACCACGCTCACCTTCCTCAGCAAGCGTATGTCCAGTCTGAATACCGCCATTACCGGTGGAGGCCAGTAACCATGTCGCTCGCCAATATTTTTGCCATTTCCGGTTCGGCGCTGACTGCCCAGTCCATGCGTCTTAACGTGGTGGCCAGCAATATCGCCAATGCGGAAAGTGCCACCAGCTCGACCGGCCAGCCTTACAAGGGCCGCCACGTGGTGTTTACCGCCTTGCCGGTTACCGCCAGTCAGCCGCAAGTGGCCGGTGTGAGGGTGACTTCCATTGTGGAAGACCAGACCCCGCCGCGGCTGAAGTACGACCCCAGCAACCCTCTGGCGGACGAAAAGGGTTATGTCAACATGCCCAATGTCAATCCGGTCGAGGAAATGTCCGACATGATTTCCGCCTCGCGCTCGTATCAGACCAATGTGGAAATGATGAATACCGCCAAAACCCTGCTGCAGAAGACTCTGCAGCTTGGACAGTGATGAAAGGCAGCAGCCATGACCAGCTCGGTTAATTCCTCGACCAATCCGTATGCCGCGCTGAATGGCACTACTGGCAGCACCAGTGGCACCGGTAATTCCAATACCGATACCAGTGCACAGGGTATTCAGGATCGCTTTCTCAAGCTCTTGGTGACGCAGTTGCAGGCGCAGGACCCGATGAACCCGATGGATAACAGCCAGATCACCAGCCAGATGGCGCAGATCAGTCAGGTATCCGGGATGCAGACGCTGAACACCGCCATGCAGAGCCTGGTGCAGTCGCAGGCTGCCAATCAATCGCTGATGGCTGCCACCATGATTGGCAAGCAGGCGTTGGTGCCGGGTAATGCGCTGGGCCTGACCAGCGGTTCCAATGTGCAGGGTGCCGTGAATCTGAGTGGTGCGGCCACCGATTACACCGTCAGTATCGCCGACGCCAATGGCAATGTGGTGGATACCCTGACGGTCAAGAGCCCTAGCAGCGGCCTTAACTCTTTCAACTGGGATGGCACCGATGCCAACGGTAAGCAGTTGCCCAGCGGCAAATACACTTTCAGTGCCAAGGCGACCAGTGCCAGCAGCGCTGCGGTGACGGCCACACCGTATGCCAACCAGGCGGTAACCGCCGTCAGCTGGGCCAGCGGCTCGCCGCAACTGATCATGAAAGACGGGACCAGCGTCGGTCTGGCAAACGTTGCACAGCTGTCTTAACCAAGTCATTAGCGCAAACAGGTTTCGGGGAGTAATCACATGGGTTTTCAACAAGGTTTGAGCGGTCTGAATTCGGCGTCCTCGCAGCTGGATACCATTGGCAACAACGTATCCAATGCCAGCACCGTCGGCTTCAAGAGTTCGCGCGCCGAGTTTGCCGATCTGTTCTCCACCAGCTTTTATGGTGTGGCCAATACCAGCGCCGGTATCGGCTCGCAGGTGAATGCAGTCACCCAGTCCTTCAGTGCTGGCAACATCACCCCGACCGGCCGCAGCCTGGACCTGGCCATCAATAACAATGGCTTCTTTATCATGCGGCAGAATCCGACCTCGACCACCGGTTCGCTGGCGTATACCCGCAACGGACAATTCCAGGTGGACAAGGATGGTTACATCGTCAATGGCAACGACCGCCTGCAAGGCTGGATGGCCAATAATGGCGTGGTGACCCAGGGCCCGGTCACCGATCTGAAACTGCAAACCAATCTGATTTCGCCGGCAGTCACCACCAAGGTCACCATGGGCGTGAATGTGGATTCGCGACTGACGCCGCCGACGGTAACGCCGTTGAATCCGACCAATACCAACAGTTTTAACTGGTCGAATGCGGCACAGGTGTATGACAGCCTGGGTAATCAGCACAACCTGACCATGTATTACGTCAAGGGTACGGCTACCGCTACCGGCACACCGTGGACGGTGACGGCCTATGTCGATGGCAGCCCGGCCAGTGGTACCAATACCTACACCATGAACTACGACACCAAGGGTAATCTGACCAATACCACCCCGTTCAGTGTCACTTTCTCCCCGACGCCGGTGAATGGCTCTTCGTCCCCGGTTACCTTTACCGTGGATTACACCGGCTCTACCCAGGTGGCACAGGCTTCCGGTACCCCGACGGAAACAGTGGATGGCTATGCGCCGGGTACCCTGAGCAGCATGAATATCGACACCCATGGCAATATCATGGCCAGCTTCTCCAATGGTCAGAATAAAGTCATCGGTCAGGTTGCCCTGGCAACCTTCACCAACTCGCAGGGCCTGCAGAACGAAGGTGGTAACCGTTGGCAGCAAACGCTGGCCTCCGGCGTGCCGGCCTACAATGCACCGGGCTCGGGCAACTCCGGTACCGTGCAGTCGCAGGCGCTGGAAGATTCCAATGTGGATCTGACATCCGAGCTAGTGAACATGATTACCGCGCAGCGCTTCTATCAGGCCAATGCCCAGACCATCAAGACCGAAGACACCTTGATGCAGACCATCATCAATCTGTAATTGATGTCAGCCAGAACAGCCTAAGGAAGCGGGGAAACAATGGATAAGATGCTGTACCTGGCCATGACCGGTGCCAAACACATCGATTTGCAGCAAGCCACCACGGCCAACAATCTGTCCAATGCCAATACCAATGCCTTCAAGGCCGATCTGGCTTCCTTCCGTGCGCTGCCGGTGGTTGGCCCCGGTGCCCCGACCCGTACTTATGTGGTGGACAACACCATTGGCCATGACATGAGCCAGGGCAGCCTGATGCATACCGGCAGCCCCAGCGACTTTGCCCTGGGTTCGCCCGGTTTCTTTGCCGTGCAGGCAGCGGATGGCAGTGAAGCCTATACCCGCGATGGCGGCTATGTGCTGGACGCCAACGGCATGATGCGCACACGCAGTGGCCTGCCCATCAGCGGTGACGGTGGCCCGATTACCGTACCCTCCGGTTATCAGGTGCAACTGGGGCAGGATGGTTCGGTAGTGGGTGTGCCACAGAATGGCAAGGACCGCACCCCGCAGCTGCTGGGGCAGATCAAGCTGGTGAATCCTGCGGTCAAGGATGTTTATAAAGGCCCGGATGGCTTGTTCCGCATGAACGGGGGCGATACCGCCACTGCCGATACCTCGGTCAAGCTGGTGCCGGAAACGCTGGAAGCCAGCAATGTCAATGCGGTGGAAAGTCTGGTGCAGATGATCTCGCATGGCCGGCAGTACGACATGAATATCAAGCTGATGACCAATGCTGATCAGAACGATCAGAAAGCCACCCAGCTGCTGGCCATAGGCTAAGGCCTGGTCGCGACAACACTGATAACAAATCAAGAATTCTGAGGAAACACCGCCATGATGCGTGCGCTTTATGTTGCCAAGACCGGGATGGACTCCAGCCAGTTCAATCTGGATGTCATTTCCAACAACCTGGCCAACGTCAACACAGTAGGTTTCAAGCGCGGGCGCGCCATTTTCGAAGACCTGTATTATCAGACCCTGCGCCAGCCGGGCGCTCAGCTGGCTGATGGCAGCACCACGCCGACCGGTTTGCAGGTAGGCACGGGTGCCACGGCGGTGGCCACAGCCAAAAACTTTACCCAGGGCAATATGACGCAGAGCAGTCAGCCGCTGGACTGGGCCATTACCGGTGACGGTTTTTTCCGCATCCAGCGCCCGGACGGCACGACTGCCTATACCCGTGATGGTGAATTCAAGCGCAACTCCAGTGGCGATATCGTGACCTCGGATGGCTATCAGCTGAACCCCAATATCAATATCCCCAGCACGGCGTCGCAAATCACCGTTTCCACCGCTGGTGTGGTGCAGTACTTCCTGCCCAATAACCCGGCGCCGCAAACTGCCGGCACCATCCAGCTGACGACTTTCATCAATCCGCAAGGTCTGGAAAGTGTTGGCAATAATCTGTATCTGCAGAGCGCCTCTTCGGGCGATCCGCAGGATGGGGATCCGGGTACCGACAGCCGTGGTCTGGTCAAGCAGGGTTTTCTGGAAGGGTCCAACGTCAATGTGACGGAAGAGCTGGTCAACATGATTACTGCGCAGCGTTCGTTTGAAATGAACTCCAAGGCGATCACCACCGCTGACCAGATGCTGCAAAAGCTGACGCAGATGTAATCTGCCGGTTCTGCTGGCGGTGTTTAAACGCTAAAATCCGGTTTTGCTTGATGGCCGGCAGGCGGTGTGGGGAGGGCGGAATGAAAATGCTGAAATGGATGATGCCAGCGATGCTGGCCTTGCTGCTGGCCGGTTGCGCGGCGCAGGAACCGCCGCTGGTGACGCTGCCGATGACAGCCCGCCCGCAGCCGCAAGCCAGCACCTTGCCGGCTAATGGCTCCATCTTCCAGGCTGGCAGCTACCGTGCCATGTTTGAAGACAAAATGCCGGCGCTGGTGGGGGATACGCTCACCATCACCATCCAGGAAAAGTCCTCGACTTCGCAGTCGGAACAAACCACGGCCACCCGTTCCTCGGCACTCAACGACAGCATTTCCAGCGGCATCCAGCTTCCCTTCGTGCCGGGCGGTCTGACCAAGGGCCTGGGCGCATCGCTCACCGGCAGTGGCGCGGCCAGCAATACCGGCAAGGGTACCAATCAGGTAGCCACCACCTTTGTCAGCTCCATTACCGTTACCGTGATCGAAGTGCTGGCCAATGGCAATCTGGTGGTCAGCGGTGAAAAAGTGGTACGCATCAATGGCGATACCGAGTCCATCCGCCTGTCCGGCGTGGTCAATCCGCGAGATATCGCCGCCGACCGCTCGGTCTCCTCGCTCAAGGTGGCCGATGCCCGCATCGAGCAGGAAACCAAGGGCAATAACCGTCTATACAACGAGCCGGGCTGGCTGGCCAAATTTTTCCTGAGCATCATCCCCATCTGAATGATGCGGCTCGGGCTGGATGACATCATGAATAAACTGTTGCTGGCAGCACTGCTGCTGATGCTGGGTGGGCAGGCGCTGGCGGCCGACCGGCTCAAGGACATTACCAATATCGCCGGCGTGCGCTCCAACCAATTGCTGGGTTACGGCCTGGTGGTGGGGCTGGATGGCAGCGGCGACAAGGTGACTTCCTCGCCGTTTACCGGTCAGTCGCTATCGAACATGCTGACCCAGCTGGGTGTGCAGATTCCGCCGGGTACCAAGGTTGATCCCAAGAACGTGGCGGCGGTCAGCCTGACCGCCACCTTGCCGGCGTTTGCCCGTAAAGGCCAGGCGCTGGATGTCACCGTGTCCTCGATTGGTGATGCCAAGAGTCTGCGCGGCGGTACCTTGCTGCTGTCACCGCTCAAGGGTGCTGACGGGCAGATTTACGGCATGGCGCAGGGCAATGTGCTGGTGGGGGGCGCGGGTGCGGCCGCGGGTGGCAGCAAGGCCCAGGTCAATCAGCTCAGCGTGGGGCGGATTGCCGGCGGTGCCACGGTAGAGCGCGAAGTACCCACGGCACTGGGCAGTGGAGAATTCATCAATCTGGAATTGCAGGAGGCCGATTTCACCACGGCCAATCGTGTGGTGCAGGCCATCAACAAGGCATTCGGCAGTGGCACTGCTCGGGCGGTGGATGGTGGCATGGTGGAAGTGCGCGCACCTTTTGATTCCAATCAGCGAGTGCAGTTTCTGTCGCGGATGGAAAATCTTGCCGTCGACCCGGCAGAAGTTTCCCCTCTGGTCATCATCAATGCCCGCACCGGCTCTATCGTGATGAACCAGGCGGTGCAGCTTGCGCCATGTGCCGTGGCGCACGGCAACCTGACTGTGACCATCAGCAATACCCCTCAGGTGAGCCAGCCGCCGGCGCTGTCCGGTGGGCAGACGGTGGCCACCAACCAGACCAGCGTCAATGTCAGCAGCGATGGCGGCAAGGTGCTGAAAGTGGCCAAGAGCGCCAATCTCAATCAGGTTGTCTCGGCACTGAACGCCTTGGGTGCCACCCCGCAAGACCTGATTTCCATCCTGCAGGCGATGAAAGCAGCCGGTTCGCTCAAGGCAGATTTGCAAATCATCTGAAGCCTGATTTCCTTGCTGAAAAACGCCCCGTTTACGGGGCGTTTTTTATTGGCCCGCTTCTTGCTTTTAGCCGGGTGGAGGAGTGAAGAATGACGACGCAGTTTTCCAGTACCTATTCGGCAAACGATGCCCTGAGCCAGCAGCTGGCGGTGGATCCCACCCAGATGTCCAGCCTGCGTGCGCGCATGAGCAAGGACCCCCAGGGGGCGGCCAAGGAAGCAGCGTCGCAGTTCGAAGCCCTGCTGATGGGAACCATGCTGAAAACCATGCGCGAGACCAAGTTTGACGACGAAGGTGACTCGGCCATGGATACCTATCGCGGCATGCTGGACCAGCAGATGGTGCAGTCACTCAGCCGTGCCGGTGGCATGGGCATTGCCGATCTGGTGTACAAGCAGATCGCCAAACAGTCCGGTTTTGATGCCGGTACCGATGCCAGCAAGCTGCATTCGGCGGCCAGCAGTCCGGTACTCCCCACACGCTTTACCCAAGCGAGTGGCGTGAAAGCCTATCAGGCAGCGCAGAGCGAGGCGGCCAGTGCCGGTCTTGCCTCCAATACCGCAGCTGCGGCTGCAAGCAGCAGCCCGGTTGTCAGCGGTGATGGCAAGAGCTTTATCCAGGGCATGTTGCCGCATGCACGTAATGCGGCCTCACAACTGGGTGTGGCACCGGAGTTCGTGGTGGCACATGCCGCGCTGGAAAGCGGCTGGGGCAAACGTGCCATTCGTAATGCCGACGGCAGCAATTCGCACAACCTGTTCGGCATCAAGGCCACGGGTGACTGGCAAGGCAAGTCCACCAGCATCACCACCACCGAATACGTGAATGGCACTGCGCAGAAGAAGGTGGAGAAGTTCCGTTCCTATGATTCGTATGCGGATGCCTTCAGCGATTACGCCAGCCTGTTGAAAGGCTCTCCGCGCTATCAGGCAGCATTGAATCAGGGACGTAATGTGCAGGGTTTCGCCCAGGGTTTGCAAAGCGGCGGCTATGCCACTGATCCACGCTATGCGCGCAAACTGGTGGACGTGGCCGCTTCACTGGCACAGCAAGCGGTGCGCTCTTGATTAAAGTTTCAGCAGTTGCGGTCGATAAAACAGCAGAGAGGCGATAATGGGCTCAAACATTTTTTCCATTGGCGTTAGCGGCCTGAATGCAGCACAAACTGCGCTTTCTGTTGTCGGCCAGAACATTTCCAATGCCAATACCCCGGGCTATAACCGTCAGGTCATGAGTCAGGCTGCGCGCATGCCGCAACAGGAGGGCTTTGGCTTCCTGGGGCAGGGCGTGGACATCACCGGTGTCAGCCGCATCTACGACAAGTATCTGGATTCGCAAGTGCTGAACGCACAGGCGGGCAGTAACTTCTATTCCAGTCAGTTGTCGCAGCTGAACCAGATCAACAATCTGCTGGCTGATCCAACCGTTGGCCTGAATAATTCTTTCCAGAGCTTTTACAGCAGCCTGCAGACGCTGTCGCAAGACCCGTCGTCCATTCCCAGCCGGCAAACCGTGGTCAATATGTCGCAGGCGCTGGTGTCCAACTTCACCGCCATCGGCAACAATCTGTCCCAGATGCAAGCGGGTGCCAATTCGCAAATTACCAGCACCGTCAACAGCATTAATGCACTGGCTCAGAATATCGCCGACCTGAACAATCAGATTGCCGCCGCCGCCGCTGGTAATAGCCAGCAGCAACCCAACGACCTGATGGATCAGCGTGATCAGGCGATGGAGCAGCTGAACAAGCTGGTGAGTGCCAAGTCGGTGGCGCAGTCGGATGGTACTTACAGCGTGTTCATCGGTAATGGTCAGGCGCTGGTCTTGGGCAATCAGGTCAACAAGCTGGGCACGCAGACTGACCCGGCCAATCCGCTGAATGTGCAAGTGACTTACCCCAATCCCAACGGCACCGCCACGGTGATTCCCAGCTCGGCGCTGTCGGGTGGGCAATTGGCTGGTTATATGTCTTTTCGCGACGGTACGCTGCTGACCACCCAGCAAAAGCTGGGTACGCTGGCCATCGACTTCACTACGGCGATGAATTACCAGAACCAGCTGGGGCGAGACCTGTCGGGTAATCAGGGTGGGCAGATTTTTGCCGATATGAGCAGCTACGCCACGCACCCGCAGGATGCCGTGGCCAATATGCAGTTGCTGCTGGCAGATCCGTCCAAGCTGGCAGCTTCTTCGTCCTTGCAACTGGGAGCGGGTGGTATTACGCCTGCCGGCACCGGGGTGACCTTGTCCGGGGTCTGGGCCAGCATGCCCGGCACCTATGGCTGGGCCAATGCTACGACGCCGCCTTCTACTGCGACGCACCCGGTTACCGGTATGACTGGCATGACCATCAATGCCACTTCAGCCACCAGCATTACCGCCACCTTGGCTGGCGGACCGGATAATGGCCAGACCTTCAATGTCGTGCCCGACCCGACTGTTTCCAATGGCTACAAACTGGTGGACAGTGCCTCCCCAGCCAATGATCTGGGTATCAAGTTCCAGCTGTCCGGCCAGATGAAGGCTGGCATGACCATCAATGTCTCGCCCGTGCCCACCGGTACTGCCGTCATCGGTAATGGTAATAACCTGGCTGAGATGATGGGTCTGCAAACGCGCAAGATCGTCGATGAAAACAAGAACGGCACCAATAGTGGCTTGCAGTCTTTCCAGACTTATTACTCCACCACCGTCAGCTATGTGGGCAATGCCACCAATACGGTGAAACTGGCCTCAACGTCGCAGACCACCTTGCTGCAACAGGCCACCACCTCGCGTTCCAATGTCAGCGGGGTGAACATGGATCAGGAAGCCGCTGACCTGATCAAGTATCAACAGGCTTATCAGGCGTCCGGCAAGGTGCTGCAGATAGCACAGACACTATTCCAGCAAATCCTGCAAATGGGCGGCTGAGGCGAGGGTTGAATCATGAGAATCAGTACCGCAACATCCTATATGACCGGCACCTACGACATGCAATCGCTGCAGTCGCAGTTGCAATCGCTGCAGATGCAGCTGGATACCCAGAGACGGGTGGTAACCCCGGCCGATGATCCGGTCGCGGCGGCACGCATTTTGCAACTGAATCAGTCCGACGGCATGAATAGCCAGTACGTCACCAATACCAAGGCGGTGGAGTCCACCTTGTCATTGGCCGAATCCCAGCTGACCAATGCCTCCAATCTGCTCACCAGCATCAAGGCGGTGGCCATCCAGGCGGGTAATACCGTGCTGTCCTCCGACCAGTTGCTGATGATCCAGAAGCAGGTGCAGGAGGGTATTGCCGAGATGACCGGTTATGCCAATGCCACCGATGGCAAGGGCAACTACCTGTTTAGCGGCAACAAGGTGGATACGCCCCCTTATGTGCTGGATGCCACCTATGCCGCGACTTATCAGGGGGACACCGGTCAGCGCAATGTGCCTATCAGTGCCTCGCGCAGCATGCAGATTTCCGATGCCGGCAGCAATGTGTTTGGCAATGCCACCAGTACGACTGCGGTGTTTGATGCGCTGAAATCGTTGAATGATTTGTTGGCCCAGAATCCCAAGCCGGCGAATTACAGCACGTCAATGGGTGCCATCGTGACGTCGCTGGATACCGCGCAGAAAAACCTGTCTACCAATATTGCTTCGATTGGTGCGCGCCGGCAGGAAAACCAGAGCGTGCAGGACATGGGTACCCAGCTCGGGCTGCAGTACAAGTCCGGCATCAGTGATCTGCAGGATCTGGACATGCCCAGCGCCATTACCAGTTTCACCCAGACCCAGACTTCACTGAAGTACAGCCAGCTGGTGTACAACAAGGTGACCAACCTGTCGCTGTTCAACTATATGTCCTGAGCCCTGTCGCATGGCTCTTCAAGCAAATGGCCGCGTTGAGCGGCCATTTTCATTGTGGGGGCGGAGCAGCGTCAGGCGGTGAGTGTGGCCGGCTCGACCACGATGCCGGCGCGCAATCCCGGTTTTACCGTGGGGTTGGGAAACAGGATGCGTTCCTCGCCACCGCTGGCGATGTAGCGCTGTGTGCCATCCTCGGCAATGAGAAAACCATCCGGCAGCACGGTGAAGTTTTCCACGCTGGCGGCCAGATGCAGGCGGAAGGCTTCGCTGTGCTTGATCAGATCATACTTGGCGCGGAATAGCGGGTAGTCGCCATCGCGATAGTCGGGCAGGGCTGGTGTGCTGTCATCAAGCAGCTGGCGCAGGGCGTGGTCGATGCCGGCAAAGCGGCCAAGGTCGTTCTCGCCAAAGGGCCTGGCCTTGCCCAGCTCCAGGGTGAAGGCATCGGCCTGATGCTGCTGGCTGGTGTAATAGCTGAAGGTATTGGCCGGCTTGCTGTGCAGCAGTACGGCTTCGATGCCGCAATGCTTCAGCCAGGCCAGTTGGCTGCGGCGGTGCGTGCGCTGTTGCAAGAAGGGGTAGATGGCAAATTTTTCGTAGACCGAACCGCGAATGGCGGTGTGCAGGTCGTAATGCAATTTGGGCTTGTGTGGGCCTGCCTGAGCGAAAAAGCGGCTGGCGCGTTGCTCCAGCAGTGCAGCGCGTTCGGCTTCGTACAGGTCGGCGTGTTGCTGATGCGCGCCATTGAACAGGCGGTTCAGATCGTAATCCAGATAGCGCTCGCCGCAACGCATGGCTTGCGGATTGCCAAACAGCACCAGCAAGGGGTGGTGCAGGCGCAGCTGGCCGCTGTCGATATCGGCCAGGATGCCATCCACCACTTCGACCGGCGCGGTTTCATTGCCGTGTATGCCGCAGGACAGCAGGATGTAGCTGCAGCTGGCAGCCGGCGTGGCCGGGCGCAGTTCGACGGCGCTGTCATCATGCCAGTGTGCGGTGACGCCGTGCGCCAGTGTCCAGCGGGTTTCCGCCAGCGCTGCCGGCTGCAGCACGTGCTGCAGAAAACGAGAATGCGAGGTGGTCATGGGCTATCCGTGCGGAGGGAAGGGCTGATTGTAACCATTCCCGCATGGCTTGCAGCCGGCATGCCGCGCATTTGAACGCGGATGCCGTATATGGGCAAACTCAGTCTATCCAGCCGGGTTTGCGCATTTCCAGAAAAGCCTTGACCCCTTCCTGGCCTTCATCGCTGCGACGCAGGGCGACAATGCGATCCACCGTCAGCGCGATGACTTCCGGGCCGATGTCGCGGTGCTCGATGTCGCGGATCAGCTGTTTGGCAGCAATCATGGCCTGCGGGCCGTTCAGCAGCAGCTGGCGGCACATGTGATCGACCGCATCGTCCAGTTCGTCGTTTTCCACGGTCTGGTGGATGAGTCCCAGCCGGCGCGCCTTGCCGGCATTGATGCGCTCGGCGGTGACAAAATAGCGGCGCGCGGCACGCGGGCCGATGGCGCGCACGATATAGGGTGCGGCCAGTGCCGGAATGATGCCCAGCTTGACGTCAGAGAAGCAGAACAGGGCCTCGGCGACGCTGATGGAGACATCGCAGCAGGCAATGAGCGCCGCGCCAATACCGAAGGCCGAGCCTTGTACCCGGGCGATGGTGGGTTTGGGCAGGTGGTCCAGTGTTTCCAGCAGGGTGGACAGGCGCTCGGCATCACGGCGCAACTGGGCTTCGTCGTAGTCGGTCAGGCGGCGCATCCAGGCGCTGTCGTGGCCGGCGGAAAAACTGATGCCTTCGCCGGTCAGGATCACGGCACGGATGCTGTCGTCTTCTGCCAGGGTTTGCAGGGTGGCGGTGAGTAATTCCACCATCTTGTCATCCAGCGCATTGTGCAACTCGCCGCGATTCAGGGTAACGGTCGCAATGCCCTGCGGGCTGACCTTGAGCAGTACGGCTTCTTCCATCAGGTTCTCCTCAGTATTCATCTTGTTGTTGTGGCTTTGGGCCGGCCTAGGGCTGGCAAAAACGGAAAATACTGCGCACAAATGCTTCGGCCGCTTCGATATGCAGCACGTGGGCGGCGTGCGGCAGCAGTTCCAGCGTGGCACCGCTGATGCGCTCTTGCAGCAGGTGGGCCTGGTATAGCGGCGTCAGACGGTCTTCTTCCCCCAGCAGGATATGGCAGGGCAGCTTGATCTGCTGCAGCCAGTTGCGCGCATCGTGCTCGCGGACGCCATTGATTAGCCGGATGACGGCAGCCCAATCCACCATGCCGGCCATTTCTTTCATGTCGTCCAGCATGGCGGCATTGGCTGCCAGAAAACGGCTGGAAAACAGCCAGGGCACGCTGGCGCTGTAACGCAAGTCCAGGCCGCCGATGGCGTTGGATTCGATCCAGCTCTGGCTGATGCGGTTGTTGACTTCGTCCGACCAGGCCAGGGTAGAGGCCAGCAGCAGCTTGTGCAGGCGCTGGCCATGACGGTGGGCGAAGTGCTGCGCCACCATGCCGCCGTAAGACAGCCCCACCAGAAACACCTTGTCCAGTTGTAGCGCATCCAGCAAGGCGGCCGCCAGATCGGCCTGCTCGGTCAGCGCGTACTTTTCCGCCTCCGGCTTGTCGCTCTGGCCCTGGCCGAGAAAATCCAGCCGCAGCAGCCGATACTGGCTTTCCAGCGCCGGCGTCATCAGGGTCCAGGCCGGGGTCGACATGGTGATGCCATTGAATAGCAACAGGGTGTGCTGGCCTTGTCCGGTCAGTTCGTAGAACAGTGAATGTCCGTTGAGCGTGATGTGTGGCATGGGCGGCTCCTGCGGGCTTGCCTGCCCGCCGGTTGGCGGGTGTCTGGTTTCATTCTAGGCTGCATTGCGGCAGGCCGGCCAGCGAGAGACGCGGGTTTGCTGGCGATATGGGGGTTGGGTCACCAGATTGTCATTTGTAAAGTTTAAAGTGCTGCGATGGTAAATGGCGGGATGGCTTGATAATCGGGTATGAACTGTATGTCTCAGATGGAAGTGGCGGAGCTGGAGCAATCAGCCTCCCGCTGTCAGGAGCTGGAGCTGATCATCAATGAAAGGCGTTTGCAGCCGGTATTTCAGCCCATTGTCGATCTGGAGAGCGGCGGCATCCTCGGTTATGAGGGCTTGATCCGTGGCCCGTCCAACAGCCCGCTGCACGCGCCGGTCAGCCTGTTTGACCAGGCCGAGCGCTGCAATATGACGGTGATGCTGGACCGCACCTGCCGCCAGGTCACCATGGAGCGCTTTGTCGAGCTGGCGCTGTCCGGTTTGCTGTTCCTGAATATCTGTCCCGCCACGCTGCTGGCTCCCGAGCACCGTCACGGCGAAACGCTGGCCTTCCTTGAGAAAATAGGGCTGGCGGCCGAGCGCATCATCATCGAAGTCACCGAAACCACGCCCAGTGGCTGCTATACCGCCCTGCGCTGTGCCACCGAGCATTATCGCGATCATGGCTTCCGTATCGCGCTGGATGATCTGGGCGAGGGCTTTTCCAATTTGCGGCTGTGGTCGGAACTGCGGCCGGACTTCGTCAAGCTGGACAAGCACTTTGTGCAACAGCTGCATCTGGACCCGCTCAAGGAGCAGTTTGTCCGCTCCATGGTGGATATTGCCCGCCAGTCCGGCGCGATGCTGGTGGCCGAGGGCATCGAAACCGTGGCCGAGCTGCGCACCCTGCAGCGGCTGGGCGTGCGCTACGGCCAGGGCTATCTGCTGGCCCGTCCCAGCGCCGTGCCGGCGCTGGATCTGCAAATCCATGTCAAGGGCGTGGCGTGGTCGGGCAGCCGGCCACGGCTGCCGTGGCAAGTACCTGCGGTAGCGCGTGACCTGCTGCAGGAAGTGCCCTATCTGGAGCCCAAGCTGCCCAATGAGGCGGCTTACCGGATTTTTGCCAGCGACCCGGCCCGCTTTGCCATTCCGGTCGTCGAGAATGGCGTGCCCATCGGCCTGCTGCGCCGCCATCATTTGCTGGAAAGCTTTGCCAAGCCTTTCAATCGTGAACTGTACGGCAAAAAGCCCTGCACCATGATGATGGACAAGCAGCCGCTGATTGTCAGTGCCGACATCAATGTGCACGAGCTGTCGGCGCTGGTGGTGGCTTCCGAGCAGCGCTATCTGGTGGACGGCTTCATCATTACCGAAAACGGCCGTTATCTGGGCATGGGTACCGGCTTTGCCCTGATGCGCAAGATGACCGAGCTGCAGATTTCCGCCGCCCGCTATGCCAATCCCTTGACCGGCCTGCCCGGCAATGTGCCCTTGTCCGAGGCCATCGACCGCCTGCTGGAAGCGCGGCTGCCTTTTGTGGTGGCGTATGCCGATCTGGACAATTTCAAGCCCTTCAATGACCTGTACGGTTATGCCGCCGGTGATGAAATGATTCAGCTGGTGGGACGCTTGCTGGTGGAGTGTGCCGACCCGGATCGCGATTTTGTCGGCCATGTCGGCGGTGATGATTTTGCGCTGTTATTCCAGTCGGCAGACTGGCAAGACAAATTGCAGAGCATGCTGCAGGAGTTTGACCGCAGCGTGCGCAGCTTTTTTGATCCCGCGCACCTGGCTGCCGGTGGTTTTGAAATGACTGGTCGCAACGGCGAGCACATGTGTTTTCCACTGACCAGCCTGTCGGTGGGGGTGGTACGGGTGAGCCCCGGGCAGTATCCCACCCACTATGAAGTCGGCTCAGCCACTGCCGAGGCCAAAAAGCAGGCCAAAAAGCAGGCGGGCAGCTCCTTGTTTGTCGAGCGGCGGCATCTGCTGCCGGCTCAGGGCAGCTCGCTGCAAAAGGGCGTTTGATGAATTAAACAAGCAGCAGAATTTCCCAGGTTTTGTATCAAATATTTTTCGACGTAATGGATTTTTTACCAAAATAAAGGCGCTGTGAGGCTGGGAAGCCACATTGCAGCATCACTTTTGATCAAGTTTCGTGTTGAGGCTTGTCAAATTTATTAAACGTAAGCTAGGCTTCTCTCCAGCAAAAGAGCAGCGGTAAAGACTGCTCTGGGTGGTAGTGCAAGCATTCTTGCAAGGCGCATGCGGTTTGCCCCTTGTCCGGAACGCCTGCTAGCACCACCACGTACGGGAGAGTAGGGGAGGAGCCAGCATGAAATACGCCACAGCGGATATTGCCGTCCCTGATGACAGCACAGGCCATGCCTGTGTTTGCCAGCCTCCTCGAAATGTTATCGTTTCCGATTTGATCGTTTTTCCCGCTTTTTTCCTTGCTGGCTACTGCCCATCCGGGTTGGGTACTGGTATTGTTTTGAAAGCGGATTAGGTGCGAGTGGAAAGAGCAGCCCGGCTGCCCTTTCTGGAAGCTGACCCGATAATCAGGTCGCGAACACGCGAAATCAGCCGCCAAGGCTGGAATAGTTGGAGGGAGCAAAATCATGACGGATGCTGTAGCGGCCAATAAGCCGGTTCAATCAGTTGCGGGCGCACAGGCTGCCAAGCAGGTTCAGAGCGTGCAAGCCAATGACAAACCCTATCTGCGCATCAGCGGAGTGGTGAAGAAGTTTGGCGACAACGTTGCCGTTGACCATGTCGATCTGGATATTCGACAACACGAAATTTTCGCCCTGCTGGGTAGCTCCGGCTGCGGCAAGTCCACCCTGCTGCGCATGCTGGCGGGCATGGACTCCCCGACCTCGGGCAAGATCATTCTGGATGGCGAAGACATCATCGGCCTGGAGCCGTACGAGCGCCCGGTCAACATGATGTTCCAGAGCTATGCGCTGTTCCCGCACATGACAGTGGCAGAGAACATCGCCTTTGGTCTGAAGCAGGACAAGCTGCCCAAGGCTGAAATCAGTGCCCGCGTCGACGAAATGCTCGATCTGGTACAGATGCGCAAGTACGCCAACCGCAAGCCGCACCAACTGTCCGGCGGCCAGCAACAGCGCGTGGCCCTGGCCCGCAGTCTGGCCAAGCGTCCGAAACTGTTGCTGCTGGATGAGCCGCTGGGCGCACTGGACAAGAAACTGCGTCAGCAAACCCAGCTGGAACTGGCCAACACCATCGAAAAAGTGGGCGTGACCTGCATCATGGTGACCCATGACCAGGAAGAAGCCATGACCATGGCCGACCGCATCGGCATCATGAGCGAAGGCAAGCTGCTGCAAGTGGGTACCCCGACCGAGATCTACGACTACCCGAACTGTCGTTTCACCGCCGAATTCATCGGTGAAACCAATATGTTCGAAGGCGCGGTGACGGTGGATGAGGCCGACCGCGTGGAAATCACCTCGCAGGAGCTGGGTGGCGTGGTGCGTATCGACCACGGCATTACCGGTCCCAAGGGTATGCATGTCTGGGCCAGTGTGCGTCCGGAAGACGTACGTCTGGACCGCAAGCCGGTGGCTGTCGGCCCGAACATGGCCGCCGGTGTGGTCGAAAACATCGCCTACATGGGCAGCTATTCCATCTTCCACATCAAGCTGGCCAGCGGCAAGATCGTCAAGACCGTGGTGCCGTCGTCGCGCTGGTACGATGCCGATGAAACCGCCCCGACCTGGGGTGACCCGGTGTTTGTCAGCTGGCGCGCTGATGTGCCGGTAGTGCTGACCCAGTAAGTATCGCCAACAAAACCGGGTAGCTGCACCGCGGCTGCCGGGGTTTTGTGAGTGGGGCGCAGTCTGCCCCGCACAGGCCAGGAGCGGATAACTCGCAAGAGTGTCCGCTCTTTTTTCGTCCGTCCTGGCCGTTATCTGGCCAGCGGCTGCCAGCTTCATCCTGCCGTTTCATTGCTCGCGAGGTCTTTATGCTCCGCTTTGTCAGACAGCCGCACGCACCTTCCTACTATTGCGCCAGCGCCCATGCCTGGCAGGCCTGTCCCGAGCTGCAAGGCTCGGCCAGTGTTGATGTGTGCGTGGTGGGCGGTGGGCTGGCCGGCTTGTCGGCTGCGCTCAATCTGGCCGAGCGCGGCTTGTCGGTGGCGCTGCTGGAGGGCTCGGCCGTGGGCTTTGGTGCTTCCGGCCGCAACGGCGGGCAGGTGATCGCCGGCTATGCCTGCGGTATCGACACCATGCGTGAACAGCTGGGGGCGGAGCTGGCGCGGGTGATGTGGGATATGTCGGTGGAGGCGGTCGACATCATCGATGAGCGTGTCAAGCGGCATGCCATAGCCTGTGACTGGACGCGCGGCTTTTGCAATGCCGCGCTCAAGCCGCGTCACATGCAGGAGCTGGCCGAGTGGCAGCAGGAGGCCGAAGAAGAATACGGCTATGGCGGCATGGAGCTATGGGACAAGGCAACGCTGGCGCAGCAACTGGGCAGCGAGCGTTATCTGGGCGGCTTGTATGATGCGCGTTCCGGGCATCTGCATCCGCTGAATTATGCGCTGGGGCTGGCGCGGGCTGCGCTGGCTGCCGGGGTGAAAATTTACGAGCAGACACCGGTATTGCGGCTGGAGCAGGGCAGCCGCCCCACCGTGCATGCCGAGCACGGCACGATCAGCTGCGACCATGTGGTGCTGGCCTGCAATGCCTACATCGGCCAGCTGGTGCCGCAACTGGAGCGCAAGATCATGCCGGCCGGGACTTATGTCATTGCCACCGAGCCGCTGGGGCGGGAGCGTGCCGCCAGCCTGATCGCCAACAATATGGCGGTGTGCGATACCAATTTTGTGCTGGATTACTACCGGCTGTCGGCCGATCACCGCCTGCTGTTCGGTGGCAAGGTCAGCTATTCCGGCAAGCCGCCGCATGATCTGGCGACGGCCATGCGCCAGGACATGCTGCGGGTGTTTCCGCAGCTGGCCGATGTGAAAGTGGACTATGCCTGGGGCGGCTTCTGCGACATCACCGTCAACCGCGCGCCGGACCTGGGCCGGCTGGCCGGCAATATCTACTACATGCAGGGTTTTTCCGGCCATGGCGTGAATGTGACCGGCATTGCCGGCAAGGTGGTGGCCGAGGCCATCGCCGGCACGGCCGGGCGGCTCGACCTGTTTGCCCGGCTGCAGCACCGTGATTTTCCCGGTGGCAAGTTGCTGCGCACGCCGGCGCTGGTGTTGGGCATGGCTTATTACCGCATGCTGGATGCCCTCTAGGCCCGTGTCTGCCAGCCTGCTGACGCATATCGCCTGGTCTGGCAAGCCCGCGTGGCAGAGGGCTGGATGTTGAAAATCTTGCACAGTTTCGCTGTGCACTGCCTGCCGCGGCAGAATGGAAGATATGCTATCGCTGGCATCGTTAGGCAGCACATTTGCCATTTATTGGCGGCCTGAAAAGGCTGTCATGCCATGTGGTTTGTCCAAAAAAATGGACGTAGGGCCACGTCATCAAACTTTTACTTGTCAAGCTGCGTGATGTTGTTAAAATCCGCGCTCGTTTTGCAATGCAAAACACTGACAATCAATTGTTTCGCTCCGACATCCCAGGCCCACATAAAAGCTTTGTAGCCCGAAAGCCGCGCACTAAGGAGCGGGGTTATCCATCGAATCATTGAGGGAAAATCTCATGGCTTGGACTGTGGCTGATAGCCGGAGCCTGTATGGCATCCGGCATTGGGGGGCGGGTTATTTTGACGTGGGTGACAATGGCTGCATTCAGGTGCAGCCCAATGTACGCCACGACACGCGTATCGATTTGCACGAATTGAGCCGCCAGTTGGGCGCCAAGGGACTGGACCTGCCGCTGCTGGTGCGTTTCCCCGACATCCTGCAGGACCGCGTGACACGCCTGTGCCGCGCTTTCGACACCGCGATTGCCGCGCAAAACTATGGCAACCGCTACACCGCCATCTATCCGATCAAGGTCAACCAGCAAGAAGCGGTGGTCAAGAGCATCATCGCCACGCGCGAGGTCTCCATCGGGCTGGAAGCCGGCTCCAAGCCGGAACTGATGGCCGTGCTGGCGCTGGCGCCCAAGGGCGGCACCATCATCTGCAATGGCTACAAGGACCGCGAATTCGTGCGGCTGGCGCTGATTGGCCAGAAGCTGGGCCATCAGGTGTTCATCGTTATCGAAAAAGAGTCCGAAGTTGACCTGGCCATCGAAGAAAGCAAGAAGCTGGGCGTACGCCCCATGCTGGGCATGCGCGTGCGCCTGTCCTCGCTGGCCAGCAGCAAATGGGCGGATACCGGCGGTGACAAGGGCAAGTTCGGCCTGTCCGCTGCCCAGCTGATTTCCGCTGCCGACAAGCTGGCTGCCGCCGGCATGTCCGACTGCGTACGGCTGATGCACTTCCACATGGGTTCGCAGATTGCCAATATCGGCGACTACCGTGCCGGCTTCCGCGAAGCGGTGCGCTACTTTGCCGAGCTGCGCGCGCTGGGCCTGCCCATCGACCATGTCGATGTCGGCGGTGGTCTGGGCGTGGACTACGACGGTACCCATTCGCGCAATGCCAGCTCCATCAACTACGACATGGACGAATACGCCCAGGTCATCGTGTCGATGCTGGCTGAGTTCTGCGACGAAAACGGCATTCCGCATCCGCGCATCCTGTCCGAATCCGGCCGTGCCATGACCGCCCACCACGCGGTGCTGATCATGAACGTGACCGACGTGGAACGCCTGCCGGAAAGCGTGCCGGAAGTGGCCGACCTGTCGGTGCTGGCCAAGCCGGTGCGCAAGCTGTTCGAGCTGATGGAGCTGACCGACGAGGAAATGGTGACGGAAATCTATTACCGTGCCAGCCACTACGCCTCCGACGTGTCCGATCTCTACTCCGCCGGCCGCATTTCGCTGAAGGAAAAAGCCATGGCCGAAGACGTGCACGCCACCCTGTGCCGTCGCTTGCATCGCCAGCTGCAAGCCAGCCAGCGCTCGCAGCGCCAGGTGTATGACGAGCTGACCGACAAGCTGGCCGACAAGTATTTCTGCAATTTCTCGGTGTTCCAGAGCCTGCCGGATACCTGGGCCATCGACCAGATTCTGCCCATCATGCCGGTACACCGCCTGGACGAGCAGCCCACCCGCCGCGCAGTGCTGCAGGATTTGACCTGCGATTCGGACGGCAAGGTGAAGCAGTATGTCGATCAGCAAAGCATCGAATCCAGCATGTCGGTGCATGCGGTGGAGCCGGGTCGCGAATACCTGATTGCGGTGTTCATGGTGGGTGCCTACCAGGAAATCCTGGGCGACATGCACAATCTGTTTGGCGATACCGACTCGGTCAACGTCTATGTGCGTGACAACGGCCAGCTGGAGTTTGCCGGCGTGGAAGAGCATGACACCATCGAAGACATGCTGCGTTATGTGCACCTGTCACCGGAGGAAATCCTCAACCGCTACGAGGAAAAGGCCCGTGCGGCCGACCTCACCAGCGACGAGCGCAATGTGTTCTTCGCCGAATTCTGTCGCGGTCTGAAGCAGTCGTCCTATCTGTCGGTTTAAGCCAGTACGGATAGCAAAAAGCCCTGATGCGTCAGGGCTTTTTTGCGTCTGTGGTAGATGGAATCAGCCTTCGGCTTCGACAAAGTCCAGCTCTGGCGGCTCGCGACGGAAGAAGCCGGTGAGCTTGGCCAGGTAGGCAATCCCCACCGCCAGCCAGATCAGGCCCAGCGTGATGGCGCGGACATCCAGGCTGACCAGCAGCCACAGGTCGGCCAGCATGCCAATCAGCGGAAACAGCAGGAACAGGAAGAAGTCACGCGGTGAGCGGCGGCGCTGGCGCACATAGTAGTGGGCAATCACCGACAGGTTGACGAAGCTGAAGGCGAGGAAGGCTCCGAAGTTGATGAAGGAAGTGGAGGTGGTGACATCCAGCTTCAGCGCCAGCAAGGCCACCACGCCACAGATCACCAGATTGTTCACTGGCGTGCGAAAGCGCGCATGCAGCTTGCCGAAGATGGACTGCGGCAGCACCGCATCACGGCCCATGGCGTACAGCAGGCGCGAGGCACTGGCCTGCGCCGACAGGCCGGAGGCAAACTGGCCGATGATCAGGCCGATCAGAAAAATGCTGGCAAACAGGTCACCGCCGATATTCTTGGCAATCTCGAAGGCGGCATCATCCACACTCTTGAACTGGCTGGAGGGGTGGGCCAGCTGCACAAAGTACGATGCCACCACAAAAATCAAGCCGCCGATGATGGTAATCCACATGATGGCGCGCGGAATGGTGTGGCGCGCATCACGGGTTTCCTCGGTAAGCGTGCTGACCGCATCAAAGCCCAGGAAGGAGTAACAGGCCACGGCGGCACCAGCCATGATCATCGGCAGTTTCATGTCACTACGGAAAAACGGGGCCAGATTCCACAAGGGTTTGCTGGCGTCGCCGGCCACATAGTGGATGCACAGCACCACGAAAGCCAGCAGTACCCAAAATTGCAGCAGCATCATCAGGTAGTTGACGGTATTGGCCATCTTCAGCCCGACAATATTGATCAGCGTGGTGAATACGATGAAGGCAATCACCCACACCGCCATCGGAATGCTGGGGAAAGCCGAAGCCAGGTAGGCGGCACCGATCAGCCAGATGGCCATCGGCAGGAACAGATAGTCCAGCAATACCGCCCAGCCCACCAGAAAGCCCAGCTTGGCGTGGATGGACTTGCGGGTATAAGTGTAGGCCGAACCAGCCACCGGATAGGCTGCCGCCATGCGGCCATAGCTGTAGGCGGTAAACAGCATGGCCACCAGTGCCACCAGATAAGAAGCCGGCACCATGCCATCGGTCATTTGCGCCAGGATGCCAAAGGTTCCCAGCACGATGATGGGCGTCATGTAAGCCAGCCCGAACAGCACCACGGAGCCCAGCGTCAGCGAGCGCTCCAGTTGTTTCGTTTCCATTGTTTCTCCTTTGTCGCTCATGTTTGTGTTTGTTGTCATGAGCCTGTCTCTTTTGTATGTACTTCACCTTGTGGGCCGGGGTGTGCTTCCGGGCGGACGTGGCGCGTCCGGCTGACGGAGGCGACCCACTGCCTAGTGTTTGATGCGGAAGCTGCGCTGGCCGTGTTCTCCCGTGCTGATGCTGCCGGCGAGGGCAATGCGCCGGTCGTGCAGATAGCGGTAGTCGCGGCGGCTGGCTTGCAGCTGCGTCAGGTCCAGCGCAACACGCAATTGCTGTGGATCGCGCCCGCAGCTGGCCACCAGTTGACCAAAGGGGTTGATCACGGCGCTTTCGCCGGCAAACTGCAGGCCGTCGCCGCTACCGCAGCGATTGGTCATTACCGCAAACAGCTGGTTTTCCATGGCGCGGGCAGTAATCGCCGTGCGATGCACCGGGCCGTAGGGGTCCATATTGCCGTTGGTGACAATCAGCAGGTCCACCTCTTGCTGGGCCAGGGCGCGGGCGGTTTCCGGAAACTCGATGTCGTAACAGATGAGGATGCCGACGCGCAGGCCCTCCCACTCACAGCTCACCAGTGCATCGCCGGGGGTGAAAATGCCGTGGTCGGAAGCCCACAGATGGGTTTTGCGATAGGCCAGTGCCACGCCTTGCGGGGTAAGCAGGGCGGTGGTGTTGTAAAAGTGGCCGTCATGCGCCTCGGCAAAACCGATGGCGATACTGATGTTTTTGTCGCGTGCGGCCTGCTGGATGGCGCTGATGGCCGGGCCGTCAATGGGCTGGGCCAGGCTGGCGATATTGTCGGCGGTGGGAAAACCGGTGAGATAGGTTTCCGGGAAAACCAGCAGGCGGGTGTCCGGGCCGCAGCGGGCAATGGCCTCTAGGGCGCTGGCGGTGTTGGCCGGGATGTCGCCATCCACGCCAGGTAGTTGGGCCAGTTCTACAATCATGCTGTCTCCTTGTTTGGCTGTTGTCAGACTACATCGCCAGCGCAGCCCTGTTGGCGGCAGGGAGGCTGTTGGAGAGTCTGGAAGCGTGCTAGCTTGAGAGGCTGTCAGCGCAGGGCTCAGTATCAGCTGCTGTTAAGCGTATGAAAATTACATCAAGTGGGTAACCAGATTGGGGTAGTCATGGCATTGCAACTACAGGATATCGCCTGGCACCGCACGGTGGGGCGCTTGATTGATCAGCTGGACAAACCGGTATTCTGGCCGGCCTTGCTGGGTGTGCTGGCAGATTATGTGGCGTTTGACAGCTGGGTGGTATTGCTGTTTTTCCCCCAGCAGCCGCCGCAGGTACTGGCCGAGCAGGCCATGGCCGATGGTGGGGTGGATACGCTGTTCCAGGATTATCTGCAGGGGCTGTACCGGCTGGACCCGTTTTATGTGGCCAGCCTGGAGCATCGCCATGCCGGGCTGCTGCGGCTGGACGAGGTGGCACCGGATCGCTTTCCCTTTACCGACTACTACCAGCGCTATTTCAGCCTGAACATTGTCGAGGACGAAGTGCAGTTCAACCTGCCGCGTGAAGATGGCAGCACGCTATGCCTGTCGCTGGGAGCCGGCCAGCGCTTTTCACCGCAGCAGATGGCGACTTTGAGCCTGCTGCAGCCCTGGGTGGTGGCGCTGATGCGCCAGCGCCTGCACTTTGAACAAACGAGCACGGCCAAGCCGGTCGCCGTGCCACCTGCGACCGTGCATGGCGGGCTGGAAGGGCAGGGGGTGACGCTACGTGAGAACGAGGTGGCGCAGCTGATGCTGAGCGGGCATTCCAGCAAGGCCATTGCCCAGCGCCTGCAGATATCGGTGGAAACCGTGCGGGTACACAAGAAGCATCTGTACAGCAAACTGGGCATCAACTCACAGTCCGAGTTGTTCTCGGTATTCCTGCGCGCCAGTCGGGCATGAAAAAAGCCTGCGCGTGGCAGGCCTTGGGATATTTGGTGTGCTGGGTGATGTTGCCAGCCGGATAGATGTCGCACCGGCTTATTCTGACTTTGCAATAATCATGCTGTCGGTGCCAATGATTATTGATAGGAAAAAGTAAAAGAAGCCAGTGCCGTTAGCTTGCCTGCAATCAATGGACCGTTGGCGGTGCGAATATAGTTGACGCTGAATGGAAGCAAGATACTACCCGTAGTGTTACCGATTAATAGTTGATTGGTATTGCCAAGCACGTTGGAGTCAGGGCCAAATGATACGGCCTGGCCGTTTTGTTTGATCTGTAATGCGAGTCCCGAAGCGGTTGCGCCAGACTGTAGGCTCAGCATATTACCTGTCTGACCTGGATTATTGCTGTCTGTAAATGTGATATAGAGCTTGGTGGTTTGTGGGCAGTTCACTGGAATATTGAAGGGGGTATTCCCCGCAATATCACCAGGGGATGGCATGGCATTATTGTAAATGGCGGGTAGTGTGACATTAAGAGCGCTGCTGCTGACTGTACAGGTATTGACCTGGAAAGATGGCGCTGTCGGAGTGCTTAAGCTGTAGAGCAAGCCTTGTTTAGCATAGGATATACTGCCCTCGTAATCTGTCAGTAAAGCGATCGGGCTGATGGTACCACTTGAGATAGGCCCGGTTTTGACCAGATAAATCGTGTCAGTAAAGGTAGTGGTCATGGTGGCGGGAGGGGATGGTGGTGTAGGTAGGCCGCGTCCAACTCCGAGGGGGATATTGTTCAGTGGATATTGGGTCCAGATGGCGGTGCTGCCTGTCGCAGAGCTTAAATTATCCCAGCGTATGCCTATGCCGGGGGTTGTCGTGTTACGGACATTCGTGACGCTGCTGGCACCATAATCCACATTGTTTTTGGACGGATAGGCACGCCAGGAGGCATCAAGGCCGACAAAACCATGACTATCGCAGGTGACGGCTGTGCTGATTTTTGCACTAGCCAAGATGGTGCCGATGGGAAGGTCGCGTCCGATATTGATTAGCGGGGTAAAGTTAAGTAAACCATTACCACTGGCACTGCAATAGGCAGAAGTAATCGGGCTGAGGCAAAATAATAATACTGAGAACAGCCAACGGTGCGGTAAAGAAAATAGCGGTAATTTCATTGTCATCGCCTAGTGAATGGGCAGGGCAGAACTGTCTTTCATGACAGCTGGGCGATTGACAATATAGATACTGGTGATGGTTTTTTTGCTAAGAAATTTCTGTAGTTATCATGGCTGAAATGGACGAGGTGCGGTCGGATTGTTCTGTAGATGCAGCCAAGCCCTTGGTTGGCTGAGTGGCGTTACCGCTGTCTGTGGCGTATGGACGTGATCATCCGTCCAGCCTGTCTACGTCTGTTATTGATAAGAAAGGGTAAACGATGCAACGGCTGTCAGCGCTCCTGCAACTAATGGGCTGCTGGTGGTGCGGATGTAATTGACACTGAAAGGCAGTGAAATATTACCGGTAATGTCACCGATTAACAGTTGACTGGTATTGCCCAGTAGATTGGAGTCTGGGCCAAATGATACTGCCTGGCCATTTTGTTTGATCTGCAATGCCAGTCCCGATGCGGTCGAGTCAGGCTTCATGCTCAGGATATTGCTGGTTTGACTTGGGTTGCTGGTGTCGGTGAACGTGATATAGAGCTTGGTTGTTTGCGGACAGGACAGCGTGATATTGAAAGAGGTATTTCCCGTGGTGTCGCCGGGAAATGGCAGGGTATTCGTGTAGATGGGTGGCAACGTGACATTAAGGGCGTTGCTGTTGACTGAGCAGGTATTGACCTGGAAGGATGGTGTGGTCGCTGTGTTCAAGCTGTAGAGCAAGCCTTGCTGGGCATAACTCTGGGCACCTTCATAATCCATCAGCAAGGTGATTGGGCTCAGGGTGCCGCTACTTATTGCTCCGGTTTTGACCAGATAAATCGTGTCGGTAAGGGTGGTGGTGGTGGAAGAGCTTATTGATGGCGGAGTAGGCA
Source organism: Aquitalea sp. FJL05 (assembly GCF_003852595.1). Lineage (NCBI taxonomy): Bacteria > Pseudomonadati > Pseudomonadota > Betaproteobacteria > Neisseriales > Chromobacteriaceae > Aquitalea > Aquitalea sp. FJL05. Next base: position 226,462 of record NZ_QAJS01000009.1, read on the forward strand.
GGCCACGGCCAACGCCGACGGGAATATTGTTGACTGGATATTGGGTCCACGTTACGGTAACACCTGTTGCAGAGCTTAAGCTATCCCAACGCATACCTATGCCAGGCGTTGTCGTGTTGCGGACATTCGTGACACTGCTGGCCCCATAGTCCACATTGTTTTTGGATGGATAAGTGCGCCATGAGGCATCTACACTACCTGCTGCGGTAAAACCACGACTATCGCAGGTGATGGCCGTGCTGATTTTTGCACTGGCCAGAATGGTGCCGATGGGGAGGTCGCGTCCGATATTGACTGTGGGGCTGAAATTGAGTGTGCCGCTACCACTTTTGCTGCAATAGGCGTGGGCAAGCGAACTGAAAAGTAGCAGTCCGATAACAAGTAGGCCCTTGTGTAGGCAAAGCATCTTTCTTTTCATCAGCATTGCCTTTCCTTCAGAGTTTTACCTGTACGGGAAGGATGGTAAATAAATATTTCAGTATGGTTTTGGTATCAGTGCTTGTTCAGGGGCAATATCATATTAAGTCCGTCTTTGATAGGTTGATCAGCTCAGACTATAGGACTCTGCATCTTGATTTTAGCTAAGAAATTGCCGAAGTGAAGTTACAGCGTGAAGGGTACTGCGGAGGGTGGGGGAAGGCTATTGCGCTAAAGGCTGGTGAGGTAGGCCGGTAGTTTTTGCTACCGGCCATATTTCGTTTATTGGATGATGCCACCGCCCAGGCAGATATCGCCGTCGTATAGCACGGCGGACTGGCCGGGGGTGACCGCCCACTGTTTTTCGCGGAAGGTCAGCGTAGCCTGGCCATCCACTACCGGGGACAGTGAGCAGGCTGCATCGGCCATGCGGTAGCGGTTCTTGGCCGCGTACTCGCCGGCTGCCGGTGCGCCATTCAGCGTCCACGACAGGTCGCTCATCGCCAGCGTGGGCTTGAGCAGCAGCGGGTGGTCGTGACCCTGCACCACGATCAGCTTGTTGCCCGGAATATCCTTGCCGGCGACAAACCACGGCTCGCCATTGCCATCCTTGCTGCCGCCTATGGTTAGGCCCTTGCGCTGGCCCAGCGTGTAGTACATCAGCCCCATGTGCTCGCCGACCACCTTGCCATCCGGCAATATCATCTGGCCCGGCTGGGTAGGCAGATAGCGTTGCAGGAATTCACGGAAGGGTCGCTCGCCGATGAAGCAGATACCGGTGGAGTCCTTTTTGGCTGCAGTCGGCAGCCCGGCTTCCTCGGCCAGCTTGCGTACCTCGGTCTTGCGGATGTCGCCCAGCGGGAACATGGCACGCGATAGCTGGTGTTGTTGCAGGCGATACAGGAAGTAGCTTTGGTCCTTGGTGTGGTCCACCGCCTTCATCAGGTAGTGCAGGCCGTCGCGCTCCATTTTGCGGGCATAGTGGCCGGTGGCGATGCAGTCGGCGCCCAGTTCCAGCGCGTAGTCCAGAAAGGCCTTGAACTTGATTTCGGCATTGCACAGCACGTCCGGATTAGGGGTGCGGCCAGCCGAGTATTCCTTGAGGAAGTACGAGAACACGCGGTCCTTGTATTCCTTGGCGAAGTTGACGATTTCCATGTCGATGCCGACGATGTCGGCCACGCTCATGGCATCCAGCGCATCCTGCTTGATGGAGCAGTATTCGTCGTCGTTGTCGTCTTCCCAGTTCTGCATGAATACGCCGATGACTTCATGCCCCTGCTGCTGCAGCAGCCAGGCGGTTACCGACGAATCCACACCGCCGGACATGCCGACGACAATACGTTTCTTACCCGTCACGGGGAAAATCCTTCTTTCCAGAGAGCCAGGGGCACCACGACCGGTGGTTCCCCGAATGAATTGAACCAGCTGTCCACCACCCATTCCTGGCCGGTGTCCTGCTCGATGATGTGGCTGGCAAAATGCTGAGCCACCAGATAGCGGGTGCGGCGCACGATGGCGTCGACCCGGTGAAAATGCAGCCAGCCCTGTGCCGCCAGATAGTGCAGAAAGGCCGAGTCGTTATGGCTGTGGTCTATGCAGTCCATGCGGCCATCGGCATCGTTGTCGAAACGATCGGCACCCTTGTCGTGCCAGAGGGGGCTGTCCTGAGCCGCCAGCAGATACAGCGCCTGCACCGCGTGCTGGATCTGGCTGCGTTCGATGGTGGCGTCATGCAGGTCGTCAAACAGTCCGGCCAGCCAGTCGCGGGCCTCGCCAGAAATTTCCATTTCCAGCTGTTTGGCGCAGCCGTAATCATAACAGAGCTGCAAAGGCTCCGCATGCGCGGCCCCTGCGGTCATATCCAGCAGCGTCAGCACGAACAGGAAACGATAGAGCAGATGGCGCAAGGGTTTCTCCCTTGCCGCCCGTTTCAGGGTTGATGATGGATCAGATCCAGAGCGAAACGTTTACCCAGCCGGTAGTCATCCAGACAGTGCATGACTACCGGGCTGCGGTGTTGCGACAGGCGGGCGGCGATCTCATCGTAGGTAAGCCAGTGCGCGCTGACAATGCCTGTGTCGAGTTTTTCTGCCGGATGATGGCGAATGGCCCGTGCAGCAAAGGCAAAGCGCAGCCAGGTAATGTCGCTGTCGGGCTTGTCCACCATATAGATGCCGACCAGGTGTTGTAATTCCACCTCCCAGCCGGTTTCTTCGCGCGTTTCGCGGATGGCGGCGGCAAACAGGCTTTCGCCATGTTCCAGATGCCCTGCCGGCTGGTTGAAACGCAGGCCGTATTCGGTTTCTTCTTCCACCAGCAGATAGCGGCCATCTTGCTCAACGATGGTGGCGACTGTGGTATTGGGTTTCCATTGCATGACGCTTACCTCAATCTAATTGACAATCGTTATTATTTGAAAATACTATATCGATAATTATTCTCATTTCAGGTTGCTGCCATGTATGTCTGCTTGTGCAATGCCGTCACCGATAGCCAGATCCGCCGTGCGGTGGAAGACGGCGCCACCCGCATGTGCGATTTGCGCACCGAGCTGGGCGTGGCAGCCGATTGCGGCAAGTGTGCCTGCTGTGCCAACCAGCTGCGTAAGGAAACCCTGCAGCAACTGGGTGCTGGCCATCCGGCACGGGTAGCGGCCTGATTCGGCTCGTAGTGCTGATCGTGTCGGTTTAATATCGGCGGGAATGAAAAAGGGGGCGTTAGCCCCCTTTGTTACGTCGGTCACCCGCTTATTTGGCGGCGCTGGCAGCTTTGGCTGCTGGTGCTGAGGCGGTCGGGGCCGGGTCTTCCTGCTCTTCCCATGGCAGGTTGACCTTCTTGCTGTTGATGGCCAGGTTGCCACCCTTGTAGTTGAGCTGGGTGGAAATCTGCCCCTTGTCTTCGTTGATGAACTTTTCGTCCTTCCATTGCGCCAGCTGGCTATCCAGCAGACTGCGCGCCAGATCTTCCACTTCGCTCATGTTCGGCTGCACTTCGGCGCTCTGGTCCACCATGAACAGGGTGCGCGCCTGGGCAACCACCAGGTTTTCCAGCGTCTTGCGCGGCAGGCTGAGCTTGGCCTCAACTTCAAAGCGCTTGAGGAAGGCCGTGGAGTTGTTCAGGTCTGCTTCCTGCAGGCCATTCAGGCCCAGACTGCCTTGTAGCGTGGTTTCGCCACTGGGCATCTTCAGGTAGAAGTCGTTGATCACCAGCTTGGGATTGTTGGTCAGCAGCGGAATGCCGGTGTGCTTGATGGTGTCGATGTACTGCTTGCGCAATACTGCCGGGTCCACGCCTTCGAACGGAATCTGGCTGATGGCCTGATCCAGCTTCAGCAAGGTGGGGCCGTGCAGGTGGTTGGCCGACACATCCAGCCGCAACGGGCCATAGCGCTGGTCGTTGTAGTTGAATTCGGCAAAATCCAGCTTGCCGCGGGTATTGATGAATTCATCCTGTTCGCTGCTGACAATCTGGTAGCGGAAGTTCTTCAGCGACACGGCCGATGGCTTGAATTCGCCGGACGGGTTGATGAATTCGCCCACACGCATGCGCGTCATCAGGTAGACCAGTTCGTTCAGCTTGATGCTGTAGGGAACGCTGTCCTTCCAGTTGAGCTGCACATTGCCCACGGTCAGTTCGCTGGTGCCCAGCTTGATGCCGGTGCTGCCAGGGCGGATGTCCGAGACATAACGCACGCCGTCAAAGGCGAGGCTGCCCTTGCTGGAGGCTTCCAGCAGGAAGCCCGGCGAATTGGCTTCGGTCTTGTATTCCTTGTAGCCCGATGCATAGTCCAGCTTCAGGTCGAAGCCTTTCCATTTCATCTTCACCCCGGACAGGGTCTCTTCGTAATCGAAGGACGGAATGTTGACGTTCAGTTCGCCGCCGCCGCCAAAGCCCAGCCGGTTGGTGACGGTAATCGGGTCCTTGTCGCCAAAAAAGGTCTTGAGCGTCTTGCGGGTGGCATCGCTCATGGCAAATTCCGTGGTGACCAGCGCCCGCGCAGGACGGAAGTCCAGGCTGGACAGGCCGGGGAAGGGGCCATGCTTGATGTGGTGGGTGAACTTGATGGTGGAGTTCAGCAGCGGCTTGAAGTTGTCCGGCAGCATGTTTTCATACGGCCCGGACAGGCGGCGGTTGAACTCCAGCTCGGTGGTTTCGGTGGAGGAGAACCAGCCACGGTCATAGCTGTGGGACTTCACCTTGAACAGCGGCAGGCTGGCCAGCATCTTGTGCTGTTCCTCCAGCGTGTCCTCGGCTTTCATGCCAGCCCAGAAGGCGGCGGCCCCATTGAACACCAACAGGCCACCCAGAGTGGCTCCCGCAATAATCAGACGTCGTTTTGGCAACACAAGCGTTTTTCTGAAGGGTGTGTGGAATAAGGCCCTATGGTACACCAAGCGCGCCACAAGTCGAACCGTAGAAAACAGTCTGACACTGTTGGATCAATTAGTTAAAATGGAGGATTGTCCAAATTACAAGGTTGCCGGCCCTCATGCATTGGCTTAACGGTTTGCTTGATCTCCCGTGGTGGGGATATATCGTTGCTGCACTGATCCTGACGCATATCACCATTGTGTCGGTCACCATCTTCCTGCATCGCCATCAGGCGCACCGCGCGCTGGACCTGCATCCGCTTGCCAGCCACTTTTTCCGTTTCTGGCTGTGGCTGACCACTGGCATGGTCACCAAGCAGTGGGCGGCCATTCACCGTAAACACCATGCCAAGTGCGAAACCGCAGAAGACCCGCACAGCCCGCAGATTCTTGGCATCAAGAAAGTACTGTGGGAAGGGGTGGAGCTGTACCGCGCCGCCTGCAAGGACCAGTCCATCATGGACAAGTTTGGCCATGGCACACCGGACGACTGGCTGGAGCGCAAGTTGTATGCGCCGCATTTCGGCAAGGGCATCATCTTGATGCTGGCCATCGACCTGTTGCTGTTTGGCCCGGCCGGTCTGTCGATCTGGGCGGTACAGATGCTGTGGATTCCCTTCTGGGCCGCCGGTGTCATCAATGGCCTGGGTCACTGGTGGGGCTATCGCAACTTCGAAAACGAAGATGCCTCTACCAACCTCATTCCCTGGGGCATCATCGTGGGCGGCGAAGAGCTGCACAACAACCACCACACTTTCGGCACCTCGGCCAAGCTGTCTTACAAGTGGTATGAGTTTGATATTGGCTGGATGTATATCCGCCTGCTGGAAATTTGCCATCTGGCCAAGGTACGCCGGGTGGCACCGCGCCTGGCGCAGGATGCCAGCCGGACGCAGCTGGATCTGGAACATCTGCAGGCCATCATCTCCAACCGCTACGCCATTGCCTCGCGCTACGCCCGCGAGCTGAAAGAGGTGTATCGCAGCGAGCTGGAAAAAATCAGCTTGCCGGACATGGATGATATGGCGCGCAAGATGAAGGTATGGCTGAAGCAGGATGCCAAGGACACGCCGTCTTGCGACAAGGCGCAGCTGGCTGTGGTGCTGCAACATAGCGAAACCTTGCATACCGTCTACACCATGCGTCAGGAGCTGTGCCGGCTGTGGGAGCGTTCCTCGCTCAGCCGCGAACAGTTGCTGCATGAGCTGCAGGACTGGTGTGTGCGGGCCGAGCAGTCCGGGATTGCCGCACTGGAGCGTTTTGCCCAGAGTCTGCGCATGACGGCGCTAGCTTAAACAGCAGCTTTGCCGCACACAGAAAATCCCGCCGCTGGCGGGATTTTTCATGGGCAGGACAGTATTACTCGGTAATGCTCTGGTTCCAGTAGGCCTGCTTGATATAGGGCTTGGCGGCCAGTTGGGTGGCAATCTGCTCCAGCACTGCCGAATCGGCCGATGTCGACAGCAGGGTGGCAGTGATTTCCACATCATCATCGCCAAACGGCTCGACATTCATATCGCCCAGCGGGTACTGCGCCTGCTCCAGCAACTGGTCGATCAGGGTGAAGGCCAGTTTCTGCTGTTCCTCAGCGCTGATTACACAAAGCTGGTAGGTGACTTCGCTGTGCTCATCGTCCAGCGGTGTGCGGTTGATTGAATTCACCACCGGCCGCAGCAGGGTGTTGGCCGCGAGTACAAATACGGCGTCCAGCAGCGCAGCATCCAGCAGGCCGGCCCCGGCGCAGGCTCCGGCCGCGGCCGAGCCCCATAGCGTGGCGGCAGTATTCAGGCCACGCACATTCAGCCCTTCTTTCATGATGGTGCCGGCACCCAGAAAACCCACGCCAGATACCACGTATGCCACCACGTGGGTGGCACCGTCATTGCCGCCCAGCCGCATGGCGAGATCAACAAAGGCCGCCGCGCCCACGGCGACCAGGGCATTGGTACGCAGGCCGGCGGTACGCTGGCGCACCTGGCGTTCGTAGCCGATGGCTGAGCCGAGCACAAAGGCCGTGACCAGCGCAATAAAGGAATGGGTGAAAGTGGCAAAGTCGAAATGCATGTGCTCTCCTGCTGTCGGTTTCCGCCTGATGGATATAACAGATGACGATTGCAAGCTGGTGAATGAGCGGCACGCCGCCGGGGGTGCCGCTCCGCTTTGGCAGGCAAGGGTGCCTGCCGGCAGGGTTCAGACCAGGGAAATGATCACCTTGTAAATCACCATGCCCATGGCGACGAGCAGATAAGTCCGTAGTACCGACATCCATAGCTTGTTGCGGCTGGACAGTACCATGGGTTTCAGCTTGTCCAGTGCCGGCATGCGCCAGTCATGGCGATGCTGTACATCGCGCTTGTGCGCTTTGTGATTGGCCTGCTGGCCCCTTTCCATTTCTTCGCGGGCATGCAGCACATTCACGGCAATGGCAATGATCAGGCCCAATACGCTACCGCCAATCAGGATGTTGCTGATGGTTTCGCTGGAGATGTCGGGGAATACCACCGCAGCAGTCAAGATGACCGATAGCAGCACCAGTACGGCCACAATGGCGGCGGCAATCAGGTTGGTCAGGCGGTTGTTGACCCAGGGGCCCAGTACTTCCTTGTCATTGCACAGAATCAGCAGGAATACCACGGCGCTGGGTAGCAGTACGCCGGCCAGCGTCTGCACGGCATTGGTCAGCAGGCCCAGCGGTACGCCCGGCAGCAGCACCAGCGCAGCTGCCAGGATGATCAGGCCGCAGTACATGGCATAAAAGCCCTTGGCATCCCCCGGCTTGCGATGCAGCGAGTGCTTCAGACTCAGTACATCGCCCAGGGCATAGGCGGTGGACAACGATACCGCCATGGTGCCGATGATGCTGGCGTCGATCAGGGCAATGGCAAACAGCACCCCAGGCAGGCGGCCATAGTATTTGGCAAGGCCGGCACAGATGGCCCCTGCATCCTGGAAATTGCCGAATTCCGGGTGGCCCATGAAGATTTTTGCGGTGAAGGAAATCATTGCCACCGCCCCGACAATCACCAGCACAATGCCCAGCCACAAGTCGGCACGTTCATACTTGATGAAGCGCGGGGTGATGCGTTTGTCGATGATATAGCTTTGCTGGAAGAACAGCTGCCAGGGGGCAACCGTGGTGCCAACAATGCCGATGATCAGCAGCATGACGTCGGACAGCTTGCCGCCTGGTGGCATCTGCGGCACGACAAAGTCGTGGGCAACCTGGCTGAGCGGCGGGTGCACCATCACGAAAATGGGGACGAGGATCAGGCTGCCGAATACCAGTAGCAGCGAGAAGCGCTCGAAGCGGCGGAAATCCCCGGTGCTGGCGGACAGCATGATGAACAGCGCGGCCAGCAAGACACCGGTGATCTTGGATACGCCGAGAAAGTCCATGCCCAGGCTGATGCCGATGAATTCGGTGACGATGGTCAGCGCATTGAGCAGGAGCAGGTCGATGGCGCTGAATGCACCCCAGAATTTGCCAAAGCGCTCCAGAATCAGCCGGGCATGGCCCACGCCGGTTACCGCGCCCAGGCGCAATACCATTTCCTGGCTGATGTAGATGACCGGAATCAGCAGGGCCAGCGTCCATAGCAGCGAGGTGCCGTAGTTCTGCCCGGCCTGGCCGTAGGTGCTGAAAGCGCCTGCATCGTTATCGCCGACCATCACGATGAGGCCGGGGCCAAGGATGGCGAGCAGGGTTTTGAATTTGGCCATCCAGCCCTTGCGGGCGACAGTGTCGTCGTGGTGGATGGTGCCGAATGCCCCCTTGATATCGCCCACGTGGGCGCTATCCAGCACGGCTGCCTGGTTTTCGTTTTTGGACATGCAATACTCCCTGGGTATGCTTTTTGCAAGCATTAGGCAGCAGAAGCCGGCAGTTCTGAGCGCATAGATGTGTTTTCTTGTGTGCGGACAAGAGAAGATATCTAGGCATCCTGAAACAGGGCAATCGCTGCAAGATCAATATGGTGTGGCCGGGAAGGCCGGCGTGCGGGGAGGTCGCACTGAAGGAAGGGAGGCGGACAGGGGGGAAGAGGTTGGTGGTTAGCGCACCCTCATCCGGCCTGGCGGCACCTTGCCGCTCAGTACGACCGCGCTACTGGGGTAGGGGTCCATGTTTATCCTTTCTTTGCCAGCAAGCTGGGCAATTTCAATGAAAAAACTTCAGTTTCAGTGCCTGCAGCTTGCTGGCGAGGCAGGCCCACAGGCTTTCGTCTTCTTGGTACAGCTTGAAGTTGTCCGGCAGGGTGACTTCGCGCTCCTGGCTGGAGGAAAGCAGCATGGCGTAGTGCATGATCAGACTCCTGGAGTATTCCGGGTAGTGCTTGATCGCGATCATCTCAGGCGATGGTGGCACTTCCCGTTTGGCAAAATGGCGTAACGGTACGGCAATCACATCGACAACTGTCAGATGGCATGGCGGCTCCTTTCCGTCGCGTGGACGCGGCTGGGTAAAGTATTGCTGCCCGTCAGCCTGAATGTATGTCCTGGCTGATCGGTGTGCGTCGTGAGCAAGCGCTGCGCAATGTCATGCGCAAGCCGGCTGTTGAGGCAGATCAGGCGGCGATGCGCTATCGGGCCGAATACGCCGCATTGGCTGGTATGCAAAAGCCATAGGCCGGCTTGCCAGGCAAAGAGGGCAGAGCGCAAGGCTGAACTACTGGTTTTTGGGGGTGTGCTGCAAGAAAACTGGAAGCGCACCGGCCTGCTTATTCGGCAGAACGGCGGCGAAGGAATACGACGCGTGTCTTACCGAGTAAACTGAAAACGTTGTTGACGACTCTGGCAGTCCAAGGCAGTAAACCTGAAAAATGGAATAGGCCGGATTCTATTCCCATGCTTTTTGCCATATCAACGCTGCTTTTATATTTTTTTGCACATTCGACAAAATAGCGCCCGGCAAGCCGGACTGAAGGGCGATTCATGCCTGTGTGCTATTGAAAACAGGCTTTCAGTCAGCTGTATTCTCGGTAAAATCGCTGTTTTACCCACCATCCGTAGCAAGAGGGAAGCAGCATGAGCATCTATCGTCACAAGCAGGGCGCACGTCTGGCCGAGGCGGCCGTTTGCAATGGCATGATTTTCCTGGCTGGCCAGGTACCGGAAAACACCGAGGCCGATGCCCAGGCGCAGACTGCCAATGTGCTGGCCCAGATTGACACCCTGCTGGCCGAGCTGGGTTCGGACAAAAGCAAGATTCTGGATGTGACCATTTTCCTGGCCAGTCTGGCCGATTACGACGCCATGAACGCCGCCTGGGATGCCTGGGTGCCGGCTGGCAATGTGCCGGCCCGTGCCACGGTGGAGGCCAAGCTGGCCAACCCGGCGTGGAAAGTGGAAATCAAGCTGGTGGCTGCCAGCTAAGCCGTATTTGGCTGAAGATGAAAAAACCCGCTGCGGCGGGTTTTTTCTTGTCTGCTGCTGGCCGACTGAGAGCGGCTAAACATGGGGCCGCGTCCCTGGGGTAATGCAGCAGCCGGTTTTTGTTGGCAGCTCTTAAAAGCTGCCGGGATAGCGCAGGCTGTCCGCCAGCGGCTGGCCGGCGATGAAATCGCTACAGGCCTGCAATACGCTGTCGGCCAGGTCGGCGCGCTGGGCGCTGACCGGAATCACCGGCAGGCTGCGCATCCAGGTGAGCTGCCGTTTGCACAGCTGGCGGGTGGCCGCCACGCCGCGTTCGATGAATTCGGCTTCGCTGCATTGGCCGTCCAGATACTCCCAGGCCTGGCGGTAGCCGACGCAGCGCATCGAGGGCAGCTCGGGCGTGAGTGTCGGGTAGTCCTGGCGCAGGCGGCGTACTTCGCCGAGAAAGTCCTGCTGCAGCATCAGGTCGAAGCGCTGGGCAATGCGCTGGTGTAGCCAGCTGCGCTCCTCCGGCACCAGTGCCAGCGGCAGGCAGTTAAAGTCGGCCGCAGCTTCCTTGCCACGGGCAATCAGGCTGGACATGGTCTGGCCGCTGATCAGGCAGATTTCCAGCGCGCGGTGAATGCGTTGTGCGTCGTTGGGATTGAGGCGGGCGGCGGTGTCCGGGTCCAGCTCGGCCAGCCGGGCGTGCATGGCTGGCCAGCCGATGGTGCCGGCTTCGGTATCCAGTTCGGCGCGCAGTGCGGCGTCGGCTTGTGGCAGGTCGGACAAGCCTTCCAGCAGCGCTTTGTAATACAGCATGGTGCCACCGACCAGCAGCGGCATATTGCCACGGCCACGGATTTCGTGGATCAGTCGGTTGGCATCGGCATGAAACTGGGCGGCGGAATAAGTTTCCAGCGGGCTGATGATGTCGATCAGGTGATGCGGGCAGGCCGCCATTTCCTCGGCACTGGGCTTGGCGCTGCCGATGTCCATGCCGCGATACACCAGGGCCGAATCCACGCTGATGATTTCCACCGGGAAATGGCGGGCCAGCTCTAGCGCGAGGCCGGTCTTGCCGGAGGCGGTGGGGCCCATCAACAGGATGGCGTCGGGTGTCTGTGACATGGTGTGGTCTTTAGTGCTGGCAGGGTCCGGGGCGGGATTGTCGCACAGCTGTAGCCGCCCCGGAACCTCCTGTTAGTGGTTTTGCGGCAGCAGGCTGGCCGCGTAACTATCCAGTTGTTGCAGGATGGCGTGTTGGGCCGGCGTCAGCTCGCGCTCGCGTGCCGCTGCCATCTCCTGCTGGAATTGCGCCAGACTGCGGCCACCCAGCCCTTCATCCAGCTTGTACCGACACCATTGCTGCCAGCGCTGGCTCTCCTCGCCAGACAGGCTGCTGGGAAAGTTGCGCGCACGGTAGCGGAACAGCAGCTCGCCCAGCTGGGCATCTTCAAAAAAGGCCATTTCGCTGGTGAGCTGGGCGGCACATTTCAGTCGCAGCTTGTTCAGCACCTTGCGGTCGTTGTTGCTGACAAAGCCGCCATACAGGTTTTCGTCCACATCACGCGCCTCGCCCGCTTCGCGGCGGTAGACCTGGCGCCAGATGGGGCTGAGGTCGGGCAGGACCGCGGCGCTGGCGGCATGGGTCTCAATCACCGCCATGTCCACGCCCCAGTGTGTGGCGCGATCTGCACTCAGCACCTTGAGATTGGCGACGACGAAGGGGGACTTGTTGATGTGGATGGTCTTGAGCGGCAGCCGTGTCATGCCTTCTGGCAGATCTTCGCTGCGGGTATAGATGCGCTGGCGGATGGTGTCGGCGCTCAGGCCGCGCAGCATGGCCGGGTCGAAAGCCAGGTCCCACACAATCACTTCATTGCCATTGGTGGGGTGCTGGGCCAGTGGCCAGACAATCGCCATATTGCCGCGCTCCACACCATACATGCCGGACACATGCAGCAGCGGGCGCGGCTGGTGCAGGTTCAGCTGCGCCTTGACCGCGTCTTTCTTGCGCAGGGTGAGATAGTAGTCGAACAGCTTGGGCTGCTTTTGCTTGATCAGCCTGGCCAGCGCAATGGTGGCGCGCACATCGGACAGCGCATCGTGGGCGGCTTCGTGCGCCAGGCCATTGGCGGTGGACAGGTGTTCCAGCTTGAAGCTGGGGCGGCCATCTTCGTGCTGCGGCCATTCGATGCCTTCCGGGCGCAGCGCGTAGGTGGCGCGCACCAGATCGAGAATGTCCCAGCGGCCACACTGGTTCTGCCATTCGCGCGCATAGGGGTCGATCAGATTGCGCCAGAACAGGAAGCGGCTGACCTCATCGTCGAAGCGCAAGGAGTTGTAACCCACACCGATGGTGCCCGGCGCGGCCAGTTCGCGTTCAATCACGCCGGCGAATTCATGCTCGGCCACGCCATGGGCCTGGCAGTGTTGCGGCGTGATGCCGGTGAGCAGACAGGCTTCCGGCGCTGGCAGGTAATCGGGTGCCGGCTGGCAGTACAGCATCACCGGTTCGCCGATTTCGTTCAGCTCGGCATCGGTACGTATCCCGGCAAACTGCGAAGGGCGATCCTGGCGCGGCACGGCGCCAAAGGTTTCATAGTCGTGCCAGAAAAAAGTATGCATGGAGGCTGTCACTCGGTGGGTGGCCGGGCCTTGAGTGTGGCAGCGATGTGCCCACGGGCCAAGGCGCGGCGGTGGGCGGCCTCAGTCTGCCTGATGAAAACAGCGGCCGCAGACGGCGCGATAGCGTGCTTCGCCGCCAATCTCCACTTGCGGGCCCTCTACCACCCGGCTGCCATCGGCATTGATGCGGATATGCATGGTGGCCTTCTTGCCGCAGGTGCAGATGGTCTTGATTTCTTCAATCTCCTCGGCGCGGGTCAGCAGCCAGGTGGAGCCGGGGAAGGGGTGGCCCTGAAAGTCCACCCGCAGGCCGAAGCAGATCACCGGGATATTGCGGGTATGCGCCAGCCGATGCAGCTGACACACCTGCTGTGGGCTGAGAAATTGCGCTTCATCCAGCAGCAGGCAACTGATGCCGGCAAGGTCTGCGGCCAGGAAGTCGGTATGGTCGGCAAAGGTGCGGGCCTGGCGCTGGATGCCCAGTCGCGAGGAAATCATGCCCACGCCGAAGCGGTCGTCGATGGCGGCGGTATACAGCGCCACCTGCTTGCCCATGCTCTCGTAATTATTGGCGATTTGTAGCAGCTGGGTGCTCTTGCCGCTGTTCATGGCGGCGTAGCGGAAAAACAGTTTGGCCATACGTCTGTTTCAAATAAAAAGTGGTTCAGCGCCCGCGCATGAACAGATTGTCGAGGTCCTTCATGCCCAGTCGCGACCAGGTGGGGCGGCCGTGATTGCACTGGTTGGAGCGCTCGGTGTTTTCCATGTCACGCAGCAGGGCATTCATTTCAGTCAGCGTCAGCTGGCGGTTGGCACGTACTGCGCCGTGGCAGGCCATGGTGGCCAGCAATTCGTTGCGCCGTTCGGTCAGCACCTGGCTGAGGCCGAATTCGCGCACATCCTTGAGCACGGCCCGCGCCAGATCCACCGGGTTGCCATCCTGCAGCCATACCGGCACGCCGCGCACGGCAATCTGGGTGGGGGAGAGCGGAGCCAGCTCCACGCCCAGCTGTTTCATCTGCTCGCCATGCTCGTGCACCGTGGCCACTTCCATGCGGTCGGCGGCAAAGGATACCGGCAGCAGCAAGGGTTGCATGGGGATGATGTCGGCTTCCAGCGCGGTTTTCAGCCGTTCGTAGACAATGCGTTCGTGAGCGGCATGCATGTCCACCACGATCAGCCCGTCTTCGCACTGACTGAGGATATAGACGCCGTGCAACTGGGCCAGGGCAAAGCCCAGCGGCGGAATGCCTTCACTGGCTTGTGGCAGTGCCTGCAACTGGGCCGGCGACAGCATGGCTGGCAGGTTGTCGCTAGCTGGCGTGCTGCGGTTTTCTTCTTCGCGCAGGCCGGAGAACATCTTGTCGTAGGTGCCGATGGCCTCGCGTGCCACATGCAGCGGGATGCTCTGCTGCTGATAGCTGAAGGGGCGCACCGGGGTATGGCCGCTGGCACTGCTGGCGGGCGTTGCGGCCGACAGAGGGGCGCGCGGCGGAAACAGGGCTGCTTGCGGTTCGGCTGCGGAGCGGCTGCCTTGCATGGTGTCCTGATTGATCTCGCCCTGGGCTGGCACGGGGGAACTGCTGCCCGCGGTGGTGGCGGCCAGTGCCTTGTTGATGCTGTGGAACAGAAACTGGTGGATGGCCTGGCTTTCGCGAAAGCGCACCTCGATCTTGGTGGGGTGCACATTCACATCCACCCCGGCCGGGTCCATCGACAGGAACAGTGCATACACCGGGTGGCGGTCGTGATGCAGTACATCGCGGTAGGCCTGGCGCAGCGCATGCTGGGCGGTCTTGTCGCGCACGAAGCGGCCATTGACGTAGAAATATTGGGCGTCGCGGCTGGCCTTGGAATAAGTGGGCGAGCCAACAAAACCGCTCAGCGTCATGCTGCCAGCGGAGGTCTCCACCGCAATGGCTTCGCTGATGAAATCCTTGCCCAGCAGTGCGCCAACACGCTCGGCCAGGTCTTGCGCCGGCAAGCGCCAGATTACCTTGCCATTGTGGCGCAGCAGAAACTCGACTTGCGGATGCGCCAGGGCAATGCGTTCGAAAGTGGCTTCGCAGTGGGCGTATTCGGTGTTTTCACTCTTGAGGAATTTGCGCCGCGCCGGGGTGTTGAAGTACAGGTCTACCACTTCCACACTGGTGCCCGCCGCGTGGGCGGCCGGTTCCACCGGGTGCAACTGGCCATCGATGGCGATGATCTGGTAGGCGTGGCTGCTGTCAGCCGGCCGGCTGGTCAGGGTGAGGCGCGATACCGAGGCCACGCTGGCCAGTCCCTCACCACGAAAGCCCAGGGTGCCGACCTGTTCCAGGTCATCCAGCGAGGCAATCTTGCTGGTGGCGTGGCGGTCCAGTGCCAGCGGCAGATCATCGGCGGTAATGCCGCTGCCGTTGTCGGTGACGCGAATCAGCTTGATGCCGCCCTGGGCCAGGTCGACCGTGATCTTGCTGGCACCGGAGTCCAGGCTGTTTTCCAGCATTTCCTTGAGGGCGGAGGCGGGGCGTTCCACCACTTCGCCAGCGGCGATCTGGTTGACGAGGTGATCTGGGAGCTTGTGAATGCGTTTCATATGCAGGCCATGATAGTGCCGGACTGGCTGAAAGGGTAGGGCAATACTCCCGCCACCGTTGGCGGGAGTAGGCAAGGCTTACTGGCGTTGTGCCGCGCGCTTGTGGCGCCATACTTCGATGATGGCCGGCAGGAAGGAGACGAAGATGATGCCGAAAATCAGGTATTCCAGATTCTTGCGAATGAAGGGCAGATTGCCGAAAAAATAACCAGCATAGCAGAAGCCGGCTACCCACAGCACGGCACCGGTCACGTTGTACAGCGTGAACTGGCGGTAGCCCATGCTGCCAATGCCGGCCACAAAGGGCGCAAAGGTACGGATGATGGGCACGAAGCGGGTAAAGATGATGGTCTTGCCGCCGTGCTTGTCGTAGAAAGCATGGGTCTTGGCCAGGTATTCCGGCTTGATCAGCCGCGGGAAACGCTGCAGCAGGCTCGCGCCCAGATGCCGGCCGATGGCGTAATTGACGCTATTGCCCAGAATGGCGGCCAGTGTCAGCAACAGTACCAGCAGGTGGGCGTCCATCTTGCCCATGGCCGCCAGTGCACCGGCAACGAACAGCAGCGAGTCGCCCGGCAGGAAGGGGGTAACCACCAGCCCGGTTTCGCAAAAGATGATGAGA
Source organism: Aquitalea sp. FJL05 (assembly GCF_003852595.1). NCBI lineage: Bacteria > Pseudomonadati > Pseudomonadota > Betaproteobacteria > Neisseriales > Chromobacteriaceae > Aquitalea > Aquitalea sp. FJL05. Next base: position 242,432 of record NZ_QAJS01000009.1, read on the forward strand.
AACAGGATGGCGTAGATCCACACTCCGTACTGGACGACCAGCTGGGTCAGGTGGACATCGATATGCAGGATGAAGTCGAGCAGGAAAGTGATGGCTTCCATGAGTCACCGTCGTGGTTGGCTGTAGGCGGATAAAAAACCGGCCGGACAAGCCGGCCAGTGTGTATTGCTTAGGACGTGCTCTGCTTCAGACCACGGCTTCCTCTTTCGATTTGACCGGCTTGACCATGTGCTCGCGGCTGACACCCAGCCACAGCGCGATCGGGCTGGCGACCAGTACCGAAGAGTAAATACCGAAGATGATGCCGATGGTCAGTGCCATGGCAAAACCATGCAGTGCCGGGCCACCGAAAACCAGCATCGACACCACCATCATCTCGGTCGAGAAGTGGGTGATGATGGTACGGCTCATGGTGGCGGTAATGGCGTTGTCGATGATGCTGGCGGTGGTCTTGCCACGCAGGCCCGGCTTGCGGAAGTTCTCGCGGATACGGTCGAACACCACCACCGATTCATTCACCGAATAGCCCAGCACCGCCAGCACGCCGGCCAGTACGGTCAGCGAGAATTCCCAGCGGAAGAAGGCAAAGCAGCCGAGGATGATCACCACGTCGTGCATGTTGGCAATGATGGCCGACACGGCGAAGCGCCATTCGAAGCGGATGGCCAGGTAGGCCATGATGCCCAGACACACCAGGATGGCGGCGGTCAGGCCGTGGGTCACCAGCTCCTCACCCACGCTGGGGCCGACAAAATCGACCTTGCGCAGTTGCACGGTGCTGTCCTTGGCCTTGAGCAGGCTCATCACCTTTTCCGACAGCTGGGCGGAAGTGGTGCCCGGCTTGTTCGGCAGGCGAATCATGACATCGCTGCTGCTGCCCAGGCTTTGTACCGTAGCCTCACCCAGCTTCAGACTGTCGACCGAGTCGCGGATCAGATTCAGGTCGGCCGATTGCTGGTATTGCACTTCCAGTACCGTGCCGCCAGTGAATTCCACACTGTAGTTAAGACCGCGCGTGGCCAGGAAGAACACGGCAAGAATGAAGGTGACCAGCGAAATTGCCGTGGTCAGCTTGCCGTAGCTCATGAACGGGATGTCCCGTTTGATGCGGAAAAGCTCCATGATCTGTCCTGTCCTTATTTCTCAGGTTTCCACACCTGGCCAATGGCCAGCGAGGTCAGTTTGCGACGGCGGCCGTACCACAGGTTCACCAGGCCGCGCGAAACCAGCACTGCCGAGAACATCGAGGTCAGAATGCCGATGCAGTGCACCACGGCAAAGCCACGTACCGGGCCGGTGCCGAAAATCAGCAAGGCCAGGCCGGCGATCAGGGTGGTGACGTTGGAGTCCAGAATGGTGGCCCAGGCGTGGCCGTAACCGGCCTGGATGGCCGAGTGCGGCGGTACGCCATTGCGCAGTTCTTCGCGGATACGCTCGTTGATCAGCACGTTGGCGTCAATCGCCATACCCAGTGCCAGCGCAATGGCGGCGATGCCGGGCAGGGTGAGGGTGGCCTGCAAAATGGACAGAATGGCCAGCAGCAGGAACACGTTGACGGCCAGCGACAGGGCAGAGAACACCCCGAACACGCCGTAGTAGATCACCATGAACACCGCGATGGCGGCAAAGCCCCACAGGGTGGAGTGGAAGCCCTTCTCGATGTTTTCCTTACCCAGGCTCGGGCCGACAGTACGCTCTTCGATGATGTTCATCGGCGCGGCCAGCGAACCGGCACGCAGCAAGAGGGCGGTGTCATTGGCTTCGGCCGGGTTCATGCTGCCGGAGATCTGTACACGGCCACCACCGATTTCCGAGCGGATAACCGGAGCGGTCACCACTTCGGCACGGCCTTTTTCCACCAGAATCATCGCCATGCGCTTGCCGATGCTTTCAGCAGTCACCTGACGGAAGATGGAGGCACCAGTGGAATCCAGATTGATGTGGACTGCCGGTGCGCCGTTTTCATCAAAGCCGGCTTGCGCGTCGTTGATGTTGTCGCCGGTCAGCTCGACATCTTTTTTCACCAGAATCTTGCTGGCGCCATGCGAGGTGGCTTCGTCCAGCAGGTCGTAACCAGCCGGAATATTGCCGGCCAGCGCGTCGCTGACCTTGCCCTGGTCGTCTTCCACCATGCGTACTTCCAGCGTGGCAGTACGGCCGATGATGTCCTTGGCGCGGGCGGTATCCTGGATGCCCGGCAGCTCGACCACGATGCGGTTGGGGCCAGCCTGCTGGATGATGGGTTCGGACGTGCCCAGTTCATTCACCCGGTTGTGCAGGGTGGAGATGTTCTGTTTGACGGCATCGCCCTGAATCTTGGTGACTTCTTCCGGCTTCAGGGTGGCGGTCAGTTTGTAGGCGGCATCATCACTGCTCACCACCAGGGTGGGCAGGGTGCGGCTGACCACATTTTGCGCGGCCTTCAGGGTGTCGGCATCACGCAGCTGCACTTCCAGCACATTGCCGTTGCGCTTGATGCTGCCGTAGCGCACCTGCTTGTTCTTCAGCTCGCGGCGGATGTCGCCGGCGTAGCGTTCCATGGTCTTGTCGATGGCCGCCTGCATGTCCACCTGCAGCAGGAAGTGCACGCCACCGCGCAAATCCAGACCCAGGAACATGGGGTAGGCTTTCAGGTCGGCCAGCCACTGCGGCGAGGCCGGCAGCAGGTTGAGCGCGATGATGTAGCTGTCGCCCAGCGCGTGCTGGATGGCATCACGCGCCTTGATCTGGGTGTCGGCATCCTTGAAGCGGATCTTCAGGCTGCTGCCGTCCAGGTACAGACCGTCCGGGCTGATGTTCTGGGCTTTCAGTGCCTCTTCCACGCGGCCCATCAGGGCGGTGTCCACGGTGATGGACTGGCGGGTGCTGGAGACCTGTACCGCAGGAGTCTCGCCGTAGAAGTTGGGTAGCGTGTAGATCGTGGCAATGATCAGGGCTACCGCAATGACGAGGTATTTCCAGAGAGGATAGCGGTTCATGAGTGATATCGGAGGTAGGAAACGAAACTGACCGCCCGGCTTGCGGGCCGGGCGGCCGTCCTGGGGATTACAGGGACTTCAGCGTGCCCTTTTCCACCTTGCCGGTAACGGCCGGGCGCTGCACATTGATTTCCACGCCATTGGCGATTTCTACGGTCAGGAACTGCTCGCCGGTCTTGACGACGCGGCCCAGAATGCCACCCTGGGTAACTACTTCATCACCCTTCTGGATTTCCGACAGCATCTTCTGATGCTCTTTCATTTTCTTCTGCTGCGGACGAACCATCAGGAACCAGAACAGTACGAAAATGACGATCATCGGCAGGAAAGACATGATGTCAAAACCGCCCGGTGCGGTGCCAGCGGCGAAAGCCTTGTCAATAAAGGGCATGGATTTGCTCCCTTGTTATAGTGTTGATGGTGAAACAAACGGGCCATTGTAGCCACGCTGCGTGTCTTTTCCAACCTTCCGGCCTGAACGCAGGCTCAGACCGCTTGGCGAAGTGGCAGGTTCCCGCGCTTTACGACACGCCGCGTGCGCGCTTGTCGGCGAACTCCAGGCGGAAGTCTTCGAAGCGGTCTTCCTCGATGGCCTTGCGCATTTCGCGCATCAGCTCCTGGTAGTAGTGCAGGTTGTGAATGGTGTTCAGGCGTGCGCCCAGAATCTCACCCACGCGGTGCAGGTGATGCAGATAGGCGCGGCTGAAGTTGCGGCAGGCGTAGCAGGCGCATTCTTCGTCCAGCGGCTTCTTGTCATCCTTGTAGCGTGCGTTCTTGATCTTGATGTCGCCGTGCTGGGTGAAAATCCAGCCGTTGCGGGCATTGCGGGTGGGCATCACGCAGTCGAACATGTCGATGCCGTTGGCCACGCCATGCACTAGGTCTTCCGGTGTGCCCACGCCCATCAGATAATGCGGCTTGTCGGCCGGCAACATGCCGTTCAGCTCGTTGAGCATGCGGTACATTTCCGGCTTGGGTTCGCCCACCGACAGGCCGCCGATGGCGTAGCCGTCAAAGCCAACCTGCAGCAAGCCTTCCAGCGATTCCTGGCGCAGGTCGGTGTACAAATTGCCTTGCACGATGCCGAACAGCGCATTGGGATTTTTCAGATCGTCAAAGGCGCGACGCGAGCGCTCGGCCCAGCGCAGGCTCATTTGTAGCGATTTTTGCGCGGTAGCATGATCCACCTGCCCCGGCGTGCATTCATCCAGCTGCATCACGATGTCGGAGTTGAGCACGGTCTGGATTTTCATCGAGATTTCCGGGCTCAAGAACAGCTTGTCGCCATTGATGGGGCTTTGGAAGGTGCAGCCTTCCTCGGTCAGCTTGCGCATGTCGGACAGGCTGAATACCTGGAAGCCACCCGAGTCGGTCAGGATGGGTTTGTCCCAGCCGATGAAGTCGTGCAGGCCGCCGAATTGCTCGATGACCTCCAGCCCCGGGCGCAGCCACAGGTGGAAGGTGTTGCCCAGAATGATCTGCGCGCCGATATCGTTCAGCTCCACCGGGCTCATGGCCTTGACCGAGCCGTAGGTGCCCACCGGCTGGAAAACCGGGGTTTCCACGGTGCCGTGGTTGAGTTCCAGAGTCCCGCGGCGTGCACCGCCGGACGTTTTGTGTACGGTAAACTTCAGCATATGGTGTATTTGTTATGCAAAATCAGCGCGCTAGTATACAGGAAGCAGGCGGCTACGGTGTTTTTGCTAAAAATGGCCTTGCTTTTTTCGGGCGTCATCGCTAGTATTGCCAACTCGACGACAGGCA